>JBBTVC010000101.1:0-1008 GCA_038063435.1 Patescibacteria group bacterium | reverse complement strand
GCTGGCCCGCCACTTTTCCGGAAATTGAAATTTTAACTTTCTGACCATCTTTAATTTGGCCTTTAATAATTTTGTCGGCTAAATTGTCCAAAATAGCTTTTTGAATCAGCCGCCGAATCGGCCGGGCTCCATAATCCGGGTCAAACCCCTGAACGGAAATAAATTTTTTTACTTCCGGACTTATCTTTACTTTAATCTGACGTAAAGCAAGCTTCTTTTCAATTTCGCCGAACTGAAGACCGACTATCGCTTCAACATCGGCCGGCCGCAAAGAATTAAAAATCAAAGTTTCATCCAAACGGTTCAAAAATTCCGGCTTAAAAGTTTGGCGCAAAGATTCCGAAACTTTATTGCGGAAATTATTTTCTTTGCTCTTTAATTCATCGTCCGACTCCGATGAAAAGCCCAAACTGGACATTTCGCGGAAATAACCGCTCCCTACATTTGAAGTCATAATGATAATAGTATTCTTGAAATTAACGGTCTTGCCCTTGCTGTCGGTTAAACGACCGTTATCCAAAATCTGGAGCAAAAGATTAAAAACTTCCGGATGAGCTTTTTCTATTTCATCAAATAAAATCAAACTGTACGGCCGGTGGCGCACAGTATCGGTCAAACGGCCCCCTTCTTCATAACCGACATATCCCGGCGGCGCTCCAATCAAACGGGCGACTGAATGACGCTCCATATACTCGGACATATCAATACGCACCAATGATTTTTCGTCATTAAACATAAATTCCGCCAGCGCTCTCGCCAGTTCGGTTTTACCGACTCCGGTTGGCCCCAAAAACATATAAGATGCGATGGGCCTTGATTCATCGGCAAGGCCGGCGCGGCTGCGCCGCAAAGCCCGAGCCACGGCCTCAATAGCTTCTTTTTGGCCGATAACCCGCTTAGCCAAAGATTCTTCGGCTCGCGTCAGCTTATCCATTTCCGACTCCAGCATTCTTGCCACCGGAATGCCTGTCCAGCGCGAAACCACTTCGGCGATATCTTCCTCGTCAA
>JBBTVC010000100.1:0-4795 GCA_038063435.1 Patescibacteria group bacterium | reverse complement strand
CAAGGCTCTGGTACAAAATAAAACTGGGCGATGTTTATCATCATCTGGCCAATGTCTTCGGCTTGTCGTATGGCGAGTTTCGTCGGATGAACCATCTTTTATACTATAGCGGAGTAAATTACGGCACATGGGTTGAAATAAGCGGGGCGCTGCACATTAAGTAGTTGAGCAAACAGTCCTAAGCGGCGGTTGTGGATAACCGCCGTTTTTTCTTTTTAGAGCGTGTTAAGATAACACAGTAAGGTCGTTTGAGCCTTTATTATTATTTTTAGTAAAATTTAATATAAAATTATGTGGCAGAATTGGGTTAACGGAGTTTTGGGTCTCTGGGTCATTTTAATGCCTTTTTTGGGCCTTGATCCGTCTTTGCACAAGTATCTTATGATCGTGACAGGTATTGTCATAGCTGTTTTGGCTTTTTGGACGGCTATGGCCGAAGGCAAGTCCGCAAGCCCCATGATATAAGGCGTTTTTTAAAGCCCTCCGGCGGACATCGGAGGGCTTGCTTTTTTTCTAAAATTGGTGTATAATTGTATTTAATATGGAACAAAACCCTTTAGACCCCTTAGAGCGATTTAAGGCCATAAGCCCTGCTGAATATAAAGCAGAGAGGGAAGGCGCGGCTAAACCACCGGCGCCTGATTTAGATTTGGGTAAGGAAAATGCGGCGGTTGAAACGCCTAAAACCAGAACTCCGGAAGAGGAGCAAAAATTGCAATCTCAGCGCGGAGGTTATACGAGCGACATTTCGCGCCGTGGCGAAATGGAAAAAGAAGGCAAGGAATGGCGCGTAACTGATAAGGGCTTTGAAACGCTTGTGCCAAAGGCAAAAGAAGAAATGGAACGCGATTTGGCTTCGCGCAAAACCGAAGAAGTTGTTGAGGCCGAAGCCGGAAAAGAAGTTTTGGATGAAGAATTAAAAAATGCTTATTTTGAATGGCAAGATTTAGAGAGAAAGGCTAAAAAGAGTTTTGCAGATCAACATGATTCTTTGTGGGACGCGGCTCTGGCCGCAAAAGAAAAATATCACCAGCTTTTAATTGAAAAATCAGGAGTCACCGAAAAAGGCAAGCCGTTTTATCTGCCTGAAGAAATGGCGCCGGAAGGCGGGCCGCAAAAGTATAATTTAGAGAGATTGGAAAAAGTGGTCGCGATGGAACTTGATTTACAGAAAGAATATGAAAAAAGGGCGTCCACAGAATCAAAAGAAGCCCCCGGTATTTTTAAAAAACTTTGGCACAATTATTCAAAGATTCCTAAAAGCACGAGAATTGCTTTAGGCGTTGGAATTGCCACCGGCGCTTTCATTTTTACCGGAGGCGCGGCTGGCCTATGGGCGGTTGGCGCTTATGGCGGCGCGAAACTGGCCAGGTCTCTTGTCGGCGGTTTTGTGGCCGGATGGGCGTATAAAGGCCTTGATAAGTTTGTTGCGCCTTTTGTTGATAGAGCCGCAAAAAAGAATATTGAAAAAATAAAACAGGAACAGGCCGAAATCCTTAACGATATAAGAATTTCGGGCGTACAAAAAGAGCTTTTATTTGCCAAAGAAAATATGATTCGCGAATACGCCAGAATCGCGCGCCAAAAACAAAGAATTAACATTGAAAAAGCGTTGATTGCCGGCGCTTTGGGCGTGGGGGCCTCTTTTCTCGCCGAACCCACTTACGAATATTTATCCGAAAAATTTTCTGGAGGCGGAGCTGTGTCTCCCGAATCTTTTGGAAGAGGAGTTCCGCCGGCGGGCAGTGAAGTTGCCGGAGTTCCGCCGATTGCGGGCAAAACCGCGGAGGCTCTGGCGGATAAATATAGTAAAACCATAAGCCAAGGCGGAAATCTTTGGAAAGCGACCAGGGGAATTGCCGAAAGGATGGGCATGTCCAATCCCGATTTTAACGACGCTTGGCGCGACAGTTATGTTTATATTCCCGAAAAGGAAGGAGTTTTTCATATCAGCGAAGTTGATTTAGTGCATCCGGGCGCAAAAGTGATTTATGATCCGGATTCAAAAATTTTTATGGTTGAGGGCGAAAGAATGGGTACCGCCCGCGATCTTTACGACGCTTTAGTGAGAGAGGGAAAGCCAATTCCACATCGTTTAGAGGAAATGTTTGGACAAAAACCATCAGTAGTAGGAGCGGCAGAAATTCCGGTTGAAACTTCGCCCGTAAGGCCGTTTGACCAGTTGCCGGTTGAAGCTCCTGAATCGCCAAAAGCGCCTACTTTTACTGAATTAGAAGCGGGATACCCGGGAGCAGACGCGGAGAAATTTATTTCGGAGCGTTTGGCGTCGATTAATGTTGACTCCGATTATTACGAACAAATTAAAAATTCCAAAGTCAAAGACTTGCTTAAAATCCGCAAAGGAACTTTTTGGGATTTGTTTCAGCATTTAAATGACGAAACCGCCGGCCGTGTGGATATTTATTCCGAGTGGAAGCTTGCGTCCTTGGTTAAAGCCGAGCTTAAAAATCTTCTGCCGTTTGTTGAAGATAAAACTATTGACGAAGCACTTAAAATTGCGGCCCAAAACAGGAATCTTATTAAATAATTTGATATACTAAATTTATGAATAAAGCGGTTCAGGATTATCTTTCAAAAAATATTATAGCCGAGCTGGGGCTGGAAAATGTGCCGCCCAAAAGAATGGAAGAAATCCTTTTGGCTTTCGGCGAAATAATTCAGGGACGGATTAATATCCGCGTTTTAGACGAGTTGAGCGAAACCGACAAAGACGAATTTGATAAACTGCTTGGTTCTGAAACCAAGCCGGAAACACTTGACGCGTTTTTGAAAAGCAAAATACCGGATTTAGATAATTTGGTTGGGCAAGTTATAGCCGATACCAAACAGGAGCTTGTTGAAAAAGCTAAAATTTTAGGTGCCTAGCTTTGAGTATTTAATAATCGGCGGAGGGATTGCGGGCGTAAGCGCCGCTGAAACCATAAGACAAAAAGACAAACTCGGTTCATTGGGGCTCATTTCGGGCGAGCCCCATTTTTTGTATTCTAGGGTTTTGTTGCCGGAGTTTATAAGGGGTGAAGTTGAACTTGAGAAAGTAATGCTACGTTCCGCGGACGACTATAAAAAAAACGGCATAGAAATTTTTTTAGGCGAGTCGGTTGAAAATTTTGATCCGGCGCGCATGATTTTAACAACCGACAAGGGCCGAAAACTAACAGCTAAAAAAATTCTTATTTCTTCAGGAGGCCGTCCGAAGCCCTGGAACTTTGAAACTTTATCACCCGAAAACATTTTCCGTCTGCAAACTCTGGACGACGCTTTAAAAATCAAAAAGTTTTTATCCGGCCGTTCCGCCGGCAATGCTTTAGTCGTCGGAGGCGGCTTTATGGCTTTGGAGTTCATTGAGATACTTTTTAAATACGGCTGGAGCGTGAAATTGCTTGTAGCCGAAAAATACTTTTGGCCGGATTATCTGGATGACGCCGGTTTCGGTATTTTATCGGGACTTTGGGCTAAAAACGGGGTTGAAACTATAACCGGAGATGAAGTGGCTGAAATTAAAAAAGACGGTCATTCGGTATCCGTAAAAACGAAAAAGGGCAAAAATTTAAACGCCGATTTTATCGGCGTCGGCATAGGCCTTGATCGTAATTTAAAGTTTTCCCCCCACTTGGCGGTTAAACCGCCAAGTGGGGGCGTTGAGGTTAACGAATACTTGGAAACTAAGTTTCCAAGCGTGTGGGCGGCGGGGGATGTCGCGATTTATCCCGATTTTTTTTCGGGCCGCAGGCGCTCTGGCGGAAATTGGTCCGGCGCTTTTATGCAAGGCAGAACAGCCGGACTGAATATGGTTAGCGAGAAAACTATTTTTAAAACTATTTCCGCGTATTCCATAAGCCATTTAGGCCAAGCCGTTGCTTTGGTCGGCGATGCCGGCCCATTTAGCGATGATGCCAATATAAAAACTTCTGTGCCGGTTTTTGATAAAGAAAAACGGGAATACGTAAAAATTTTTAAGAAAGACGGCCAAATTGCGGGTGCTGTGATGATAAACGGCCAAGAATTTCTAGGCGCGACAAACCAAGCTATAATGAATAAATGGGACGCCTCAAACGTTTTCAAAAAGAATACCTGATAACATCGGCCGTGTTTTTCGGTATTGCTTCTCTTTTTTTTGTTTTTGATCGCGCAAGACCTCCTTTTTATACCGCTTCAGACCAGGAAGCGGCTCTGCCCTTGATTCAAGAAGAAAAAGTTCAGCATCTTAAAACACCGGAGTCGTTAAGAGCCATTTATATGACTAGCTGGGTTGCCGGCACTAAAGATTGGCGCGAGAGTCTGGTTAAATTCATAGATTCAACCGAACTTAATGCCGTGGTTATTGATGTTAAAGATTATACCGGACGAGTTTCGTTTGAAACCGGAGACTCTTATATTCAAGCGCTTGGCGCGTCTGAAAAAAGAATTCCAGACATTAAAGAATTTATAAAATATCTGCACGAAAAAAATATTTACGTCATCGCCCGAATCAGCGTTTTTCAAGACCAGCATTTTGTTTCCAAGCACCCGGAATTCGCGGTCAAAAAGAAAAACGGAGCGGTCTGGAAAGACCGAAAAGGGCTTACTTGGGTGGACCCGGCCTCGCGCGAATTCTGGAATTATATTGTGCTTCTGGCCAAAGAGTCCGAGCGGGTCGGTTTTGACGAATTAAATTTTGATTACATCCGCTTTCCTTCAGATGGCAATATGCAAGATATCGCTTACGATTATTGGGACGAAAAAACTCCGCGGGCAGAAGTCATAAAAGAATTTTTTTCTTATCTCCGAAGAGAGC
>JBBTVC010000099.1:0-1384 GCA_038063435.1 Patescibacteria group bacterium | reverse complement strand
TAACATTACGAAAAGTGTAACAACCTACCCGCACCCCTCAACCTACCCGCACCCCTCAAGTAGAACGATTTTGGACTAGGTTTTAATCGTAATTTGTTGAATATTTTCCATCAGGTTAACATTGCTTGCCGGCAGTGTTTTTTGTTGCTTTTTTAACTCCGCCTCAAACGCTTCTTTGGGTGTTTTAAAACCCAAACATTCCATAAACCGTGTGCGGAGTTTTTCCTGGACCATATCAAAATGTGAAAGCGGATAGCTGCTCAAGTCAGATTTTTTAGGCAGATACCGGCGTGCCGCTTTGTTGCGGTTTTCCACCGTCCCTTTTTCCCAAGAAGCGAACGTGTGGCAAAAATAGACCGTGGCTTTGAGTAGCTCCGAAAGCGCCTCGTGTTTTTTAAAAGAAACGTCGTTGTCTAAAGTGAGGCTTTTCACCGGCTTGCCCTGGAGTAATTTTTCAATGGCCAGGTTGACGCTTAGCGTATCTCTTTTTTCCAAATACATCAAGAAAGGGTAGCGGGTCTTGCGTTCCACCAGTACCAGTAGCGAACCCTTACCGTCTTTACCTGAAACAATGAAATCACCCTCGTAGTGGCCGAATTCCCTGCGGGAATCGACCTTTTTGGGCCGTTTCTCAATGGATACCCTGCCATCAATGGTGATGCTGGTTCCACGCTTTGGCCCACCCTTTTTCTTGACGGCGTTTTGGTACAGGTGACCTTGGATTTGACGTCCGTATTCACTGTAAACAAATTTGTAAATTGATTTGGTGCTGGCGTTTTGAAGATGCGTTTCAATCTTTTTAATCCGTCCCGAGATGGCCGCCGGAGATTGGTCGTCCTTGATCTGGGTTTCCACGAATTCCCGGAGCTTGATGTCACAAGCCACCTTCAAATTTTGTATCTTGGAATACTTGCGTTTGACGTAGGCTTTGTGGTGGGCTTTCTTGGCGTCGTAGACCCCGCCGGTGCTGTTGTGCTTTATCTCATACCAGATATTACTTTTACTTCTTTCCAGCTTGCCCGCCATGAATTGCAGGCTTCTTTTTTTGCGGACATACCGTTCAATCCGCTGCCGTTCGTAGAGACAAAAATGCTCATACTTTTTTTCAGATTTTTCCATGACTTTTTCCTAAGCCTACTCCGTTCTACTTCAAAGGTAAATCTGGGAAGAAAAACAATTGTGAATTGTTGTCATTGTGGTTGCGTTTCATATGTGGGAAGGCTCCGATTTGAGCAAGGCCCTCCCTTGACTGAACCGGGTGGCAAGTCCTCACCTACGGGCTACTGGCATTGCAAGTGCGGCAAGTATCTTGCCTATCAGCAAGCCAAAGGCAGAACGGTATTATCGGACCCTAAATACGCAAAAGTTGTCGGGCGAAAGGAGT
>JBBTVC010000098.1:0-2813 GCA_038063435.1 Patescibacteria group bacterium | reverse complement strand
CTTCAGGATTTAGAAAGATGCCAAACAAACTCACGAGGCCCGGAGATTTCTCAAAACCGCGATGCTTTTGAGCGAATACGAACCGAATTTAATCTTGCCGACATACGGCTTGCGCGATTTGAAAATATTTTAAGGGGTGTTCAAAGAATGACAACCGTCGCGGAGATGAACAACCTGGCCCAGCTGGTCGTCAGTCTGCAAAGAGAAGAAAGGCCTCAAACAGAAATAGCGGACGCTCAAGCGCAAGCTTCATCTTTTCAAACCAGTCTGGACGCGTTTATTTCAGAATTGCGGAGTTGTAATGCTTCAAGACAATTTCTGACGCTCTCGGCATTCCCGTCTTTCATAACAAGCGGACGCTCATCAATTCTCTCGTGGTCAAGTTTGAATATGACAAGCTGTGCGGCCTCCGGCGGCGGATTTTCTGGCGCAAAGCCAGTTTCGGGCGATCAAAAAGTGTTCCCAACAAGGACATCAAGTTATCAGCTTAGCTGCTCTGGCGCTAGCGGAACTTCAAGCGCGACGACAACAATAATCGTCTCGCCATAAAATGATGTGTTTAAATTATAAAAAAATAATAAGTCTTGCGTTGATTCTTGCAGCGCTGATACTATTTTTGCCGTTGAATAATCTTTATGCCCAACAGGCGACGCAACAACCCACGACACAACAGCCTGTTTCAGGGCAAGCGCCGTCCGCAGGACAGCAAAACACATCTGTTGCAAAAGCGCTGGCGGATGCTTCTTGCGGCTTACCTGTTCTTTGGGCGCTTGCCTGCCCAATAGTTTACGGCGTGGCATGGCTGGTATTCGTAATATTGATGGCCGTCTCGGCGTTCTTTGCTCTTTTTGGAAATCTTTTTGACCTCGTAACCGCTGTCACTTTAAATCCCAAGACATACGCTTTGGGCGCGATATATGACGGATGGGTTATTGCCCGAGACACGGCAAATTTGTTTTTTATATTCATACTTTTAACCATAGCCATCGCCACGATCCTACAAATTGAAACATACGGGGCAAAGAAACTTTTGCCCAAGTTAATAATAGCGGCCATTTTCATAAACTTTTCTTTTTTGCTTACGCAATATGTTATTTACACCTCTAATTTGTTGACCGGATTTTTCCTTCCGGGCGCGACAGAGGGCGTCGCGCACAATCAGCTGTCGGTAAAATTTTTGTCAGGCATAAATCCCAACGAAATGTACAAGGGAACTAAATTCAACTACGAAGATATAAATAAAATAGAAACGCAGTTAAACGATGTCCGGCTTAAAATATCAGAAAATCTTGCTTACCTTGACGAAAGCTCAACTGACGAAGAAATAAGGAGGGCGCAGGAACAATTTGCGCAAAACACGGCTGAAGAAAAAAGACTTGGACAACAACTTGAAACTGCGCAAAAAGACCAAGTCAATACTCTCATCCAAATGATCATCGCCATGCTCGGCGTGATCGCATTTATCCTTGTCGCAACCGGAGCCTTGGCTTTTGCCGGCATTACTCTTTTAATACGAGTCGTGGTTTTGTGGTTTTTGATGATTTTATCGCCGGTGGCGTTTTTGTTTTATGTCGTTCCCGGCTTAAGCTCGCATGCTAAACAATGGTGGGATACCCTCATTAAGCAGGCATTTTTCGCGCCGGCGTTTTTCTTCCTGTTTAGCTTAACGGTTCAAATGATTTCTTCAAGAGAAGCCCGCGATCAAATTTTCCGTCTTGGCGATGAGTTGTCGCGAAATTCGGGAGCCGTCGGTACGGCGCTCATTGTAAGCTTCGTTTCCGTCGGCTACTACGCGCTTTTAATCATAATGCTTTTAGCGAGCGTCATAGTGGCCAAACAAATGGGCGGAGTCACCGCCCAGTGGGCCGACAAGGGGTATCAGTACGCCAAGGGCGCTGCTTTGGGATATACGGGAAGAGTTGCGAGAAAATACGCGGTGGAAGCGACCGGCGCGGTGGGCAAGGCCGTAACAAGCGGGGAGGGGCGAGTGGCACAATTCCTGCGCCAGACGCCTTACGTAAACAAAATGTTTGGGGCCATGGAAACCATACAGCGAAAAGAGGTTAAAAAATATGAAAAACAGTACGGTTCATATAGCATAGACGCCCTTAGAAACATTGACACCGCTCCGGGACTCCGCGTGGCCAGCGAGAGAAATGCCATTAAAAACTTGATAAAGAAGCGGGAGGAACAAGAAAAAGAAAACAAGACACTCAGAGAGGGAAGTGTCATAGACAAAGTAAGGGTGCTGGCCAAAAGGACCCGCAGAGAAAAAGAAGAAACGGAACAAGCAAAACAAGAAGCGGAAGAAAAAAACCCTAAAACTTAGAAAATAAATTAAAAACATGCAACCATTAACGCCGGAACAACTATTCGCGAAGTACGAAAAAATGCCGAAAGACTTGCAAAACGCCATATTAAGCGCCGAGACCTCGGGCGTCATCGACGCCATTGCTAAAAAATACGGGTTAAACATAGAGCAAACCGGGAACTTAGCCGACGAAATAGGGCTTTTGATGCTTGGCGAAACGCACCCGAGCGACTTCATAAATAATCTCAATCGCCGGCTTGGCGCCGACCCCGAAACAACCAAAAAATCGCCCAAGAAATTAACGAGCAAATTTTTTCAAAAGTAAAAGAATCGCTAAGAAAAATTCACGCGGTGGACGAAAACGAAGCGGCGGCTGTTCACGCGCCGGCAACTCCCGCGCCGTCTCCACAACAAGTCCGGCCGCAAACAATAAAATCTCCGTTTGAACAAAAACTTGAAGAAAAGGTTTTTAAACCAACCGAGCGTCCGCTTGTAAAAGAAG
>JBBTVC010000097.1:0-11434 GCA_038063435.1 Patescibacteria group bacterium | reverse complement strand
TCGGGCCGGAAATAACAACCTACGACATTCCGAATGTCGGCGAGGATAAGCTTAAAGACCTGGATGAAGAGGGTGTGGTCAGGATCGGCGCGGAAATTACGGCCGGCGACATCCTTGTAGGGAAAATTACGCCGAAGGGTGAAGCCGATCTCACTCCGGAAGAAAGACTGCTCAGAGCGATTTTTGGCGAAAAAGCAAGAGAGGTAAAGGACACCTCTTTGCGTCTTCCGCACGGACGAAAGGGGCGCGTGGTCGGAGTTAAGATTTTTTCGCGCGAAAAAGGCGATCCGCTTGAAACCGGAATAATCAAACAGATACAAGTTGAGGTGGCTGAGGTCAGGAAAATTTCGGTGGGCGATAAACTGGCAGGGCGCCACGGCAACAAAGGAGTTATTTCAAGAATTCTTCCGGTGGAAGATATGCCGTATTTGGAAGACGGAACTCCGGTTGATATTATTTTAAATCCTTTGGGTGTTGCCGGACGAATGAACGTGGGCCAAATTATGGAGACCAGTCTTGGATGGGCGGCCGAAAAATTGGGATATCAGGCGATTACTCCGGCCTTTCGCGGAGCTACCGAAGATGAAATCAGGGAAGAGCTTAAAAAGGCCGGCATCCCGACATCGGGAAAAGTTAAGCTTTTTGACGGCCGAAACGGCAGTTCGTTTGACCAGCCGGTGACCGTCGGGCAGATTTACATGCTTAAACTCAATCACATGGTTGAGGACAAAATCCACATGCGCTCAATCGGTCCTTATTCGCTTATCACCCAGCAGCCATTGGGAGGAAAGGCGCAGGGCGGAGGGCAAAGATTCGGCGAAATGGAGGTTTGGGCTTTGGAGGGCTATGGCGCGGCGTACACTCTGCAAGAAATGCTGACCATAAAATCCGACGACGTTTTGGGAAGATCGGCGGCCTACGATGCCATAGTCCGCGGAGAGCCGTTTAAGAGTCCCAACATTCCGGCCTCTTTCCATGTGCTTTTAAACGAATTAAGGGGCTTGGCTCTGGACATAGATCTGGTCGGTTTAAAAGAGCTGCCAAGCGAAAATATATAAATAAAATTTATGGAAACAAAAGCGACCGACCTTCAATCAATAATTTTAAAAATAGCATCGCCAGAGCGCATGCTGGCTTGGTCAAGAGGTGAAGTGACAAAGCCGGAAACCATTAATTACCGCACGCAGAGGGCGGAAAAAGACGGGCTTTTTGACGAGCGCATATTCGGACCGGAAAAAGATTACGAATGTTATTGCGGAAAATACCGCAGAGTGCGCTACAAGGGAATAGTTTGCGACAAATGCGGTGTTGAGGTTACGCGTTCCATTGTCCGGCGGGAGCGCATGGGGCATATCGCGCTTGCGACTCCCACGGCCCATATTTGGTTTTTACGCGGCGTTCCTTCAAGAATCGGCCTGCTTTTTGATTTAACTTTGCCAGACCTTGAAAAAATAATTTATTTCGCAAGCTACATAACGGTTAGGGTGGATGAAGAAGCCCGCGCTCAGAAAATTAATGAGCTGAATAAGGAATATAAACAAAAATCAAAAGGATTGACGCGCCGCGATGAAACGGTCAGGCTCAAAGACGCTTACGAAAAGACAAAAACCGAGCTTGAGAATATGAGGCCCTTGCAGATTTTGTCGGAGGCCGAATACCACCGTTTAAGTTTAAAGTACGGCGACATTTTTGAGGCAGGAATTGGCGCCGACGCTTTGCACCGTTTGGCTAAAGATATGGATTTACAGCGCACAATAGCCGCTTTAGAGCTGAGGCTTAAGGAAAGCGAGACTCAAGAGCGCCGGAAAATCGTAAAGCGCCTGGCTTTAATTAAAAGTATTGCGCGCGCAGGCATTAGGCCTGAATGGATGTTTCTGACCGTCATTCCGGTAACACCCCCAGCTTTGAGGCCTATGGTTCCGCTTGACGGCGGACGGCACGCCACTTCCGACGTTAATGATTTGTACCGCCGGGTGATTAATCGCAACAACCGTCTTAAAAAACTTCTTGAGCTTTCAGCGCCCGAGGTTATTGTGCGCAATGAAAAACGCATGCTCCAAGAAGCGGTTGACGCTCTTTTTGATAACAGCATCCGCCGGGGCCATTCGGCCGTAACCAGCCAATCTCAAAAAAGAGCCCTGAAATCATTAGCCGACGCTTTAAGAGGCAAACAGGGCCGATTCCGTCAGAACCTTTTAGGCAAGCGCGTGGATTATTCCGGCCGTTCGGTGATAGTCGTGGGACCCGAGTTAAAATTGCATCAATGCGGACTGCCTAAGCATATGGCCCTTGAACTTTTCAGGCCCTTCGTCATTTCTAAATTGATAGTCAACGGCCTGGCGCATAACATTCGCGGCGCTAATAAAATGATTGACGAACCTACGCCCGACGTCTGGTCGGCTCTTGAAGAAGTTATAAAAAATAGGCTCGTGCTTTTAAACCGCGCGCCAACCCTGCACCGTCTCGGTATTCAGGCGTTTCAGCCGATTCTGATTGAAGGCAATGCCATTCAGATTCACCCCTTGGTCTGCCAGGCTTACAACGCCGATTTCGACGGCGACCAGATGGCAGTACACGTGCCTCTGACCAACGAAGCTCAAAAAGAAGCCGAAGAGCTGATGTGGTCTATAAAAAATTTGACCAAACCGGGCAGCGGCGAGCCAATCGTCAATCCGACGCAGGACATGGTTTTAGGCATCTATTGGCTGACTAAAATTTTGCCGGGCGCTAAAGGCGAAGCCAATATTTTTTCCAGCCCCAACGAAGCGATTCTGTCTTACGAATTCGGTTTGGCCGATTTAAGGGCCAAAGTCAAAGTCGCGATTACCGATACTCCGAAATACCGGGGAGTTGCGGGTGTTGGCGAATCATTTTTTGAAACTTCAATCGGCAGATTGCTTTTTAACAGCGCTTTGCCGGAAGATTTCTCTTTTATCAACCGTGACGTAAGTAAAAAAGATTTGGGCCAGGTTGTCGGCATGCTCATAGCCCATTACGGTCGCGAGGCCCTGCCGCCGATTCTGGATAAAATAAAAGACTTTGGATTTAAATACGCGACCATCTCTGGCGTTTCGTGGGGCATGGGGGATTTAATAGTTCCGGAAGAAAAAAACGCGATAGTCGCGGAGGCAAGGATAAGCGAGGCCGAAGTGGATAGGCAATATAATGACGGCCTTTTGACTGACGAAGACCGATACAAAAAAGTAGTTGAGATTTGGAATGGTGTTATGCAGAAAGTAAATGAACTGGTGCCTAAGACCCTCGATGTTTTGGGTTCGGTTCATACCATGGTTTCTTCCGCGGCCCGAGGAACTTGGGCGCAAGTAGCGCAAATGGCCGGAATGAAGGGACTGGTGAGAAACCCCGCCGGACGTATTATTGAACTGCCTATAATTTCTAATTACAAAGAAGGTCTGGGAGTGCTTGAGTATTTTATTGCTACGCACGGCGCAAGAAAAGGCACGGCGGATACCGCTCTTAAAACTTCGGTTGCCGGCCACCTTACTCGCCGGCTTGTTGATGTGGCGCAGGACATGATAGTAAGCGTTGAAGATTGTAAGGACACAAGCGGTGTAAAAGTGACTCGCAAAGACGCCGATGATTATGGCCGGGGTTTTGCTAATCGCGTTTTCGGAAGAGTGCTTGCACATGAAGCCAAAGACAAGCACGGGAAAACTCTTTTTAAAAAAGGGAGCCTTTTGAGTTTTGATGACGCGGAGCTTATGGAGCGCGCAGAACTTGACGAAGTTTATTTGCGCAGTCCTCTTAGCTGTAAGATTCCGCGCGGTCTTTGTCAGCAGTGTTATGGTTATGATCTTGGAACGAATGAATTGGTTAAAATGGGCGAGGCGGTCGGCATAGTCGCGGCGCAAGCTATAGGCGAGCCGGGGACGCAGCTGACCATGCGGACATTCCACACCGGAGGAGTTGCTACCGGCGGCGATATAACTTTGGGCTTGCCTCGAGTTGAAGAGCTTTTTGAGATGCGCCTTCCTGCTAATCCGGCAATACTTTCAGAATTTGACGGCACGGTTATTGAAATAGCCGCAGATGGCCGGGATAAAATAGTAAAAGTACTGATTAACCACGACGGGTCAAAAACAAAGAGCAAAAAAGATGAGGTTAAAGAATACCAGATTCCTTTCGGCCGGTCGGTTTTAGTTGAAAAAGGCGCTGACATCAAGCGAGGCGCGAGGCTTTCTGACGGTTCAATTGAGTTAAAAGAGTTTTCTAATTTAGCCGGCGCAATCGATGCCCAAAATTACATCATAAACGGCATTTCCTATATTTACGCCTCGCAGGGAAGCTCGACCAATTTCAAGCATATTGAATTGATTGTCAGACAAATGTTTTCGCGCGTAAAAGTGGTTGATCCGGGCGACACCACTCTGGCGGCAGGCGAGCTTATTGAAAATGCCGAGGCAATCGAAGAAAATGCAAAATTGCCCAAAAATGCCAAGCCGGTTAAGACCGAGTTATGCCCGTTGGGCATAACTCGGTCGGCCTTGGCCTCCTCAAGCTTTCTGGCCGCGGCTTCTTTCCAGGAAACGACCCGCGTTTTGATATCAGCCGCTCTTGAAGGCAAAGAAGACCGGCTTCGCGGTCTTAAAGAAAACGTCATAATTGGCCGTATCATTCCTGCCGGAACAGGATTTCGCAAAAATTCAGGCGATATTTATTCGCCGGTAGAATCGGAAGAGGTGGTCGAAGCCGAAGCAGAAAAGTAAAACATTAAACCAAAAATCTCCCGACGCTCATCGGGGGATTTTTTGTTTTTGTTGACAATTCTCTAAATTTTAGTAAGGTTACTTTGAAGCACTTTTAGATAAGAGGAGAAAGTATATGTGGGATTCTTCAGCCTTTGATAAGACCGGACATCTAAATCCAGCGCCGGTCAGCGATCAGCCAAATCCAAAAAAACTGATTTTGTATCGCGGCGGGATAAAATACACTCTTTCGGCTAGCGATAATATCACGAAGTTTCTGGAGCAGTTTAATCAATTTGGCGGTGACGAATTAATTCGGCTTGAACAGGGGTCGCATGAGGCCTTGAATTTGAAGGTTAATTGGAGACTGTATATTGATGCTTTTAATAAGGCCAGCTCTTTTAACAGACGCCCAGAATTCTTTAATAAAATTTTAGTTTCCGCGGGAATATTGTCTTACCAAAGAAAAAATAACTGGATGATTTTGTCGCAGGAAATTTTGTTGAATCCATCATCTGCAATTAACCTCTATTTTACAAGAAAAAAAGATGCTATTGATTATGCGCGCGTTGAACTTATTAACGCTTCCTATTTCTGGGAAATTTGCCAAGTAACCGAAGTCATATCTTCTTCGGCTGTCAGATCCAGCGCCTCTTAAAAAGAGGCGTTTTTTAATGAAGTTTTAAACTTCTATGACCACCGGCAAGACCATGGGCCTGCGATGGGTTTTTTGGAAGAGGAATTTACTGACGTCGTCGCGCAAGTTGTTTTTGACCCAATCCCAATTTATTGGATGCATATTTTGCGTGGCATGCTCCACCACTTTTTTGGTTATAAGGCGGGTCTGATGCAATAAATCTTTTGATTCGCGAAGATATACGAACCCGCGCGAAATTATGTCCGGAGACCCCTTCACCTTGCCCGATTTCGCGTCCACTATCGCGATTACGACGAATATGCCGTCTTCAGCGAGCATCTGCCGGTCGCGTAAAACAACTTCTTTAACGTCGCCCACGCCGAGGCCGTCAACCATGACATAATTTGTCGGTACGCGTTCCGTCAGAAGTTTTATCGCGTCTTTGGTTAATTCCAAAATTTGGCCGTTGTCCGGAACCACGATTTTTTTAGGGTCAATTCCGGCTTCCTCGGCGAGTTTAGCGTTGACCGCCCGCATATAAAAGAAACCATGTATCGGAAGAAAACATTCTGGCTTGATCATCTCCATCGTTTCTTTTAATTCTATGCGGGTTGCGTGTCCTCCGGAATGTATTCCGAAAATTTTATAGTGGTAAACGATTGCGCCCTGGCGCGCCAGATTGTCGCGAAGCGTTTGCACGTACATTTCGTTGCCCGGAACTATTGATGAGGAAAATATGACAGTGTCGGTTGGCTTGATTTGCACTTCGCGGTGAGTGCCCGCGGCCATGCGGGTCAGCCCGGCATGCTCTTCGCCTTGGGCGCCGGTGGTAATAATGACGATTTTATTGTCCGGATGGCCGTTGATTTCCTTTATCGGAATTACCGTTTTTCTTTTGAGTTTCACCAGTCCCAGTTCTTGGGCTATGGCAAAATTGGTTTGCATGCTTCTTCCGGTAATCGCCACTTTGCGCCCCAGTTTATCGGCTATATGCACGATTTGAGTTAGGCGGTCCAGAAGCGAGGCGAAGGTGGAGACGATAACCCGGCCATCCGCTTTTTTCAGTAGTTCCTCAATATTTTCTTCCACTTGCCATTCGGGCATTGAACGGCCGGGCTCTTCGGATTTAGTGCTATCAAGCATTAAAAGTCGCACGTTTTTTTTGCCCAACTCCTGAAACGATTTAAGCCCAATCGGGCGCATTTCGCGGTCGTAGAAAAATTTAAATTCGCCCGGATGCACAATAAGTCCTGCCGGAGTGTCTATTTCCAAACCCACTCCCTCGGGAATATTGTGGGCGACCGGAAAATAACGCACAGTGAAAACCCCCAGCTTGGTTACGGATTTTTCGTTTATGTATTCAATATCAAGTTTGGCCGCGTACGGATAATCTTCCTGCCGTTTTTTGATTATGGCCGCGGTAAGCTGGGTGGTGTATATGGTCGGATTACCGAGTTTGCCGATGAGTTGTGGCACAGCGCCGATATGGTCGTAGTGCCCGTGAGTTATTATCACTCCGCGAATCTGGTCCTTTTTATTTTCCAGGTACGAGATATTCGGGATTATATAATCAATGCCGTGCATGTTTTCATCCGGAAACTGCAGACCCATATCGATTATGAGAATGTCCCGGCCGTATTCAAAAAGCATCATGTTGCGTCCGACCTCGCCAAATCCGCCTAGAGCTATGATTCTTAAAACCCCCGGCTTAATAGGCGGTATTGTTTTTTGGCTTTCTCCGTTGGCAAACACGAAAGGGCCGCGCGCCTGCCTTGAGTCGCGTCTTTGAGAATGCATTTTTCTCCCGCCGGATCTACCGGCGGGATTGTTCTTTCTCTCAATCATTTATTTATTTTGAATTGATAATTAATAATTTTAATCAATAATTGTTGTGCGCGCCCCGCATAAATTTTGTCTGTGCCGAGGGGGAGATTCGAACTCCCATGATCTTGCGATCGCTAGCTCCTGAAGCTAGTGCGTCTGCCGGTTCCGCCACCTCGGCAAAATTATTACGGGGTAAATCTGCCAGTTCCGCCACTTGGGCGATTTTAATTTATAAATATTTTCCAAACTCGCGCGGTGTAAAGATGCCATTTACTGACATTGGCGAAGCGTTCCGCGGGAACGGTCGCCATTTCGGTGTCAAAACCCAAAAGACCGCGGGGCGTAATATAAAGGTAATAAGGAGAGTAAAGAAAAATTGCCGGCGCGTCTTTAATTATTTCTTTTTCAAATTCAACATATTTATTTTTTCTGGCCCCGACATCGTTTAAGGTTCTGGCCGATTCCAGAATGCCGTCAACGGTTTTATTGGCGTAAAGCGCGATATTAAGTCCCGGATCGTTTCTTTGCGAAGAGTGCCAGAAGGCGAACGGATCGGGGTCTCGCCCGACGACTTGCCCGAAAAGCAGACTTTCGTAGTCTCTGGGTCTTATGACGCTTTGGTTAAGGTCGCCTATTTCGTAAAGACGGACCTCAACTTTTACTCCAAGCGCTTGCCACGCGTTTTTTACCGCTTCAGCCGTTTTAACCAGCTCGGGCGTGTTGGCCGTGGAAATGCTGAAAGATAGTTCCGCGGTCGGTTTTCCCTTGACGCTTTTTTCGCGCACGCCCTTTTCCTCATTATATTTCCAGCCGTTTTTTTCAAGAATATTTTTGGCTTCGTCTAAATTAAACGCCGAAACTCTTTCTTGGTCTATGATTCCCGGAGGCAGAGGGCTGTTTAAAAAAATTCCGTAGCCGTTTAAAACGCTTTCAACCAGATTTTCTTTGTTTAAAGCCGTATCAAGGGCCAGGCGCACTTTTTGGTCCCGGATTATTTCGGATTTATTCTGGTTGAAAAAAACTCCGAAAATTCTTGGCAGAGTCAGTGTTTTTACGTCCGACCGGCCCTGTTTTATTTTCGCGACCCCGGCCGTTGATATTGCGCCGATTGAATCTATGCTTCCAGTTTCGTAGGCAGTAAGCATTTCACTTTCGGAATTGTAGAAAAGAACTTCTATTTTAGGCACAAACGGCCTGCCAAGAGCGTAATCGTCAAAAGATTTAAGCTCGTATGCGGTTATGATTCCGGCCGAATTTCTTTTGGCTTTCTTAATCTTATAAGGGCCGGCGCCGATAGGCTGGCGGTTGAATTCGGAAAGACCGAATTGTTCCGAAGTCGCGTTTTTCCAGATATGTTTTGGCAGAATCCCCAGCGTTGTGTTTTCAAGAAACGGAGCGTACGGCTTTTTAAGCGAAAATTTTACTGTCCTCTGGTCGGAAATCTCTGTTTCAACTCCTTCCCAATTGGCTCTGATCGGGCTTTTAATCGCGGGATTTTTAGCCGCGTTAACGGTAAATGCTATGTCATCCGCGGTTATTTTTTCTCCGTCATGCCAGAATAAATTTTCTTTCAGCCGGAAAGCATATACCAGTCCGTTTTCCGAAATTGAATAATCTTCGGCCAAATTTTTTTCAAGCCCGCCTTTGCCGTCGGACTTCATGAGACCGGCATAAACCAAAGCGGCCAAATCTCGGTCGGCGTCGGTTGAAGACAGGACCGGATTTACCAAGTAGGGCGTCCCGATAATGCCCTCGCGCAAAGTTCCGCCTTCAACCGGCACGATTGCCGCAAATCTTTTTTGAAGCTCGGTCCATACTCCCAGTATGCCTATAAAGAAAACCAAGGTCATGACCAATAAAGCCACTTTTTCTTTAGTGAGCATGTTGCGCAAAGCCAGCCTTATCTCAAAAATAGATGGCGGGTTAAGTCGTCTGATACGCAAAATGGATATTAATTTTTCTTTCATCTCCCACGAAATTAAAATAGACTCAAAATCGCAAGAATCAAAAATATAACCCCAAGAACAATAGTGCCCGTGAAAATCACTTTTTCAAAACCGCGCTTTGTTCTATAAATATTGCCCTCGCCGCCGAAAGTAGCGCCTAGTCCCGTGCCTTTCTGTTGGAGAAGAATCGCTCCTATTAACAGAACTGCCACCGTTATCTGGGCATAAGGCAAAAGAGTGTTTATTGCCATTTATCCCAGTATAGGCGAAAAGCGTGGCGGTGTCAAGGCCCCAAAGCAAAGCCAGGGTCTTAAAGTAAATCCAAGGTCTCAAAATAAAGCCATTAGAACTGAGTCTTTTTGGCGCATCAATGTTCCACACCCGGTGTGGCACAAGAAGACTAATTGTCTTATAATTGAAATAATGCTTAGACCCTCACCAATCATACAAGGAGAATATTATCATATTTTAGGAAGAGGAAATAATAAAGAAAATATTTTTATTAACGATAGAGACTATATTCGTTTTCTTTTCCTAATTTTATATTTTCAATCCCCCACAAGTTTTGAAAACATCAGCCGTATAGTAGACGCGTATATTAAACAAGGCAGATTTGCTATTAATCCCGACACGGTTAATGAAATTTTAAGAAAAAGATTCGTTAATTTAATCGGCTTTGCCTTAATGCCGAATCACTATCATCTTATAGTTTATGAAAGAAAGGCGGGCGGTATATCGCGGTATATGCAGAGAATTCTTAATTCCTCCACCAAATATTTTAATCTTAAATACGAGCGAGTCGGGCACCTTTTTCAAGGCCCTTATAAATCTGTTCATGTAGAAGACAATGATCAACTACTACATTTATCTTCTTATTTACACCTTAATCCAAAAGACTTGAATAAGTGGCGCAGCAAAGAAATAGAATATCCTTGGTCGAGTTTTCAAGACTACGCGCACAAAAATAGGTGGGGAAGGCTACTGGCAACCGATATTATTATGAATCAATTTGATGATGGTAAGGAATACGAAGAATTTACTCTGACTAGCGGCGCCAAAAATTTATTGGATGAAATTGAAGAGGATTCAAAAATTTTTTAATTGCTAACAATGTGCCACACCCGGTGTGGCACATGTGCAAGGACGGACTTACTTGTGTTGCTGGTTAGACGACACGCTTGTTTCTTACTCTATCGGATTTCTTGAACGCGGAAATGTTTTGTGCTATAAAGATGTTGCAGGCAAATGGCCTGCAAAAATCCCGCCGCAAAAACGCGGCATAATAGGAGGGCAGTAAGTGCAAGAGAAACAGCCGGAAGGGCAGCAAAAGAAACACTCGCTCCTTGAAATAAAACATTTTCCGGCACTTACTTGGCCAAAATTTCTTGAAAAATGGGCTGACCCGAGTCTTGAATTGGAACTAAGAATCGGATTGCTTCACTGCGGTTTTGATATTCCTATAGATACACACGAAGGAATAGCAGAAAGACTTCTTTTTTACTTTGACGTGGCTGACGGTTACTGCCTCGAAGAGAACTTTTCGGAAAATTACAGGGACGCTGAAAAATGGTGGGTCTCCGGTGTTAATAAAACTCTCTCCGTTGCAGGAATCAGGCAACTGGTTGCAAGAAAAGCATTTCAACAGCTATGCCTGCGATTTTTCAAAAACGAAAACAAAGAAAGTCACGCGCCTTCCTGGGCCAAATTTTTACTCAAAGAAGAATCATTTAATAAGATTTTATGGTTTTTTAGGCTCAACACTTATAACGGCCTTGTGAACGACCCATATACTACAATAGACGGTGGTGTTAAAGAACATTATAAAGAAATTGTAAGAGATTTTCTGGATAGATTTATATTTATAGTTTGGGGAGGGTTTGACGCACACGTTCTTTGGAACCAAGTGTTGGATGTTAAGCAATACGAACTTTCAGGGGTGCAGAAAGAAAGATTTCTTAAATCTAGGCCCCAAATTATTGAGATACTTTATGCCACAAGAAAGATGAGGCGGTTGATTGAGCTTACTAGTTTAAGGCCTGGAAATGAAAAAGTGTCTAAAGAAGTCGGACAGGATGTTTTTGATAAATTGGCCGAACTAGCAATGGCATACATTTTTTCTGGAACAAAAGGCGAACTAAATATTGCGCGCTCTTTGCTTCAGGGCAGTCCCGCCGCCGAAGTCCTTACGATTTTGAAGGCACGAAAACACGCCCAAGAGCAGTCCGAATTGGGTTTGGCTTAGAAAATATAAATCATATAGATCATATAGAGGTGTCAAATTTCTCCGACACTTCTGGGTGGTTCTTTTGCAGGTCGGGATA
>JBBTVC010000096.1:0-2757 GCA_038063435.1 Patescibacteria group bacterium | reverse complement strand
CCACCTGAACTTTGCCCCAGCGGTCGCGCAAATCAATAAAAATAAGCTTGCCGTGATCGCGTCTGACGTCAACCCAACCCTTCAACAACACGCTTTCACCGATCTTGCCTGAAATATCTTTGGTAAGAGTGCGCATGATAATCAATATAATAGCCCTATTTTATAGGCAATTCAACATAAAACGCGCTTCCTCGATGCGGGCCCGGGGACTCCACCCATATTCTTCCGCCATGAGCCTCCACCATTTGGCGCGCCACATAAAGCCCGATGCCCTGCCCTTGAACGTTGACTTTATAACCCCGTCCGGCGCGGCTGAACTTTTCAAAAAGCTTTTCGGTGTCTTCGGCAGAAAGTCCTATACCGGTATCCCTAACCGCGATCCTTAAAAACTGTCCGGCTTTTTCTGTTTTTATTTCAATTTTACCGCTTGGAGTATATTTAATAGCGTTATCGACAAGATTATAAATTATTTCGTGTATTTTAGAGCTGTCCATTATTGTGAGCGGTAAGGGCGGCACTGGCTTACGCCAAATCAATTCCAAACCTTTTTTCTTCGCGATTTCACCCAGCTCACCCGCAACCTCACCAGCCACATCATCAAGAGAGCCCGGCTTAAAATCATATTGCATTCTGCCCTGCTCTATGCGTGAAAGATTCAAAAAGTCGTCAACTAATTTTATTAATTTGTTATTTGAATCATAGACCCTTTTTAATTTTTCTACAGCAGCGTCATTTACCGGGCCGTACGACCCTTCAAGAATCATAGAAACATAACCTTTAGTCACGGTCAGGGGTGATCGTAATTGATGGGTGGCAAAAGACAAAAAGTCCGACTTAAGCTGGTCAAGTTTTTTAAGTTCGGCGTTAGCCGCTTCAAGCTCTGTGGTTAATTTTTGCAATTCCTCGCGCTGGCGCACTTCGCGCATCACGCTTCGGATAAGCAAAACGCTGAAAAACAAAAGCAGGACAAAAACAGAAACCTGAAAAAGAGTTTCTCCTGCCGATTCCGAAAGCAAAATTTGCGAAAAAGCCGCGATCACAAGGAAAAAAGCCACGACTTCCGTTGAAATCACCTTGACATCCAAAAGGTTGTGGCTGGTTATGGCATAAAAAGTGAAAACAGCGAACGGCAGAAGAAAAACCGGACCAAGAGGTATATATTCGGGATTATCAAAAAACGCCGGCATGGCAAAATTGAAAATCAAAAGCAGAATAAACGTGGCAAGGGTTCCCGCGAGCACCCAGCCGAATTGTTTTTTTTCTTTGCCCTTGGCGTTAATCGTTTTTTTAATCAAAAGATAAAGAGCGGATAAAATAAGACTGACGACAATCACCGTAAAAAGCGCTATGGCCGGACCGTTATTGATTTTTAAAAGCCGGCCGTCAAAATCAATTCCGGCAACGCTTTCAAAAACAAACGGGGTCAGAGCAACAATAGATGTTGCCGCAACAAGAGGCAGTAAATATTTTTTATAATTTTTAGGAAAAAAAACTTTATCGTTGGGAAAAACGTAAAAAAGCTGAAAAATACTGAAGGCGTGCCATACGGCAAAAAATACGACGAAACGCACCAGCCACAAAGAAACCTGCGGATTTAAAACGCTTGACTGCAAATAATTGGCAATGCTCCAAAAAATAGTGACAACTGAAAATAAAAGGAAAGTTCTTGAAGTTATGCTCTGTCTATTGTTTAAATAAATTACAAAACCAAGTATGCTTATAGCTGCGATGGCTATGCCGACTGAAAGCAGGTCTATATTTTGAAAAAAATCAAAATCTATCATTTAAAAATTATTTCGGGCGGTTTTCTATAGGAACGCGCGCTTGGCGGCTCCGCCCGGCCTATGCGAAAAGTTATCGCCGCTATTTTATTGCCGTCAATCTCAAAAGCAAAATCTATTTTTTGAGCCGCCTCCCGTATTAAATCGGAGTTTTCTTCGCTAAAAGGATGCGGATCGCGATTTTCGACTCTCTGGGCTAAAAAAATAGTCCCCGAAACCGGCTGTATAGACAATCCCATTCTGGTCGCTTCAAGCCATATTCTCTGAAAAGCCCGTCCGGCGCTTACGAAATTTTCATCTTTATTTTCAACAATAACGGTGCCGTGCGCGGAAGCCGAAACATAAACTCCGGCGTTGCCTTTGGCCGCCATTTTGTTGAAACCAAGCGCGTTGAAAAACTTCATAACGCGCCAATTTTTTATAATTTTGAAAATCAAACGCGCGGGCGGCGGAACTTCAAGACTTTTAATGTAAAGGCCCGGCTCGCCTTTTTCGTTCTTATCGTTATCCCAGATAATATCTTTGAAAAAAAGTTCGTGGAGTTCTTTTGTCTCAAGGGCCACTTTTTCAGTCACACTCATCGCTTGAGCTATGACCTGCATTTGTTTTTTGTCCTCAACCAATTTGAGTTCGCATCCGGAAATTGAAGACGCGGCTTCGAACAAAACTTCTTTTTCTCCTTCCGAAAGGGGAATATTTTTATACGGCCTGCGGTTGGTCGCACGTTCTTTTATAAACGTAAAAAGCGGTTCGTCTTTTGGCTCCAACTGCGTAAGCGCGATTGTGGCGGTCAAGTCCGATGTTCCCTGCGGGAAAATTTTCAAATCAGCCGCGAGCCCCATATGAGGCGCGGCAATAAGCATATTTTCTATCAAAGCGCCGTGAGCAATATACGAACCGCGGTTTCGGACGTTTAAAATGGGATTATCTTTTCCGGGGATATTAAAAATTTTTATTCGGCCGGTAGATTCTTCCG
>JBBTVC010000095.1:0-4366 GCA_038063435.1 Patescibacteria group bacterium | reverse complement strand
TGTGATTTCATAATCCGGCTCGGGCCACAGCGCTGAAGCGGTCAACAAAAATTTTATTTTGTGGCGAAACCAAACCGATGGTTTCGCGGCCCTCTTTAAGTAAACTTTCTAGTTTAACAATGTATTTTCCCTCTGCTTGCTGATATAAAGCATCTTCAGTCTTAAGCGACTGCAGCTCCTTTTCTATTCTGTATGATAAATCGATGGTTGAATAAATGGAATAGCCATATATAAAAATGGACGCCGCCGCGAGCATTGCCCCGAGCCAAAAAATTCCGATATTTAAATTATTTATTTTAAAATTAGACATTTCTTAATTTGATAATTGCTCTTAACTTGGCTGACCTGGAGCGAGGATTTATTTTTACCTCCTCGTCAGCTGATCGCAGTGGTTTTTTGGTTAAAATTTTTGCTTCACCCTTTGATTTTTTATCTCTGAAAAAATTCTTGACTATCCGGTCTTCAAGCGAATGAAATGATATAACCGCGATTCGTCCGCCAATGGCGATAATTTGCCACGCTCCGTCCAATCCTTCTTCCAGCGTCCCGAGTTCATCGTTAACCGCTATCCTTAAGGCCTGAAAAGTTCTTGTGGCTGGGTGAAGCTTGTTTCGGCGATATAAAGCCGGCACGGCCCTAGATACGATTTCGGCAAGCCTTAGGGTGCTTAATATTTTTAAGCGCCGGCGCTCTTCAACAATCGCTTTAGCAATACGGCGGGCGTGTCGCTCTTCGCCGTAATCTTTTAAAATCTCTGCCAGTTTTTCTTCGGGCCAAGAATTTATTACTGAAGCGGCGGTTAGTTGGTTTGGTCCGGGTTTTGTCTCATAGGTCATCAAAAGCGGTTCGTCTTTTTTAAAAGAAAACCCCCGGCCCGATCCGCCAGCTGGCGGATTCAGTTGATCCGAGCTCATGCCGAGATCAAAAATAATTCCGTCGTAGACCTTTGAAAAATTTTTAGCCAGACTCTTTAAATTTCTGAAATTTCCGACAACCAGTTTTAAACGGCTGTCGCCGAAAAATCTATTTTTTAGCCTTTCAATCGCCGACTCGTCTCTATCCACCGCGACCAAAATGGCGTTTGCGTTCATTCTTTTTAAAATTTCTTCGGTGTGTCCCCCGCCATCGGCAGTCGCATCAATAAACGCGCGGCCTCGCTCCGGCTCCAAAATTTTTATTGCCTCATTTAAAAGTACGGGTATATGAGCCATGCCCTAGTAGGCTCCTATCTCTCCGAGCTTTTCTGCCAAAACATCAGCCTGTTTTTCTATTTCGGATTTATAACTGCTCCACCTGGTCGCGTCCCAAATCTCCAAACGCTTGTACACTCCGGCAATAACCACTCTCTCTGAAAGTCCGGCGTACTCTTTTAAATAATCCGGAATCAAAACGCGGCCCAATTGGTCCATTTCAACGTACGTAGCGCCTCCGAGAAAAAATCTTTGAAAACTTCTTGTGTTCGCCTGCCCCATCGGCAATGCGGCAAGCTTTTCAGCGACTTTTTCCCACTCTTTAATCGGATAAACAAAAAGGCATTTATCCAGCCCCTTTGTAATTACGGCGTTTTTGCCGAGCTCACGCCGTAATTTAGCAGGCAGTGCCACCCGCTTTTTTGCGTCTAAAGTATGCTGAAATTCGCCTATAAGCATGCTTAAAATTCGCGGTAAAATTGGGAGTTATCCACACTATCCACAGATTTATCCACAATTCACCACTTAAGTATAATTTTATACCACTCTATTTATAAAAGCAAACAAGTTACCCCTGTGGATAACTAAAAAACGGCCTAGATAGGCCGTTTTTTAGTTAAAAATCAAGGGCATTCTACTTAGGTCTCATTGTCGGGAAAAGTATAACTTCGCGGATATTGGCAGAATCTGTAAAAAGCATAGCCAAACGATCTATGCCGAGTCCGAGGCCTGATGCCGGAGGCATGCCGTACTCCATCGCCTCGAGATATTCTTCATCCGTACGACTTGCTTCTTCGTCGCCGGCCTTGCGCATCTCTTCCTGTTTTTCAAAACGCCGGCGCTGTTCTTCGGGGTCGTTTAATTCTGAAAATCCCTTAACCATTTCAAGCCCGCCGACAACCAGCTGATACATGTCAGCCATGCCGGGATGTTTTTTGGACTCTTTGGCAAGCGGTAAAATATCCAACGGGTAATAAAGCACAAATGTCGGTTGCACTATTTTAGGACGGCATATTTTTTTAAAAATTTTATCGGCAATTTTAGCTTTAGTATCGCCCCGCTCTATTTCTATGCCGAGCTGCTTGGCTTTCAAATTAAGTTCTTCATCGGATATTTTGCGATAATTATTTACTAGCGCGAATCGTCCCAAAGCATCCTCAAAAGTTATTTGAACGAATTTTTTGCCGAAATTAATATCGTTGCCTTGATATTTCAGAGTTGAAGATTTATTAATCATCTTCGCCAGATGCCGCATAAGTCCTTCAACAAAATCCCGGTGATTTTCAGCATCAGAAAACGCCTCGTAGAGCTCAAGCATGGTAAATTCGGGATTGTGAGTAACATCAATGCCCTCGTTTCTGAAATTACGTCCGATTTCGTAGATCTTTTTAAGACCTCCGACAAGAAGCCGTTTCAAATAAAGCTCCGGAGCGATCCGCAGATGCAAATCAGCATCTAAAGCGTTGTGGTGAGTTTTAAAGGGCTTGGCCGCGGCCCCTCCGGCAAGAGGATGTAAAGTTGGAGTTTCAACTTCTTGAAATCCGGCTTTATCGAGATACCGGCGGATTTCTGAAATTAATGCCGTTCGCTTGTCAAAATGGGCTCTGACTTCCGGGTTAGATAAAAGGTCAAGATAACGCCTGCGGTATCTTTCCTCAACATCTTGAAGGCCGTGCCATTTTTCCGGAAGCGGCCGCAGGCTTTTGGCCAAAGTCCGCCAATGCGAAACCAAAAGAGTCTTTTCTTTTTTCTTGGTTAAAAAAAGCTTGCCTTTAAATTCAAAGAAATCGCCGACATCCGCTGTTTCGGAGAACATTAAAAACGAGCCGCGCTCTACTTCGTCTTCTTTTAAATAAACCTGAAACTTATCTTGGCCGTCGGAAATATCGCAAAAAATTGACCCGCCGTGCGCGCGCAAAGCCGTAAGCCTTCCGCCGAGCGTCAAAGATTTCTTTTTTTTAAGCGAATTAAATCCGGTTTTTACTTCAGCCAAAGGAAAAAGGCTGGCGCTTTCTAAAGGATAAGGTTCGGCGCCGGATTCTTTAATTTTTGCGAGTTTTGCGAGTCTGGCAGACTTAATCTCATCAAGACTCATTTTTATATTATATCAAGAATTTTATATTTCACCTCGCCTTTAGGAGCGATAACTTTAACCTCCTCGCCTTTTTTGCGCCCCAAAAGAGCCCTCCCCAAGGGGGACTCGTAAGATATTTTTGAATGAGCCGGATCGGCTTCTTCTGAACCCACCAGTAAATAACGCGTCGCTTCCGAGCCGGCCATAGCCACAACCACCGTAGAACCTATGGCAACGTCGTCTTTAGCCGGCCCCTCTGACATAATAACCGAGCGCGCGAGCAAGTCTTCAACCTCGGCAATCCGGTGCTCATTTTCCAGTTGGGCCTCCTTAGCCTCGTGATATTCAGAATTTTCCGAAAGGTCTCCTAACCCCTTGGCATATTCCAAGCGGCCGGCGATCTCTTTTCTTTTTGCCATCTTAAGGCTTCCTAATTCGGTTTTCAGACGGCTAAAGCCCTCCTGGCTTAAATATTCCGTGTTTTGAAAATTGTCCATTTTATTTTATTTTCGCGTATCTTCATTAACGCGATATTCAATTATAATCCCATTTAAACATAAAGTCAAGGTTTTTAAAACTGCGGGTTGTTTATAAGTTCTTTTCTGTTATACACAATCCACGAAACCAGTTCTCTTGCTGCGTATGGTGCTCCGACTAAATTTTGGGAACTGCCGGCTTCTAAAACTATTACCATGGCTATCTTTGGATTTTTATACGGTAAAAATCCTATAAACCAAGAGTTGACTTTCTTTTTTTCCGCCCCGAGCTCAGCCGTTCCGGTTTTGCCGGCGACCTCAACGCCCAAACCCGAAAGGGCAGAAGCCGTACCGAACTCCGCGGCTTGACGCATACCCTCTTTAACCACGAAGTATGCTTCGGACGGAATATCAATTTTTTTATCAGAATCGGGTTTGGTTTTTATTTCGGAGCCGTCTTCAAACAGCAGTGTCTTAATTAAATGTATATCGGGCTTAACTCCGTCTCGGGCTATAATTGTGGCAACCGTCGCCATCTGTAAGGGAGTAACTTGAATCATGCCTTGGCCGATGCTTAGATTATACGTGTCGCCTATTCTCCAGACCGGATCCGCGGGATTATTTTT
>JBBTVC010000094.1:0-7634 GCA_038063435.1 Patescibacteria group bacterium | reverse complement strand
ATTTCCGAGAGATATGCAGGGCGCCGAAGCCCTGAAAGAACTCCGCACATTATGGGGAAAAATAAAAAGCGAACATGAGTAATCCCAAAGCAAAGTTAGTTAAAGATTTGTTGGATTTAAAAAAACTCGCCCAGGCGCCGACTAGAGATGGTTATGGTTTTGGTTTGGTGGAGGCGGGAAAGAAAAATAAAAATGTCGTGGTGCTTTGCGCCGATTTGACCGAATCCACGCGCTCGGAAGCGTTTAAAAAAGAATTTCCTGATAGGTTTGTGGAAATGGGCGTTGCCGAACAAAATATGGCATCAGTCGCGGCGGGTATGGCGGCTGTCGGCAAAATTCCATTCATTTCTTCTTACGCCATGTTTAGCCCGGGCAGAAATTGGGAGCAGATTCGCACAACGATTGCCTATAACGATAGGCATGTGATTATCGGCGGGGCGCACGCCGGAGTTTCGGTGGGGCCTGATGGCGCGACTCATCAGGCGATAGAGGATATCGCTATAACCCGCGTTTTGCCGAACATGACCGTGATTGTGCCCTGCGATGCCGTTGAGGCAAAAAAAGCCACGATTGCCTCCGTTGGGCTCAAGGGCGTTGTTTATCTGCGATTTGCCCGCGAAAAAACACCTGTTTTTACGACAGATAAAACTCCGTTTAAAGTAGGACGGGCTGAAATTCTCTGGGATGCAAAGGTTTCGCCTTTACATGTTGCAATTATCGCATGCGGGCCGTTGGTTCATAACGCTCTTTTGGCGGCGGAAGAACTGGGAAAAAAGGGGATTAAAGTTCGCGTGATAAATAATCACACTATCAAGCCGTTGGATGAAAAAACAATTTTGAAGGCCGCAAAAGATGCAGGCGCTTTAGTGACAGTTGAAGAGCATCAGATAAACGGAGGGATGGGGTCGGCCGTTGCCGAAATCATCACAAGAAATTATCCGGTGCCGATTGAGTTTGTCGGCGTTCGCAACCGCTTTGGCGAATCGGGGGAACCCAACGAACTTATTGAACATTTCGGAATGTCGCCAAAGCACATAATTGAGGCGGTGCGTAGGGTGATAAAAAGAAAACCGGCCCAAGGCCGGTCCGCTTCGGGCGGATAAAAAAACCGCGGGGTCGTGCTGACCCCGTGGCGGGCTGCTTCTTCGCTAGCTTTCGTGAGTGAAAGTGGCGAATTTCTCTGCCGTCTTGTGGAGATGCTCCGGGACAGAAAGTGAAAGGGTAAAACTGTTTAGGTCAGGTATGCCGCCGACCCAATGGCCATTCAGGAATAATCCAAAGTGTTTTCCGTAGTAAAAACTGATCCCAAGTTTCTGAGCAATTTCTTGATTGCTCATGGGCGATCGCAGTTTGTAGTTTCTCACGGACACGACCATTTTTTCTCCTCCTTCGTTTTAACCGTTGATTGAAAGAACTTTCCCGAACTTTCCCCGCCAAAATCAGCTTTTTAAAGCCCTAAACTCGGTTTGGGGCAAAAACTAGCTTTGGCGGGGGCGAAATCTGGAGACCAGATTTCGCCTGATTGGTGGGCCGCACGGACGGTTCGTTGGCAGGAAGCCTCTGAACTGCCCGCGGTGGGCTATGAGGAACTACAAGGAGGGATATTTCAATTTCTAATATCCATTATATCAAATAAAAAGCCGTTTGTCAATAGCTTAAAAAATGCCTTAAAATAAGGCCTTTTAGAGTTTTTCCGGCTTGTAGCTAGCCGGGGCGTTGGCGAGGTATTCTTCGAGCTTTGCGCGCGTAAGAAGTCCTTTTTGCGCGCCGATTTGCTGTACTACTGACATTGAATTTACCGGCCCCCATATGAGCGCGGTCGGAACGTCAAAGCCGAGCGCCAGAGCCGCGGTGAATGTGGAAGAAAACGAATCGCCGGCGCCTGTGCGCTCGTAAGGCGGTTTTGGGTCGGGGTACATGGGCATGTGCCAGGAATTTTTGCCGTCATAAGCGTAAGCGCCTTTCGGGCCGTCGGTGACGACAACAATTTTTGGACCAAGCTCGCGTATTCCCGAAAGAAGTTTTTTAATGTCGCGCTCGCTTGTTTTTAAAATCCTTTTGGCTTCGCCCACGTTGCAGAAAAATAGCTCGGATACGGCGTAAATATCGGCAAGCTGTTTTGCTCCAAGTTTTATCTGAAAAGTGCCCGGTTGGAACGCCAATTTTGTTTCCGTGTGGTTTTTCAGCCAGTTCGCTATTTCGTGGTGGTATGGCAAAGAGTTTTCGGCCAGAGAAGACAAGTATATCCATTTTGGCGGAGCAATATTTGGGAATTTATATTCATATTGCTGATGCTTTATTAAAATCGTGCGCTCCTCTTCGTACCAGAGGACATAGTGATAATTTGTTTCTTTGCCTTTATGTATTTTGGCGTATTTTGTCTCAACCCCGTCTTTTTTAAGCGATTCAAGGCACTCTTTGCCGTTTAAGTCGTTGCCCATATTTGTTATCAAGCCCGATTTAAGTCCGAGGCGCGAAGCCGAAACCGCGGCGTTTGGGCTGTTGCCGACGGCACGCACAACCTCCACGAATTCGTAGGGCACTTTTTCGCCGAAGCTGAAGCAGAGCTTGCAATGTTCGCGGTTGATGTCGCAATTAACCAATGCGTCTTTAATCCTTATAAAAGCGTCCGTGGTTATGTCGCCCACGGCAACAAAATCCAATTGTTTTGCCATGGATTTATTATAGCACTTGGCCCCGGTTGTGTTAAAATGGGAATAATGAAAACGCTTAAGGAATATCTGGCGGAAGCGGGGCAAAATGGGACGGCCTTGGGCCATTTTAATATTTCAAATTTAGTGCAGTTAAAAGGGGTTATTTCGGCGGTAAAAAAGGCCGGCGTTCCGGTTATGATTGGAACATCCGAGGGCGAAGTCGATTTTATCGGTTTTAAAATGGCACGCGCCATGATTGACGCGGCAAAAGAGGAAACAGGTCTCGCCATATTTTTAAATGCCGACCATTTTCATAGTTTTGAAAAAGCGAAAGAGGCCATTGATGCCGGATACGACTCGGTTTTAATTGATTGCTCAAAAATGCCTTACGAAGAAAACTTGGATATTACGAGGCGGGTCGTTGAATACGCGAAGTCCAAAAATCCGGAAATAAGCGTTGAGGGCGAATTGGGATATTTGGTCACCGACTCTTCAAAAATTTATAAAGAAAAAATAGAAATTCCTCCGGAGTCGCTGACCAAGCCCGAAGAAGCTTTGAAATATGTAAATGAAACAGGCGTAGACCGTTTCGCGCCCGCAGTCGGCAATTTGCATGGAATCGCGGCAAATGAGCCGAAGTTGGATTTTGAATTGATTAAGAAATTACGCGCGGTTTTGCCGTCCGATTGCGCCATGGTTTTGCACGGCGGGTCGGGTATTCCAGATGACCAGATGCGAGAAGCGGTGAAACTCGGTTTTAATAATGTCCATGTTTCAACCGAAATACGCGTAGCCTACGTTGACGCTTTAAGAAAAATGCTCGCGGCCGCTCCCGAAGAAACGACTCCGTATAAATTGTATAAGCCGGTGATTGAGGCGGTTGCCGTTAAAGTTTCCGAAAAACTTGAGCTTTTCGGAAGCGTTAATTAAAATAAGCGGATATGCCGAAAATTTTTGTGACGCGGGCGATTCCGGAGCAAGGAATCAATAAACTAAAAGAAAAAGGATACGAGGTCGTTATCAGCCCGCGAGACGGGGTTTTAACCAAAGAAGAGCTGGTTTTGGCGCTTAAGGCCGACAGATACGACGCGGTTTTGTGTCTTTTGACCGATAAAATTGACGGCGATGTTTTGGACGCGGCCGGAAAACAAGTAAAAATTTTTGCCAATTACGCGGTCGGCTTTGACAACATTGATTTAAAAGCCGCCGAAGAACGGGGGATGACTATTACCAACACGCCCGGTGTGTTAACGAATACGGTTGCCGAACACACATTCGCTTTGATGCTCGCTATTTCGCATCGCGTAGTTGAAGCCGATAAATTCACGCGCGCCGGAAAATATATTGGTTGGGCGCCGATGCTTCTTTTAGGCAATGATTTGTCGGGGAAAACAGTCGGCGTTGTCGGTCTGGGACGAATCGGTTCTCGAGTGGCGCATCACGCCGCTAAAGGATTTGACGCCAAAATTATTTATTACGACCCGAATCGCAACGCCGATTTTGAAAAAGAATATAACGCGGTTTATAAAAAAAAATTGGAAGATTTATTGCGCGAAGCCGATTTTGTTTCAATTCATGTTCCGCTTTTAGATTCAACGCGCCATCTTATAAATGTCGAGAGTTTAAAATTAATGAAACCGACGGCTTATCTGGTTAATACCTCGCGCGGGCCGATTGTGGATGAACAGGCGCTTTACGAAGCTCTTAAAAATGGAGTTATAAAAGGCGCCGCCATTGATGTTTTTGAAAACGAACCGAAATTCGTTCCGGGGCTTGCCGAATTAGATAATATCATCTTGACCCCGCATACCGCGTCAGCCACCGAAGAAACCCGCTCGGCAATGGCAATGCTTGCGGCCGAAAACATAATCGCCGCGCTCGAAGGGCAAACTCCGCCCAATATTGTAAAAAAGCAATAAAAACGCTATACTCACTTCATCATGATAACTTTAAAAGCCCGCGCGAGGGTGGTTTTGGGTAAAGGAAATAAAACTCTCAGGCAAAAAGAGCTTATTCCGGCCGTGGTTTACGGCGCCGGCGAACCTTCAAAGCCGATTGAATTGAGCCTTAAAGATTTTCAAAAAATTTGGAAAGAGGCCGGCGAATCAAGTTTAATTGAGCTTGAAATAGGAAGCGAGAAGAAAAATGTTTTAATAAAAGACGTTCAGCTTGATCCGGTGAAAGACCTGCCGGTGCATGCCGATTTTTACGCCGTGCGTATGGATCAGACTCTTGAAGCGAAAGTGCCGGTTGAATTCATCGGCGAGTCGTCCGCGGTCAAAAATCTCGGCGCGATTTTGATTAAAGTCATACACGAACTTGATGTGGAGGCTTTGCCCGGAGATTTGCCGTCCAAGTTCGAAGTTGATATTTCTAAACTTGCCAACTTTGACGATAAATTTTTGGTTGGCGATTTGAAATTGCCTTCAGGTGTTAAAATTTTAGCCGATTCGGACGAAGTTATAGCCTTGGTTGAAGAGCCTCGAGCCGAAGAAGAGGTTCCGGTTGAAGCTCCAAGTCTTGAGGGCATAGAGGTTGTTGATAAGAAGGGCAAGAAAGAAGAAGAGGCCGCGGAAGGCGCAGAATCCGCCGAAACTGCGGCAAAAAAACCGGAGGCTAAAGAGAGCTCTAAATAAATTTTAAATCGGATTATAATATAAATAATGTATAAATTGGGATTTTTTGTCCTTTTTCTTTCGTTTGTAGTACTTGCCCAGACGGTTAACCCGTCAGCGGTTGGAGAGAGGCGGGCTGAACTTGAAAAAGAACTCTCGTCTTTAGAGGAACAAATAAGCGGTTTTCGCGAAGTTATTTTCGGAAAACAACAAGAGGCGGCATCGCTTGAGCGCGATATAAACATACTTGATGCTCAAATCAAAAAAGCCCAGCTTGAGATAAAAGCGCGCGACATCGTAATAAAAAACATTGTTTCAAGTATTGGCGAGAAATCGGATGAAGTTGACGAGCTTTTGGCTAAAGCCGAGCGGGAAAAAGCTTCGCTTTCCGAGCTTTTGCGCCGGCTCAATGATTTAGACCAGACCTCTTTGATTGAGACGCTGATTGGCGGAGATGATTTATCTTCGTTTTTTACCGAACTTGATAGTATTGAATCAATACAGCAATCAATTCATGACTCTATATCGCTGATTCGCGAAACCAAATTAACTACCGAGACCGAAATAGACGATCTTGAGGCTAAAAAAGCCGAGGAAACACAGTTGCGAGGCCTGCAGGTTTTAGAAAAAAGGAGGATTGAAGAAAGGGAGGCCGAAAAAAAGAATCTGCTTAAAATCACTAAAGGGCAGGAAGCCGAATACCAAAAAGTTTTAAAAGCCAAGCAAAAAGACGCGGCAACCATTCGCAGTCAGCTGTTTCTTTTAACCGGCTCTCCCGATATTCCATTTGAGCGCGCGGTGGAGCTGGCTAATAAGGCTTTTCAAAAAACGGGCGTTCGGCCGGCGTTTATTTTAGGAATTATTGCCGAAGAATCAAATCTTGGCGCGAATGTCGGAACGGGCAATTGGCGGGTTGATTTGTCGCATTCAAGATGCACGAAACAAAGAGAGGCATTTGTTCAAATCACTTCGGAGCTCGGACTTAATCCCGATTTAATGCCGGTATCAAAAAAGGCCTGGTATGGCTATTGCGGAGGCGCGATGGGGCCGGCGCAGTTTATACCGACGACGTGGCAGTTGTATAAAAATTCGGTTGCAAAGCACACTGGCCACAATCCGCCGAGTCCGTGGGACCCCGAGGATGCGTTTATGGCTTCAGCTCTTCTTTTAAAAGATAATGGCGCCGCCGAAGGAACTTACGCGGCTGAACGCAGAGCGGCTTTGCGATACTTAGCCGGTTCCAACTGGAACAAATCGGCCTACGCTTTTTACGGCGATGACGTGATGGCTTTAGCCGCGAAGTATCAAGAACAGATGAATATCATTCTTGCGCAAAGATAGGTTTTGTGCTAATTTTTGGGCGGTTGGACTTTGATTGGAGGAGGAAACACATTGGATGGAAAAGTTGTCGTGATCACAGGAGCGCTTGGGGGTATTGGCGAGGCGGTGCGCGACATTTTTTACAGAGATGCGTTAGTCAAACATATTACTTCGATTGATTCTAAAAAAAGCAGTCTTTTTGTATGCTGTGATGTAACGAATTTTAGCGATGTCATTAAAGTTATTAATTATGCGGCCGAATTCGAAAAACGCATAGATATATTAGTCAACGCCGCTGGGGCTTTGCCGAAGGCATCACCTGTTATAAAAATGGATATGGAAGAAGCCCGAAAAGTGATGGAAGTCAATTTGTGGGGAACATGGAATTGTTGCAAGGCAGTTTTGCCTATAATGCGCGCGCAAAGATACGGACGGATTGTGAATATTTCTTCTGTCGCTGGGCAAAGGGGCGATCCGGGCAACGCGATTTATGCCGCGTCAAAAGCCGCGATTGAAAGTTTGACCAAATCCCTCGCGCTTGAAGCGGTTTATTGCAAAGAAGGCGAGACACCTCCAAACATAACCGTAAACGCCGTTGCCCCAGGAATTGTTGATACGCCCATGACCGCAAATCTTTCGGAGCGCGCGTTTCAAGAATACCTTAAGCGCAACCCGCTTAAGCGGAAGATCAAACCCGAAGAAGTTGCCGAAGCCGTGTATTTTCTGGCCACAGCGTCCTCGGCCATAAATGGCGTTATCCTGCCCGTAGACGGCGGATATCTCGCGAGCTAACCTCGCGGGATTTTTATTTCGCCCAAATCTATTCTCAAATTCTCAAGAATATTGGAATAGATTGCCACAAAAACTTGACAAAAAAATGGGCACATGCTAGAAATACTCTAGGCAGTACCGTCTACAATTAAATAAGGAGGGCGGAAGTGAATAAATCTCTTGGCGATGCTCTTGCAAAATACGACAGTCTTTCGTCAGAAGTCAAAATTCTGGTTCATGTTCAAGGCACTAGGCTAAAAACAATCAGTGGCTT
>JBBTVC010000093.1:0-1783 GCA_038063435.1 Patescibacteria group bacterium | reverse complement strand
CGCGACATTTCAATTGATATAATGATACCTTTTGCCGACGCTGTTTTTGGCACTACGCGCAAAATTTTACTGACTAAAAACGGAGCATGCCATGTTTGCCGCGGGACAGGCGCTGAAGAAGGAAGCGAGACCGAAGGCTGTAAGACCTGTTCGGGTTCAGGCACTGTACGCGAGACCAAAAGATCGGTTTTCGGCACATTCACCAGCCTTTCCGAGTGTCCAAAATGCCGCGGCCGGGGAGAGGTCGTCAAAAATCCGTGCAAAACCTGCAAGGGCCACGGAATTGTCCGTAAAGAGGAAGAGGTTGAAATAATGGCGCCGGCAGGCATTAATAATAGTGAGATGATCAGGGTTTCGGGAGCAGGAGAGGCCAAGCAGAACGGAGCTTCGGGTGATTTGTATGTAAAAATTTATGTGGAGCCTCATTCGCGTTTTAATCGCGAAGGAAACGATCTCGTTACCGAGCTGGAGGTTTCTTTAACCGACGCTCTTTTGGGCGCGGACAAAGTGATTGACGCGCTTGACGGAAAAATTAAAATACAAATTCCGGCCGGCGTTGATTCGGGCGAGGTTCTGCGGGTGCGTTCCCGCGGAGTTCCGAAAAGCCGAGGCGGACGGGGGGATTTGCTGATAAAAATTAAAATTAAAAATCCAAAAAAATTATCCCGCAGGGCGAAAGAAATTATAGAGGAATTAAAAAAAGAGGGGTTGTAAAAAAGAAAAAGCCCCGCCAATGACGGGGTATTTTGCTTTAAGGAGTCGGAGGCGAGATTTGCTGTGGCGCGGATGGAGCACCTGCGCGCGACAACCTTTTGGCCTTGTTTTTGGCTCGTGTGATGCTTTGGCGCCATTCCCAAGCTGATTCATCCATGGAAACCAGAATTCTGACATTATCCGAAACACAGTATTTAAAGCACTCGGCTCTGCTTACGCCAACGACAACGGTTCCTTCTTTAACAGTGTCATCTAGCCCGACTTCTATTTTGCCTCTCAGGTCCACGTACAGGTCTTTACCATTCAAACTCAAGACTTTGGTGAATACTATTGCGGCTTTGCTGTCGGAACCAAAATTGTAATAAACCTTTTCAAAAGGTGAGGCGCCGAAACTGGCGACAAGGTCGGGATAGACGCTGGAATAGCTGACCGGAGTTCCCGCGGCGGGTTTATAATTTTGAAAAAATAAATAACTGCCGATTAAAAACAGGCAAAACAGTAGGAAAACAATGGTTGCGCATGTCGGGCTAAAACAGCATTTTTGGCATCTGGCGTTATCTGGAGCCGGAGCTTGAACCAAGGCAGTTCTCCTTATGTGAGGTCTACATCTGAGGGATAGTATAAATCCGCCGACCAATCTTGTCAACACCAGGTTATTAGTTTAAAATAACTTTTATCCGCCCGTAGGGCCGACGCTTTGGTCGGCCTCCCGACCCCCGACACGGAGGTCGGGGCGTCGGGACTCAGTTACACAATGCCCTATGTTTATATATTAAAAAGTTTGCGCGACGGAAGATATTATATCGGCAGTACTATTGATTTAGACTTAAGATTGCAGCATCATTTTGGGGCTACACTCCGCCTACTAAAAGATTTGGCAAGGTGGTATTGGTTTTTAGGCAAGAATACAAGAATTTAGAAGATGCGCGGTCGATTGAGAGGAAGTTAAAAAGACTGAAAAGAAGAGATTATCTTGATAAGATTATAAAAGAAGGATTTATTAATATCCGCCCGTAGCTCAGTTGGTAGAGCAGCTCCCTTTTAAGGAGACGGTCGTAGGTTCGAATCC
>JBBTVC010000092.1:0-7932 GCA_038063435.1 Patescibacteria group bacterium | reverse complement strand
ATAGGCTGGATAACTTTTAATCAAAACGATCTTAATGGCTGTCCTAATTCGCCATGCCAGGCTGATTTTGACGAAGACACCGGACAGGTGACGGGCTGGGCGCGGGTTTTGGCTAACGGCGGCGGCTGGGACGGCTGGATTTCACTTTCCGGCTCCAACTACGGAGTAAGCGTGAGTCAATGCGCTTGGAGCGGATGGGCGTGGGGCTCGGATGTTGTCGGCTGGATAAGTTTTTCCGGTTCAAATTACGGCGTCAACGCTTCGGGTGATGCCTGCACGGCGTTTGCGGCAACTCTTTCGGCATCGCCTTCCTCGGGGTACGCGCCACTTTCCACGACTTTGACCGCGGGCGTAGCCGGCGGCTCCGGAACGATAAATTATACTTTTTGGTGGAATTGTAATAGCGGAAGCTCAAATGTTTCAACCGTCATTGGAACTTGCGGCAATCCAAACGATTCTGCAATCGGCGCGAAATTTGACGGGGTTTTGGAAACTTCAAAAAACGTCGCGCATATTTATTCGGCGGTCGGCTCTTATACGGCCAAAGTTATAGTTGAGCGCGGCGTAAGAGCGGATGAAGAGCGTGTCCCTGTTACGGCCAACCAGCCGCCGGAGGATTTTTCGCTCTCTTCTTCAAATAATATTCAAGCAAATATAACCGCATCTCCTTTGGCGACTTCAACCGAAACGGTCGTAGCCGTTGCTCCGCTTTTTGGCTACAATTCGGCAACAACTCTTTCGATTGACAGCGTAACGCCCTCGCTTCCGGGCGCGATTTATCATTTCCGCAATAATACTAATGGTCAGGAATCATCCGGTTTTTCGCCGACCACGATTTTGACATCCGGGCAATTTGCGGCAGGCGCGGATTTTTGGGCTCGCATCCCGCGAGAAAGCGCTTTACAGGAGTACACTATACGTCTTAGGGGCGATGGGGGAGGCAAAATAAGATTTGTGGACGTTAAATTAAACGCGCAAGTTGTAAGCCCAGATTTCAAGGAAATATGATAAAATATAGTTATGGAATTTTTTAAATTTGGCGAGGATTTCAAAAAAATTTTGCCTGCGGTTATCGCGGCTTTGCTGGTTCTGGGCGCGATCTTTGGCTACGGACTTTACAAAAAATGGTATGGCGGCGAAGAGAGGCCGTCTTATTTGCCCGCGCCGACCGGCATTGCGCCGTTAAATCCTGAATTGGCCCCGGAGCCGACAGAAATTAAACCGCTCAAACAATCTGAAATTCCAAAACCGACTGGCGTGCTTCCGCTTGGAACTACTGGGATCGAATCCCAGTTAGAGGCCGAATCTCCGCCGGCGCTTTCAGTTCCGCCGCCCACAGGAGACGTTAAGCCGTTATAAATTTAAAATAAATTATGAAAGAAAAATTTAAAAAATTTTCGCAAACTATTGTCGGTTTAACCGTTATTCTGGCCATGACACTTATTGTCAGCGCTTTTACCGGACCATCTCAAGCTCAGCCCGGAGGCAACGTATACGCGCCTATGAACACTTCTGGAACAACACAAACCAAAACAGGCAAACTGAATTTCACCTGGTTCGAGGACTACGACCAGCCCGGATATTACGCGGATCCCGGAGGAAACTCTTGGCTTTACCGCCTCTATTCCTACGATATTCGTTCCGACATTTTTTACGACAGAAACAATACCAGTTATTATGTTGACCCGGCCTCTTCCAGCCGGGTGAACGAAGTGCAGGCTGACCGAGTATACGGTTTTTCGGATATCAGGAGCCCGATTTTTTATGATTACAACAACACGAGTTATTATATTGATCCTAATTCAACTAGCAGGATGAATGTTGTAAATGCCGATGCTGTTTACAATCCGACTTATGCTCCGTAGTAATGGTTTTAAGTTTATTTTTAAAAAAACACCCTATATATTTCTAAGGATTTTCTTAGTGATATTGTTCGTCGTTTTCTCCGGCCTTTTACCAGCCTCATATTTTCAAGCCGAAGCCGCATCATGCACTATAACTGGCGGGCCGATAAACCTTGGTGGAGCAAATGAGGGACTGTGGTATGGTGGAATCACAGTTTCTGATAATCGAATAATTTTTCTTCCTTGGGCAGGCAGTGGAGAATTAGGAGCTCTTACGTTTAACGGGTGTGGGACTCTGTCTTCGCCAAATTTTAATCCCGGGGCAGGCTACGGATTTCCGTCGCACTTTATTCCCAACGGCAACAAGCTGGACGTTTATAACTGGAATGGAGGAAGTGGGCCGACTGTGTATGCCGGGTCAATTGTTTTTTCGTGGCCCCCAAACATGTCTATATCTCTCGGGTCTGGGTGGGGTATAAATCTCTATAGCGAAGGTCCGTCTGTTTATATTACGACTTCTGGAAATATTGTTTATTCTTCAGGAGGCGACACTTCCCCGGGCTCGGCTGTTTTTACTGCAACTGGCTGTTCGGGACCGGTTTCAATTTCCTGGACCGATCCAACCATTACTGCCAACTCCACAAAAATTCGCAAAGTCCATATTGATGAAATGAGATCGTGGATTAATAATCGCAGAACCGATGCTAGTTTAGGGACATATTCATGGACAGATTCAACAATTTACGTGAATTCCACAAAAATTCGTAAAGTCCATTTTGATGAAATGCGTACAGCGATCTCACAGGCATATACCGCTTGCGGGCAATCAATGCCGTCCTGGACCGACTTGACTTTGACTGTGAATTCCACAAAGATAAGAAAGGTTCATGTTGATGAATTAAGAAATGCTATTTCTCAGGCGCCATAACTTTAATAACTTGTTAAAACATCTTGATTAAAAAATTTTTTGAAACAATTGGGCGCGCGACAATTTTGGTACTGTTTTTGGCAGTTTTTGCATTTATAGCCAGCGCCTGGTCAGAGCCCGGCTCTGCCCCTCCCGGAGGCAATGTTTCGGCGCCCTTAAACACTTCTGGAACAACACAAACCAAAACAGGCAAACTTTTATTCACATGGTTTGAAGACCAAAACCAAACCGGATATTACGTTGATCCGGGAGGCAATTCAATCTTTTCCAGAATATATACAACCGCGCTTGATCTTTCTGCCTCGTTTGCCGGGCCAATCTCCGCGAATGGCGGGATTTCGGTTGACGGCAACGTTGTCATTGACGACGGCGCGGGCTGGCACCGCACTTATGGCCAGACCGGTTGGTACAACGGTACTTACGGTGGAGGATGGTTCATGCAAGATACGACTTGGGTTCGCTCTTATCAAAACAAAAGCGTTTACACCGGAGGGCAGATGCGGGCGGACGCAGGATTTTGCATTGGCGGTAGTTGTTTAACCAGCTGGCCTTCAAGCGCGGCCGAAGCCGATACTTTGCAAACCGTTACCAATAGAGGAAACTCAACTTCGCAAGGAATAATATCCCCAGTATTTTACGATTATAATGATCAAAGCTACTATTTAGACCCCGCGTATGTTTCTTATCTAAACGACATACGGCCGAACGTTATTTACGACCGCGACAACACAAGTTATTACGTGGACCCGGCGTCAACGAGCCGTTTAGGCGCGGTGGATGCCGATTCTGTTACAAACCGCTCCGGCGTGAGGGTTTATCTTTGCCCGGCTGTGGGTATTGCCCAATGCGGCCGGTCCAATAGCACTTGCAACGGACAGCTTACGACAGCAAGCACGTGTTTGTATTTAACCGGTTCTGAGTGTACAGATAATATTACTGAACCTTGCTCTTATGTCGGCAAGTTAGTGCAATAAGTGGTAAAGTGCGTATATGGATCAGGAAATGAAAAATAGTCCTCTTTTAATTCCGGCTTCAATTATTGTCTCGGGAGTCATAATCGCGGTTGCGGTTATGTACTCCGGTGGAGTTGATCTCGGCGGCAAAAAGACAGACGAAAAAAAACAGCTTTCTGCGGAAAGCGCCGGAGAGGCGAGCGCGCTTTTGGGTGTTGTGGGGGGCGACCAGGTTTTGGGCAGTCCATCGGCGTCCGTAACTTTTATTGAATTCGGCGATTTTCAGTGCCCTTTTTGCGGGAGATTTTATTCCACGACCGAAAAAGAGCTTAAAGAAAAATACGTAAAAACAGGCAAGGTAAAATTCATCTGGCGCGATTTCGCTTTTTTGGGCCAAGAATCGTTTGACTCGGCGGTCGCGGCTAGATGCGCGGGAGAACAGGGTAAGTTTTGGGAATACCATAATTATCTTTTTGAACATCAAAATGGCGAGAACGAAGGCGCGTTTTCAGTTGCGAATCTTAAAAATTTCGCGAAAATTTTAAATCTTGATGCGAGCCAATTCAATTCCTGCCTTGATTCAAGTAAATTTTTATCCGCAGTCCAAAAAGAAACCGAGCTCGGCAGGCAACTCGGCGTTGACGGCACGCCGAGCTCGTTTATAAACGGCGTTCACATTACCGGCGCGGTTCCGTTCGCGCAATTTGAGCAGGTGATTTTGGACGCTTTGAAATAAATTATGATTTACGACGTAATAATAATCGGCGGAGGGCCGGCGGGCACCGCGGCCGCGGTTTATGCCGCGCGAAAAAAACTTAAGACTCTTTTGATCACCGAATCGTTCGGCGGACAATCCATAGTTTCAGATGACATACAAAACTGGATAGGTGAGCCGCATATTTCGGGATTTGACTTAGCCAAAAAATTTGAAGCGCATGTTCGCGCTTATTCAGACGAAGTGGAAATAAAAATGCCGGAAAGAGTCATGGGTATTAAGCGCTCGGGAGATGATTTTGAAGTCGCGACTGACAAAAATAACGTTTATAACGCAAAAACCGTCATAGTCGTTGCCGGCGCAAGGCGCAGGAAACTTGGTGTTCCGGGCGAAGCCGAATTTGAGGGCAGGGGGGTGGCATATTGCTCCACATGCGACGCGCCCTTGTTTTCCGGAAAAAAAGTGGCGGTTGTCGGCGGAGGCAACGCGGGACTTGAGGCGGTTCACGACCTTTTTTCTTACGCCGATGAAGTTTATCTTTTGGAATACGGAGAAGTTTTAAAAGGCGATCCGTCTACACAGGAAGAAATAAAAAAGAACCCCAAACTTAAAAATATAATTTTAAATGCCGAAACTACCGAAATCGTCGGCGACAAATTCGTAACGGGCATTAAATATAAGGACAGCAAAACCGGCGAAGAGAAATTACTTGCCGTTGACGGTGTTTTTGTTGAAATCGGCTCCGTTCCAAATTCTGAAATGGTTAAAAGTTTGGTTGAATTGGATAAATACGGCCAGATTATTATTGATTCTAAACATGCTTCAACCAGCTGCCCGGGAATATACGCCGCGGGAGACATAACCGACGACCCGTACAAGCAAAACAATATTTCGGCGGGTGACGCGGTTAAGGCCGTTTTGGCCGCCTATAATTATTTGTTGAAAAGAAGTAAATAAATTATCATTAAAGTTATGAGAATCGCGATAAATGGATTTGGAAGAATAGGTCGTGTTTTTTTCAGGCAGGCCTTTGGACATAAGAGCATTGATATCGTTGCCGTAAACGATCTCGGGAGCGTTGATAATCTTGCGTATCTTTTGAAATACGACTCGGTTTACGGACGCTACGCCAAAGAAGTCGGACACAAGACCAGCGACGAACATCATCTGGTTGTTGATGGCAAAGAAGTGAGGTTTTTTCAGGAGAAAGATCCGTCAAAACTTCCGTGGAAAGAACTCAAAATTGACGTGGTTGTGGAATCAACCGGCGTTTTTGCCTCATACGAAAAAGCCAAGCCGCATTTGGACGCCGGAGCGAAGCGCGTCGTTATCACGGCGCCCGCTAAAGACAACGGCGAATCCAAAACTTTTACGCCCAATGTCGGCGCGACTTTTGCCGCCGACGGGCCAATAACCTCAAACGCTTCTTGCACCACAAATGCCGCGACTCCGGTTATGGCGGTTATGATGCAAAATCCCGGAATTGAAAAAGCCGTTTTAACTACTGTTCACGGATATACCGCGACTCAAGGATTGGTTGATGGGCCGACATCAGGCCGCGATATGCGAAGAGGGCGGGCTGCCGCCGTAAATATTGTTCCGTCTTCAACTGGCGCCGCTGACGCGGTGGAAAAAGCAATCCCCTCCATAAAGGGTAAATTTGACGGCATATCCTTGAGGGTGCCGATAGTTTCGGGCTCGCTTGTGGATTTTACTTTTATTGCTTCGCGCAAAACTTCAGTTGAAGAAATAAACGATATTTTTCGCAAAGCTTCGGCCAAGCCAGAGTGGAGCGGTATTTTAAAAGTTACGGAGGAGCCGTTGGTTTCAACAGACATTGTGGGCGATCCGCACGGGTCAATAGTTGACCCGTCGCTTACGCGGGTCGTTGACGGCAATCTGGTCAAAGTGATGTCTTGGTATGATAATGAATGGGGGTATGGCGCGATGCTTTTGAAGCATATAGAAAATCTCAAAAACTATTTATAGAGGAGACTGTTATGAAAATACATCTGGGAACGGATCACGCCGGATTTGAACTTAAAGAAAAAATAAAAGAGTTTCTCGCGGGTTTGGGCCATGAAATAATTGATCATGGCGCTTTTGAACTTGACGCTAACGATGATTATCCGGATTTCGTCCGCGAGGCCACTAAGGCCGTAGCGGACGACCCCGAGCGAAGTCGAGGGGTAGTCATTGGCGGTTCGGGCCAGGGCGAAGCGATGGTCGCGAATCGTTTTAATGGCGTTCGCGCGGCGGTTTTTTACGGTGGGTCCGAAGAAATAATAAAACTTTCGCGCGAGCATAATGACGCTAATGTTTTATCGCTAGGGGCAAGGTTTGTGTCTGGACAAACAGCTTTGGATATGGTAAAATTATGGCTGGATACGGATTTTTCAGGCGAAGAGCGCCACAAAAGGCGCGTTGCCAAAATTGATAAGGAGGGTTAAGAATGGAGTGGATGGAAGAGCTCGGCGGGATTTTTGAAACTTTTTATTGGATTATGGCGTTTGCCGTCGTGATAGGCGGAGGTTTTTACCTTGAGAAGCGCAGAAAGAAAAATTTGAACAAGAAAGCCCACTAAGGGCTTTTTCTTTTGTTTGAGCCGTGGGATATACTATAAAAATGCAGGTAAAAATAATCCCAGCCGCAAATGAAACTTCTTTTGAAGAAGTGGCGCGAAAAATAAGGCGGATTGAGGAAATTGCCGACGAATTTGGTTTGGATGAGATGCAAATTGACGTTTCCGACGGCACCTTCACGCCGACGACCGTGTGGCACGAGCCCAAAGATTTAGTCGGCCTTGAAACGAAGCTGAAACTGGATATGCATTTGATGATTGCCGACATGGATAGGCGAGTTGACGACTGGCTGATTGAGCCCGTGCGTAAAATAACTTTTCACTTGGAGGCAGCGCACGATCCGGCCTTCGTTTTGGAAAAAATCAAAAATTCGGGCAGGGAAGCGGGGCTTGCGATAAATCCGGAAACGCCGGTTGAATCGCTCGAACCCTTTTTCGGCAAGGCCGACTCTTTTTTGATTTTGGGCGTAAATCCCGGCGCGTCAGGGCAGGGAATATTGACCGGAATTGCCGAGAAGATACGCACATTAAGAAAGATGTGTGCTGGCTGTATAATAGGAATTGACGGCGGAGTTACGCTTAAAAACGCCAAAGAGTTGGCCGAAGCCGGAGCAGACTACATAGTCGTGGCATCAGCGATTTTTAAGTCAGAAGATATTAAAAAAGCGATTCTGGATTTGCAAAACGCTATAAAATGACTCATCTTCACGACGATAAAGTAAAAGAGTTGGAGCAGAAGGCGAATGAGATTCGCCAGACTTTAATTGAGTCGTTAATTGAAGCTGGGTCGGGGCACTCGGCAGGTCCTTTGGGCATGGCCGATGTTTTTGCGTTGCTTTATTTCCACGTTTTGAAACACGACCCGAAAAAACCGGATTGGCCCGAGCGCGACCGGCTTGTGCTTTCAAACG
>JBBTVC010000091.1:0-1509 GCA_038063435.1 Patescibacteria group bacterium | reverse complement strand
CGCCAGGAGACCCGGTGCCTGTAGCGTCCGGCCCTCGGCTACGGCCGTGAGAACCACCTGCTGGACCGAGTAGACTATCACGAGGCCCGAAAGCGCCACAACCCCCACAGCTACTATGCCGATAAGATCTCTCACGACTTTCCTCCTTTTTCAATTCAAGGAACTTCCCCACTCCGATCCAGCCCGCCACCCCTAACTTATAATAAATACAAAAAAATTTGGCGGGCTGAAGCGGGGCGGGGAATTTTAATTCCCCAGTATGACCCCACACCGCTAGGTTCGCTTCGGGTTCATTAGACCCAATTTACTTATTTGAAGCCTTGTGCCCTTGCGAACCGACTGGGACACCTTTCAAGAGTTTGTTGGTCAAGACCCATTAAAGATGCCCAGCTTGTGATTCCCCATGCCTTTTCCCCTGCTTATTAATGTTACTGAAGCCATTATACACCCAAACGAATCGTTTGTCAAGAGGCATTGACTATTTTAAGCATAAATAGCGTCAAATAGTTTAAAAAATGGCTTAAATAAGCCATTTTTTGAATAGTAGAGATATTGTTAGTTATCATTGACAACAACTAATCGCAAAAATTGTTAATATCGCTTGACAAGATGTCAAGGACATGCTATACTTAAAACATCCTGAAGCGCTCGGCACGGGACGTCGGGCGCACCCATCAACCGGAGGGCTGCTCTGTGGCAACAAGCGGGTCTAGAAAAACCCACTTTAGAAGCCAAGAGAAGGTATATGTTTTAGAGCAGACAAAGAACAGAAAAGCGGCCCTCCACAACCAAATGGAGGATCGCCCAATGATGAAGGGTGGCGGCAACGGCGGTAATTATTAAGAGGAGTAATCGGAAAATTTTTCCGTGAAGTTTTAGGGGGTTGCGTAAGCGCGCACCCCCTTATTTTTATTTTTTATTGATACCTTTCAGCTCCATCCCAAGCGAGATTGAAAATTGAACGAAAACTGTTTGCTATATCCTTATTTTCTATAATAACCCCCATTAAACTACTTTTTAGTGACGCAATAGCCACGCTGTCTCCATAAATTATGATGTCGACATCGAGAGGGAAGATTTTTTCTGGAATAATCCGACCTTCAGTTAATGGTCGGGGTTCTAACTTCTCGTCGCAACTTCCTGTGTAAATGGCCCTTATCCTGACTTTTTTATCAGCCCTTTTTTTAATGTATAGGTCGCGCTCTTCCTGACTAAAAATTTTACCACCAATATCGTAAGCGTAAATAACCTCGATTTCTTTGTCCTTTGTCTTCAAAAACTCCTCCCGCATTGTAATCAATCCCTCTTTCCCCTCAAAAAATCTGACTCGCGGGCGTTCGCCGGCGGTTTCAAACATTTTTGAGAGGTTTGGCAATAATTTCGCCAACTCATCTTCTTTGCGCTTGAGATCGCCGCTTTGTTTTTCAAAAAGGCGTTTTAAATATTCCGGCGATTCCGGCGCGGCGCCGAAGATCGTGTATTGAGCCGCCCCGCCGCTTCTCCTCCTGC
>JBBTVC010000090.1:0-11950 GCA_038063435.1 Patescibacteria group bacterium | reverse complement strand
GCGGAGGGTACAGGATTCGAACCTGTGATGCCTTGCGGCATACTCGCTTTCCAAGCGAGCGCACTAGACCACTATGCGAACCCTCCGCGCTAAAGAAAATAGAATTGTCGAGGATCCTCGATTTTTCTAAAATTTAACAATTTGGAAAAATCGGAACAAGCACGCGCACTAGACCACTATGCGACGCCTCCTATTTTTACTTCTTTATCCCCAATTTTATTTTAAGTTCTTTTTCGTCAAGAGCTTTTTTGGCCAGATTCGTTAGATGACGCATGAAATTCGTTCTGGGATCTTTTTTGCCTCTCGGAATCATTTCGCGCTGAAATTTTTCAAATTCTTCCAGACTAAACTCGCCGCTTCGGATTTTTTTATCCCATTCCATATCCTCTTTTTTTAAAGAATACGGATCAACACTGTCCAAAAATTTGTCGTGGTCTTTTGGATTCAAAAGCCTATTACCTTCTATTGTGCGTCCGATTCTTTCCTGCCACACCTGAAATTCAATTTTTTCCGCATCCGCGTCGGGCGCTTTTTTACTTTCTTGCGGAGGCAAACTAAATTTTTCGGGCGTTGCCATAATAAATTAAACTTTTAAACCTCTTAATCTCGCTATTCTTTCTTCGGCTGGAGGATGCGTCATAAATAATTTGGCTATATTACTATGTTTTATACCATGCGGGTCTGAAATCCACAAGTGGGCCGTGGCGTTATTCGCTGATCGCATTGGTGATGCATATTTACTTATTTTCTCAAGAGCCGAAGCCAGCCCTTCGGGATAGCGGGTCAAAAGAGCGCCCGAAGCATCGGCTAAAAATTCGCGGCTGCGGGATATCGCAAGTTGTATCAGCATTGCCGAAATTGGAGCAGCGATTGCAAGAATAATTCCGATGAGCATAATAATTCCGCCGGAACCGCGATTATCCCTATCCCCTCCCATTCCGCGCCACCAAAGAGAGCGCAAAAACATGTCTGAAAGCAAAGCAATGAAACCGGCTAAAACCACGACGGCGGTTGAAAGCAAAATATCGCGGTTGCCGATATGAGAAAGTTCGTGGGCAATAACGCCTTCCAATTCCGAGCGGTCTAAAATATTTAAAAGTCCGGTGGTTACAGCTACAACCGCGTGTTCGGGATTGCGGCCGGTGGCAAAAGCGTTGGGAGCGGAATCGTTAACCAGATAAATTTTGGGCATAGGAAGCCCGGCGGTTATCGCCAGATTTTCAACGACATTATAAAGTTCGGGCGCGTTTTTCTTTTCAACCGGACGCGCTCCCGACATTTTTAAAACAATTTTATCCGAATACCAATAACTCAAAAAGTTCGTAATCAAACTGAAAACCACGGCAAAAATTAAAATCGCCCGGTTATTATAGATATAGCTGAAAAACCAGCCGATAGAGATTATTAAAACCAAAAACACCAGAAATAATACCCAGGTCTTTCTGATATTTGTATCCTTTTGGGAATAAAGATTCATCTAAAATTTCACCGCGACCGGATTCCTTTCGTCCGCAGAATCAAGTTCAAAAAACTTTTCTTCCGTGAAGCTAAAAATGCCCGCGATTAAGCTGGCCGGAAACGACTGAATTTTGGTGTTTAAATCGCGCGCCGTGGTGTTATAAAACCTCCGCGAGGCCTGAATTTTATTTTCGGTATCGGCAAGCTCGCGCTGTAAATCCAGAAAATTGGCGTTGGCTTTAAGGTCTGGATAATTCTCGGCGACGGCAAAAAGAGTCTTTAAAGTGTTGGATAGCGCGTTTTCCCCGTCAACTCTGTCTAAGGGCGATCCGCCGGAGTCCATCACCGCGGTTCTGGCCCGTGTAACATCGTCTAAAACCCGGCTTTCATGCGACATATAGCCCTTCACCGTTTCCACTAAATTCGGTATCAAATCGTATCGCCGTTTAAGCTGGACGTCTATGTCGGAGACGGCCTCTTTGGCGCGCATGCGCAAAGTTATGAGGCGGTTGTAGGTATAGACAGCCCATAAAACAATCAATACGGGTGCTGCGATAATAATCCAAGAAATGTAATTCATATTTAATAATTATATCAAAAAAATAAAAAGGCGTCAAAGCGCCTTTTAAAATTTATTTAATCTCGGGGTGAATCGTATCTCCAAAGCAAACGAGCGAACCGGAGGCGTCTCCGTCTGAAAATGGAAACGGCATTGGCACCACTTTTTCGGCCACTGCCCGCAGAGGCGTTATTGTCGCTTTATCAAACCACACTTTTACCAGTATTCTGCGGTCACTGCGCAAAAATCCCGACGGCGCGCTAACTAAAAACAAGGCCGGATTTTCTTCATTAAATCCCCTATAAATTCTGATTATATCATATGGGTCATTATCTCCGTCAAAAGGAAAGGTTTTTATAATCGCCTCTTCTCCCATGACCAGATGACGGCGTCCTTGCCTGATGTTAAAAAGAACTACGAGCGGATCTTCGTAAAATACGCCTTCCGGAATCGTCCATTCCGATATAACTTCTTCGGTCCCAATAAGCGACGGCAGGCGGCGTATACGGCGAAGTTTGCGCGCCTCGTAATCTGCCTCAAAAATTGTAGTTTGGGGATTCAGCCCGCCTTCCTGAAAAAGTTCGTATCTGGTGGTTACAAAACGTGAAATGCCCGGCAATTTTTTGTCCGGCCTCTCAATGGCCCACGAACGATGTTCTTGGCGCAAACCGCCCGATAAAACAAAGGCTATACCTTTAGTTCGGGCCGATAAGCCCAATTCAACGGATGTTTTACTTTCGCTATTAACCCAACGGGTAAAAAGGTCTGTTTCAGCCGTGTCGGTAAGAGCAAACACGCTGACTGCGAAACGCAAAATTTCACTTCCAAAAAAACTGGTTGGCATTCCTTCGCGACATGATTGATCGGCTGCTTCTGAAAAATAGGTTTTAACCGAAAAAACAGAAAAAAACATCAAAATCATCAGTAAAAAAACGGCTCGCGCGCGCATAACACCTCCTTTAAAAACCAGATTGCTCTTTAAATTTCTTTGCTAATTATACTCTAAATTATAAAAAAATAAAACCCCCGGCGCTTGAAAGCGCGGGGGCGGATTAAACTCGCCTGCACACATTACTCTGGCGGAACGTTTGCCTAATGACCGTTGATTTTAGGCATTAATGCGGTTAAACGCCGAACAACAACTGCCGCCTCGCCAATTTTACCTTGTTTCAACAAATCTTCGGCGCGAGAAATATTGTCTTGAATTTCGTTGCGCGCCTGATCGCTTAATACAGAATTTGGCCTTTCTTTTTCGCGACTGAATCTTTTTCGCAGCAAATCCAAAAAAGCCCTAAGCCTTGCCGTCTCTTCGGCCACAGCTTCTCCTTGTGCGGGATGAGTATTTGCGAGTACTGATGGAAGTATATCATAAATGCGATCGAATTGCAAGTTTTTTAAACAAAAATACTCCGAGATTATCGGAGCATAAAATTGCTAGCCAGAAACTTTTTTAAAAGAGATCTTGGGACAAGAGCCGTTTTTAAATGAATATACGCCGATTGCCATGAATTCGCCAATGACGCCGTTGACAACAAACCGGTCAAAAAGCCAAAGCAGACCTATTAGAGCAAAAACAAAGACAACACAAATCGCCAAAAAAACCAGAAAATGAATTATGTCCATCCATTTCAGCTCCATCAAATAATTCGCCATAAACGGCAATCCGATGTCTCCCGTAAATCGTGGACGCTACAGCCTCACATGTCCATTCCGGGGGCGCCATGCGCTCCGCCAGCCGGCGGATTTTTCTCTGGCTTTTCGGCGACCACGGCTTCGGTAGTAAGAAGCATGGCCGAGGCTGACGCGGCGTTTTGCAGAGCCGAGCGGGTAACTTTGGTCGGGTCCACAATGCCCGCCTTAAACATATCTTCATATTAGCCGGTCGCGGCATTCTATACTTTATTGCCGGACAATTTATAAACTTCTTTAACCACGACTTCACCGGATTCTCCCGCATTTTCGGCAATCTGCCACAAAGGCCTAGTAATGGCTTTCAGCACTATTTTAGCGCCGATAAGCTCGTCTCGCTCCGAATCGGTCTCAACCTCTTTTTTGGAATATTTGCTTTCAAGCATTTTGGCCACGCGGATAAAGGCGGTTCCTCCGCCCGGAACTATGCCCTCTTCAATCGCCGCCTTGGTGGCCGAAACCGCGTCTTCAATCCTATGCTGTTTTTCTTTTTGCTCAACTTCGGTGGCAGCGCCCACTCGTATAACCGCCACGCCTCCCGAAAGCTTAGCCAGTCTTTCTTCAAATTTTTCGCGGTCAAATTCGGAATCGGTATCAGTTATTAATTTCTTTATCTGGGCGATTCTTTTTTCAATATCGGCTTTCTTGCCCTTGCCCCCGACAATTGTGGTGTTTTCTTTGGTCGCAATTATTTTGCGGGCCGAGCCAAGCATTGATAATTCGGTGTTTTCAAGTTTCATTCCGGCTTCCTCCGAAATAACTTTAGCGCCTACAACCAAAGCGATGTCTTCCAGCATTTCTTTTCTCCTGTCGCCGTAGCCGGGAGATTTAACCACAAGAGAATTAAAAATTCCGCGGAGCTTATTAACTATTAAAGTAGCCAGCGCTTCGCCGTCAACTTCTTCGGCAATAATAACCAGCTCTTTTTTCCCGGTCTGGGCCATTTTTTCAAGAATCGGCAAAATATCCGAAATTGCCGAAATTTTACGGTCGGTCACTAAAATCTTAGGGTCTTCATAGACCGCTTCCATTCTTTCGGCATTCGTAATCATGTAATGAGAAATGTAGCCCTTATCAAACTGCAGGCCCTCAACTATTTCATGCGATATGCCGAAAGTCTGCGAGGCCTCAACCGTGACTACTCCGTCTTTGCCGACTTTATGTATGACATCGGCTATTTTTTCGCCGATAGACGGGTCTTTGGCCGAAATAGTCGCAACCTGCGCTATTTCTTCTTTTTTGGAAATAGGCGTGGAAAGTTTTTTAAGAGCTTCAACAACATCGGCGGTCGCTTTTTCAATTCCCGCGCGCAACCCCACCGGATTGATGCCGGCAGAGACGTTTTTCAAGCCCTCGGAAATAATGGCCTGCGCTAAAAGGGTGGCCGTAGTCGTGCCGTCTCCGGCGACATCGTTGGTTTTGGTCGCGACTTCCTTTATAATTTCGGCACCAAGATTTTCAACTTTATCTTCAAGCTCAATTTCTTTGGCAATAGTTACGCCGTCATTAGTAATAGTCGGCGCGCCAAAGCCCTTGTCCAAAATAACATTTCGGCCTTTCGGACCAAGAGTTATTTTTACGGCGTTAGCCAAAGTATCAACGCCTCTCTTAAGGGCCTCGCGCGCTTTTTCATTAAATACAATTTGTTTTGCCATATTTACTTAAATTTTTACGTTATATAATTATTTCTCTATAATCGCGAGCACATCTTCTTCTTTGGCAATAAGATATTCATGACCACCCACTTTAATTTCGGTCGGGCCGTATTTTGAAAACAGCACGCGCTGGCCTTTTTTCAAACTGACCGGAGTCAATTTGCCGTTTTCGTCTCTTCGGCCGTCGCCCACGGCAACCACCCGGCCCTGCTCCGGACGCTCCTTTTCGGCAGTATCGGGAATAATGATGCCTAATTTGCTCCGGCCCTCTAATTCTTCTTTTGACAGAGGTTCAATTAAAACCCTGTCGCCCAAAGGCTTGATTTTAACCATATTTTATATTCTAATCTCTTTATTCTAATTTCTAGCTTCTAATCTGGCACTCCAGACCAAAGAGTGCTAAAAGTTCATACTCCCCATTGTATCCGCGCGTAAAATTTTGTCAAGTAATTTAAAAAGCTCCCTAATTGGAGCTTTTTGCTAGGCACTTGAGTAAGCTTTAAAAAACTGGCGCTTCAAGCGGCTGGAGAGCGAACGCCAAAAAGCGTCTTTCTCCTCCGCCATAGCGTCTTCTTGCGGAATTATAATCTTCGAAGCATGAATCGTGGCCCCGCCACTATGTCCGCCGGCCTGCGCTCCGGAATAACCCTCGCCAAAAACACGAACCAAAAAAGAATCTATGGAAAAATCGTCCTCATCGGTTCTGACACTGACCTGTATATGGTCATTTCCAACTACGGCAAATACAACTGATGTTTCCACGTTTTTTTGTCTCAATATATAGTCGGCAACCGTAGCTATTTCGCCGCTTCTTTCCAAAACAACAAAACCAATGCCGGTTACAAGCAGATCTCCCTCTATTTCTTTCTCATTTTCCGCAATCATAAGGTAGTCAAAGGGCAGATCATAGTTTTCTATTTTACGCACCGCGCTAAGAATTAAAAACGGCTTAAGAAAAGCAAGCGCGTTGGTATCAAGATCGTCTGTGCCTTGATCGATCCCGTTATGAGTATCAATCCTAATGCCCCAATAGAGAGCGTTGGCGACCCTTCTGCATTCTTCGTCTTCGGAGTCAAAGTCCGGCACAAGCTCTTTGATATATTCAAGCACTATTGTCGATGTTGAACCGATCTCGCGAACATCGTAAAAAACAATATCGGCGGTTGTTAACTTTTCGGTATGGTGGTCAAAAATTATGTCGGGCTTAATGTCGGCACGCACCCGCGGGTCGGGATATGAAACATCAACGAATATAATCAATCCGAAATCTTCTGGCTTAAACTCTTCGATCTTTTTAAACGCTATCCTAAGAATATTGACTATGGTTTTATTTTGGGGGTGCGCAATTATTCCGTTGTTAAATAAAAATGCCTTACCGCCCAATTTTTTAATCAAGAACTTCAGTCCCAGACCCGAGCCAAAACAATCCGGATCCCACGGCTCATGACCGAAAATCGCAGCCGGTTTTTTAGCCAAAACACACCTTTCTTTGACCAATCTTTCAAATTCGTGGATTTTCTCTTTATCCGCGCTAGTCATCTCTCATCTCCAAATCAAGGAACTCTTCCAAACCACATTAACCTAATCTATAGTAAAAATCAAGGGAACTGATATAATAAACGGCAGTTGTTCTATAAAACAAAAGGGGTGAGGCCGTGGCTTACAGCGAAAAAATTCAGGACCATTTCAGTAATCCGCGAAATGTCGGCTCGCTTGATAAAAATGACCCGAATGTCGGAACCGGAATCGTCGGCGCGCCCGAATGCGGCGATGTAATGAAGCTTCAAGTCAAAATGGCATACAGCCACGCTTGCCAAAAATGCCAGCATTCTTGGCGCGCAGAATACCAGGAACCTCTTTGCAGACAGTGCGGTAGTAATATGCTGTGCGTCACGGAAATTATAGCTGATGCTAAATTCAAGACTTTCGGCTGCGGCAGCGCCATTGCTTCAAGCTCTTTAGCGACAGAGTGGCTTAAAGACAAAACTATTGATGAGGCCGAACAAATAAAAAACACCCAAATTGTTGAGGAACTTAGTCTCCCTCCGGTTAAAATCCATTGTTCGGTACTAGCCGAAGACGCAATTAAAGCGGCAATCAATGACTTCAGGACAAAGAATAGTTTACCGCTTGCGCCAAAAAGCTAACGCATAGGCCTGCCTCGATTTTTTTGAGGCGGTTTTATTTTGACTCAAATAAGTCCTACAACCACTTGCCGGTATGCGATTTTTTGTTTTTGATTATGTCTTCGGGTGAGCCGGTCGCAACTACATATCCGCCGGCATCGCCGCCTTCAGGGCCGAGGTCAATCAGCCAATCGGCGTTTTTTAAAACATCCGGGTTATGCTCAATCACCAAAACTGTATTGTCTTTCGCGACCAAAGCCGCAAGAACTTTCAGAAGTTTACGGATATCTTCAAAGTGCAACCCGGTTGTCGGTTCGTCTAAAATATAAAGCGTCTTGCCGGTTGATTTTCGCGCAAGCTCGGTCGCAAGCTTCACCCTTTGGGCCTCGCCTCCCGAAAGGTTGGTCGCGGGCTGTCCCAGTTTCATATATGAAAGGCCGACTTCGGACAACGTATCTATTTTAGTTTTTATCTGCGGAATGTTTTTAAAAAATTCAAGCGCCTCTTCAATAGTCATATCCAAAACATCGGCAATATTTTTTTCGTTGTAGCGTATGGCTAACGCCTCCTGATTGTATCTTGTCCCTTTGCACTCCTCGCATTCAACATAAATATCGGGCAAAAAATGCATCTCAATTTTTTTAACGCCCTGGCCCTCGCATTCTTCGCATCTTCCGCCTTTAACGTTGAAACTGAAGCGCCCGGATTTATATCCGCGGGCCCGGGATTCGCGGGTTTTGGAAAAAATATCGCGGATAAAAGAAAACGCGCCGGTATAAGTCGCGGGGTTTGACCTGGGAGTCCTCCCAATCGGAGACTGGTCCACGGTTACGACCTTATCAATATTATGAATGCCCTCTATGGTTTTGTGCTTGCCGGGCGAGGCCTTAGAGCCGTAAAAATGCTGTGAAAGCGCCTTAGCCAGAATGTCGTTTATCAGCGTGGATTTTCCGGAGCCGGAAACTCCCGAGACGCAAACAAGCATGCCGAGCGGTATTTCAACATCAATATTTTTGAGATTGTGTTCGGTTGCTCCGCGAATCTTAAGTTTATGTTTTGTGATTTGCGATTTATTCGTGTTTTGCGGTTTGAGATTTGTGATTTCTACTTTTTTTCTTCCGGCAATATAATCCCCCGTTAACGTCTTTGCTCCGCGAAGCTGTTGGTATGTTCCTTTAAAAACCACCTCGCCTCCGTGACGACCCGCGCCCGGCCCTAAATCAATAATCCAATCGGCGCTAGACATGGTATGCCGGTCATGTTCAACCACCAAAACGGTGTTGCCCATGTCGCGCAAATTTTTGAGGGTTGAAACAAGACGATCGTGGTCTCTGGGGTGTAGCCCGACTGACGGCTCATCTAAAACATAAACTACGCCCGAAAGTCCCGAGCCGATCTGAGTCGCAAGCCTGACCCGCTGGGCCTCTCCTCCGGAAAGAGTGGTTGAAGACCTGTCTAAAGTAATATATTCAAGCCCGACGTCAATTAAAAAATTGAGCCTTCTTAAAATTTCCTTAAGTAAGGGAGTGGAAACAGCTTTATGGCTTTTGGACATTTCTTTTTGCGATTGCATTTTTATGAAATCAAGACAGTCTTTAGACGAAAGCGCCGAAACTTCGGATAAATTTTTACCTCCCACAAATACCGCGAGCGCCTCCGGCTTAAGCCGAGCGCCGGAACACTCGGGGCAAATCTCAAGACGCATATAGCGTTCAATTTCGGATCTGGTCCATTCCGAATCCGTTTCTTTCCAGCGTCTTTCCAAATTAGGAATAACTCCTTCAAAACCCTTATCGCCTGTTTTTATCTCCTCGCCATTTAAAATCAGGTCAATAATTTTTTTGGGCAATGCTTTGATTGGTTCGTTTAAAGAAAAATTATATCGCGACGCCAAATCTTCCAGCATCCACCAATACCACGATTGCCTGCCAACCCGATGCGAAGCGCGAGACCATGGCTGTATCGCGCCTTCGGCTAAAGTCAGATTTTTGTTCGGCAAAACCAAATCAGGATCAACTTCAAGACGCGTGCCGATGCCGGTGCAGGCAGGACAGGCGCCATAAGGACTGTTGAAAGAAAAAAGCCGCGGCTCTATAGGCGGAAGGGATATGCCACAAACAGGACAGGAAAAAGTTTCGGAATATAAAACTTCTTCAAAATTTTTACCCGGGGAGCCGGCGCGTTCTTCGGCCGGAGCAACGCCAACAAGACCTCCGCCTAAATTAAGCGCGGTTTCAAGCGAATCGCGAAGACGGCTGCGGTCAATGTCGCCGGCAATTATAAGCCGGTCCACCACCACTTCTATTGAATGGCGTTTTTTCGGGTCTGTATCCAAATCCAGAGCTTCTTCGGTCCGCATCACTCCGCCGTCAAAACGAACGCGCAAAAAACCTTTTTTGGCGACTTCGGCAATAATTTTTTTGTGCTCGCCTTTTTTTCCCCGAACTATGGGCGCTAAAATCAAAGCCATCGCGCCCTGCGGAAGATTCATAATTTTGCGTATAATTTCGTCCGAAGTTTGTTTTTTGACGGGCTTGCGGCAATTCGGACATTTCGGTTCGCCCAGTCGCGCGAAAAGCAGGCGCAGATAATCATAAATTTCGGTGATGGTGCCGACGGTTGAACGAGGATTGCGCGTGACCGAGCGCTGGTCAATGGCGATTGACGGCGAGAGACCTTCAATGGATTCAACATCGGGTTTTTCGCGAAGGCCTAAAAACTGGCGGGCATAGCTTGAAAGCGATTCAACGAAACGGCGTTCGGCTTCAGCGTATATCGTGTCAAAAGCGAGCGACGATTTGCCAGACCCCGAAAGACCGGTGATGACCACCAGTTTATTTTTAGGTATTTCAAGCGATATGTTTTTTAAATTATGGACCTTAGCGCCTTTAATGCGTATGAAATTGGCGGGGTCATTTTTGTTTTTATAAATCATCATTTTTTCGCCCGAGGCGAATCCGCCTTTGGCGGAGAAAAAATATACAATTATCCATTATACAGCCGTGTCAATACGGGGTCAATATATAAAGAAAACCCCCGGCGTAATACCGGGGGCCGAAACGATGCTCATTCGCGTTTATGGCTTAAAATTCTTTAAAAAGGGCAGGCCGTCTTTGATCATCTTCCAAATATCGCTTGCGCGCGAGAAGCCGAGAATGGCCGACGCACTATAAATTACGGCAAAGAAAATATCCGGAATTGCCTTGATTTCGCCAAACCAGCCCAGAAACTTGAAACCTGGCACCAGATAGTCATGAATGGTCATAACACCATAAGTATATAGCAGCATCATCCACACCTCACCCTTAAAACGATCTTTGTGATTGGGCGCCACAGCCTCTGCTGCATTGCCATTATTCCTCTTGTTGACGTTCTTGGCGCCGAGAGCAAAACCCAGCGTCAGGACAAAAACCGCCACCATATGATAGGTCAGCTCTCGGCCACCATATAAACGTCCGGTGACCATAAAATTCATTATCCTAATTAAAAGCGCCATCACAAAACCGCCATACCACCAAAGAAAACATCCTAGATGCCAAAAACAGAGGTGTTTTTTTACCGAATCACAAATATCACTGATGCTTTCGGTAAAACTTTTGATATCTTTTGGTTCGTCAAGCCTGATAACCATCGCCTTCCCTCCAAGTAAGCGCCCGTGTTGTCAAAAAGCCTATTCGGCCATATAATACCACAATGGTTGCCAAAAATCAAGTAGTAGGCGCGCCACACACTCCGGGTGTATATTTTTTTAAAAATGACACCGGAAACATAATTTACATCGGCAAAGCGCGTAATTTAAAAATGCGTCTATATTCGTATTTCAGAAAAGACGAATCAGATGCCCGAAAATGTGCAATGCTCAAAGAAGCCGCGGATGTTTCGTGGCGCGAATTAAGTTCGGACATAGAGGCTTTAATACAAGAAGCCGCGCTGATTAAAAAACATCATCCGAAATACAATGTATCAATGCGCGACGATAAGCAGTATTTTTATGTGGCATTCACCAAAGAAAAATTTCCCAAAATTTTCATAACCCACCAACCAAAAAGTGGACAAAGTCGGACTTTGTCCAAAAAAAAGTCCGACTTTGTCCGCCTTGGGCCGTTTACTGACGGCTGGGCCGTAAGAACAGCGCTAAAAACTTTGCGCCGCACGTACCCCTATTGCCAATGCGCTTTAAAAAGAGAAATAAGACACTCCCGCCCCTGCCAACAGGCTTCGATCGGGCGATGTCTTGGCGTATGCTGCCTTAAAGAAAAAGAGTGGCCGAATTTTTATCCCGATGCGTCTATGCGGGTTAAAACTTACAAAGAAAACGCAAAAATAATCAAAAAAATATTTTCGGGAAAATATCTTGCGGTTATCAGTCTGGCCAAGAAACAAATGGAGCTGGCTTCGGCCAGAAAAAATTACGAACAGGCCGCTAAGTTTCGCGATGAACTTAAGGCTCTTGAAATAGTTTT
>JBBTVC010000089.1:0-13719 GCA_038063435.1 Patescibacteria group bacterium | reverse complement strand
CCCTCGGAGGGAATCGAACCCCCATATGCGCCTTAGAAGAGCGCCGTTCTGTCCATTGAACTACGAGGGGGGACAAGTGAAAAAATACTATGAAAAGCCTTGTTTTACAATGACGGATCGCCGCGAAGAGGCAAATCAAAGACTTTCTGAAATTCCGTCTCATTTTCTTTAATGACTTTTACGGCGGAAGTAAGTCCGGACAAGTCTATCCTCGGGCCGGATGAATCCGCAATTCCGACGAACGATTCTTCGCGCCCCCGGATCAAAGATAAGAATAAATAGAGGTTCAAAAGAAGCGCTGCTAAAAATAAAAATGAAAATGCCGCCAGAAACCACGACCAATAATTTCTTGGCGCAGAGCCGAACGCATTAAAAATCCCGCGCGCATACGAACCCCAGAAATCCTTTGAATAAATTTTAGAAAAATCTGTTTTCATGGCCATTAAAACTTATAACTTAAAAGACGCAGTTTTATCTGCGAACTCCACGCGCCCTTTTCTGAAACACCAAACCGCGCGCTTTCTATTTTTATTTGGTAACTGGTTTTTTCAAGCAGAGCCAAAAACTTGAAAAGGCGGCCGAAACTGCCGCTTAAATTTAGGGTGAAAAACGGCCCGCCCTCCTCAACTTTAGCCGGCAAAGAGGCAGAAACTATCTCCAGTCCGGCTCCCGAAAACGAGGCCATCATTTCCAAACCTTCTATAAACTTTACGACATTGCTGCCTTCCGCAAAGGCCCCGTCAACTTTGGATTTTTCCGAAGCTATTGACTGCAGGACTTGATCCAGTTCTTTAATTCTTTTTTGTTTATCCTCCTGCGCCGCGATGTCCCGTCCAATTGACGCGATCTGCGCGTCTTTGCCTTTTATTTCATAATAAAACCACCACCAGCCAAAAAGGACCGCCAAATCAAGCATCAGAATAAGGGCCACTGCTTTTGCGGTTTTATTATTCATCCCATTAGAAAGACCTGTTGTTCGACCTTGTGTTTAATATCCATGTTTTTCCATATTTTGCCGCCTTTCTAACGGGATTCATTAGCCAAATCCAAAACCAGCGAGTAATTCAAGTTTGCTTCTTTTAAAAGATTTGAAATGGGGGAATTAACTTTTTTGAAGAAAGTATTCGTTTCGTTCGTCGCGGCAAATTTCAACAGCAAATCCCTGTTTACGGCTGTACCCTGCACTGATATCTGGGACGGCTGACTTCTCTTTGGGTCAGCAACGGAAAAAACTATGTTGGTTACGCTTATTCCGGCCGGCCGGCTGTCTAGTACTGACATCAGCGCCTGCGCAATTTCAAACCGCCTCTTCTCCAAATCGTTAAACGCCCTTATTTCCGAATTTAGACTGCCGATTTCGTATTCAATATCGGCAATCCGCGAAAATGCCGGGTTTTTTTTAAGCGCGTCGAGCTGTCTGAGCATTTCCCGCTCCTGCACTTCAAATAAAACCCACGACGGCAAAAGCAGAATTATATTTACAGCGCCTATCAAAAAAAACGCGACTCCGGTCGCCGCCGCAAGACGTTTGATTCTTTCGGATTTCAGCTCTTCCTGATATTCGCGCGGCAAGAGATTCATGGCCATTTTAATTTTCTTCCAAGGCTATTAAACCCAAACCGATCGCCGTGCTGTATGATAAAGACTCATTAAATTTGATCTCCGGCACATATTCTTCAAATGGAGCGACATTGGTCCAAGCGTTGCCGTATTCCACCGGCAGGCCGATTTTAAATCCGAGGTACTCTTTAAATCCGGCTAGATTTGAATCGCCGCCGGAAATAATTATTTTTGAAATTTCGGGCGAAAGTCCGTGGATGTGCTCGGCATGCGTATTCCAAAAAATAATATGCCGCTCTATTTCGTCCGCGACCGCCGCAACCACTGGCAGCGTGGCGTCATAAACCCCCGAATTTTCCGGCGAATTCAGCATTCCTTTTTCTTTTTTGACGGACTCGGCGTCTCGGATGGAGATTTTAAGCGATTTAGCTATGGCCTGGTTCAAAAATTCTCCGGCAACATTAACAGTTGAGCTAAAACGGACCAATCCGCCCGCGATTATGACAAAAGTCGTGCGGGTTCTGCCGAAATCAACTATCATTATCGGCGCGTTTTTATCGTCTTTAGAAATTAAAGCCCGGCTCAGCGCCTCGGTCTCCATAACAAAAGATATGGGACGAAGCCCGGCGGCCAGATACATTTCCAGATAGCCCTGCACCACCGCTTTAGGGAAAGCATAAACCACAGCGTCTTGATGCGGAATCTGATCCTCTTTTATTTTAGCGCCACCCACAAAAACAGCCGCTTGGGGCATGAATTCAAAGTCAAAAATCGCTTCGCCCGCAGGCAATGGAATTTTTTCGGGCAAACTTAATTCCACGGCTTCGCGTATCTGCTCTTTTTCGGCCTGTGGCAGAGCCATAACGCTGATGTAGCCTCTTTCTTCGGGCAGAGCCGATACGACATAGCCGGCTTTCAGCGGTTTGAAAATGGAAGCAAGAATTGCCGACAGCGCGTCGGGTTTTTTTATCTCTCCCGACACGATAATACCCGCATCCAAGCTTTTGGAGCCGAATCTTTTAAGACGAATTCCTTTTTTGGTTTCGGCCAGTTCAGCATACTTTATGGAGCGGTCAGATATGTCGAGGCCGATTGCCGTAAAATCCAGATACGATGGCGGCGGCAACAGGCGGTAAAAAAAACTCATATGTTTTTATCATAACATATTTGAAACTACGGTTTTTCCTGCCATGAACCTATCCCCCATTTTTCAATCGGTATTTTCACTTCGGCAAGCTGTGATTCATATTCAATACTAGCCGAATTTTTCAATTCCAATTTCCAGGCGGTGACCGTTTTAAGATGAACATCTTGAGAGGCGTTTTGTACCGTGACTTTTCCGTGAGGCGCGTAATAAATTGAGGCCGAGCTGGAATTTTTGATGTCTATCGCCTCTTCGTCCCCTCCTCGTTCGGCAGAGTTATTTCGCGATACCATCATAATGTAGCTACCAGCAGTGTCCGAACCTAGCAGTTGGGCGGAGTTTTGAACGGTTATCACTCCGCTATCATCTTCATCGGATGGGTTGTGTACTATAACAACTTCGCTTCGCGAGCCGTATGAAGAATCTAAGCGAAGCTGCGCGCTGTTTTTTATATCCAAATTTCCGGCGATCCAGATTCTGCCCGTGATTGTGATTATGTCCGTTCCGCCTATTTCCACATTGCACGGAATTTTAATCGGACCGAGCGTTGTTCCGTCTGCGGGCTTATAGGGACACCGCCCAGAATACACTCCGCCGTCTTCGGCATCCCGCTCCCACCCATCAAGAATATATTCTGGGACGGGCATCGGCTGTGAAGCGGCCCCTTCGGTTTTGGTTCCCGAAACGGCCGGCGGATTGGATATGGTGCCGACAGCAGATGCGTTTCCGGTGATAGTGGGCGAATTTTGTCCCGTAACCGAACCGTTGGTATGAATATCTCCGGTAATATTGCTGGTATTTTGCATGAAAATGCCTCCTTCACCCACCAAACCGCCGAACTGAAAACTTACCTTATAAACTTTTTCCATCAAAACGTTTATTTTGCGTTTGATATTGGCTTGAGCGCCGTCGGTTAAAATATCCACCCCTTCCACCTCGCCGTCTTCGCCGTATATAAGAGTCGCCGTGGTTGTAGCCGTCAAAGCGCCATCCGTATAAAAAAATTGGGCCGGAACATTTTTTCCCACAATCACCCGGTAAGCCGCGTCTTCGGAAGAACCTTCAGTATAGGAACGGGTTTGTTTGGATTTAATAAGAGTGCCGGAGCTTTTTAGCTCAACCGCCGCAAAAGAAGCCAGCCCGCCGGTCGCGGCAAGAGTTATGAAAAGAAAAAATAAAACCGCGGTCAAAGCCGCTTGCCCCGAATTATTTTTTGATTTAATTGAATATTTCATATTAATAGCCTCCTCTCAAAACCGCGCTGGTGTAAAAAGAGCGGCTAGTGACGCTTGAACCCACCCCGGCCACAAGCACCAACGAAACCTTAACCGATTGCGAATGGGCGCTATCAGATTTAGAGACGACAAAAGACGAGACGGAAGTATTTGGCGCGGTTAAAAAACGCGCGCTCCCCGCCCCTTCCTGAAAAGCGAGCCTTCCGCCGGAAATAAAAAATTTTTTAACAATGCTTGCGGCGTCTTCAGCGCTCACTTGCGAATTTAAAACAAGATTTGATTGACTGGAATCAAAAATACTTTGCGCTTCGTCAACGCTTGAAGCCATCCGGCTTTCACGCACAATTCTTTCCAAAGCCGTTTCAGCGTCAATGACTATGCGCCGGTTGGTTCGGCCCTGGTTAAAAGCTTTGAAACTGATAATCAAAGTGTTGACCACAAAAATCGCGAGAGTCGCGAGAATCGCGGCATATACGACAGTTTCTATTAAACTGTAACCCGAGGCGATTTTTAATTTGCGGTTTTCAGCTTTTGGCATAATTAGTCTTTAAAGAGGTTTGTTATATAAGTTATAAGCTCAACCGAGGAAGACGCTGTGCCCGAACCTTTCAACCGCGAAACAGCGGCCGTAACTTTTATGGTGTCGGGGTCAAGGACTTTGGGCTCGCCGGAATCGGCCGGCACTATGTTGCTGTTTGCGATACTGCGATACACGTCTTCAAAAACCATCTGTCTTCCAAAAATGCCGTCTATTAAAGCCGGGCTTGTTGTGGAAGCCACCCACCCTCCGGCCAAAAACACCGGATAATAAACGGAGCCCGAAATAAGAGGGTCTATATTCGCGGACCATCCCTTATCCCGGATAAATCTGGCGGCTTCCAGCGCTTCTTCGGCCAGATACGACGCCTTCGCGTTTAAAAAACTTTCGGTCGTAGCTCTTAAAGCCACCTTAGTCATATAAGCCAGAGAAAAAAGAGACGAGGATATCAAAGCCGCCGAAATAATAATTTCCAAAAGACCAAACCCTTGATTTAAAAATTTATTCGACATAAATCAGACCGACTTCATTGATAAGTATTTTTTTTACATTAGAAGCGTTTTTAAGTTTTATTGATACGTCGCCCAAGACTTCCGTGTCGCCGGTCATCCTTTTAAACACGACCGAGTTTGCCGGAAAATTAATGTTTATGATTTCGGCCTTGTCCGGAAGATTATAAACTTTGTTGTCAGGTTCGCCCTCGCTGAATGAGACGCCCCTAAAAAGCGCCGCTCTTTTGGTCTCAAAGTAGACTCCGAATTGCGAACCGCCGTCCGATGCCAAAGTCCTTGACCTTGCTTCGCGGATTAAAGAAGAGACCGATTCAACCGCTCCATCCAGATACATGGTGTTTTGCACTTTAGAAAAAGACCCGATGGATACGACAACCAGAAGCGCCATAATTGCCAAAGAAACCAGTATCTCAAGAGCGGTAAAACCTTTTGCCGTCATATTCCGGCGGTGAGCGAATAAAGCGGCTGGATCATGGAAATGGCGAAAAAACCGACAACAGCGCCTATGATTATCATCAAAATAGGCTCAATTATGGTTGAGAGGGTTTTGGTCGAATCGGCCACGTCCTCTTCATAAAAAGAGGCTAGGCGCGCGAGCATCTCCGAAAATTTTCCGGTTTCTTCCCCGACCGCCATCATCTCGCCGACCAGTAGCGGAAATAAGTCGCTGTTTTCAATAAAGACGTGGGATATAGGCCGGCCCTTTTGTATTTCGTCTCTGGCGAAACTTAGCACTTTTTTAAATTTTGTGTTTTGCACGACCTCTTCCGTAACTTGCAGGGCCTCAACGATGTCAACGCCCGAACTGATTAAAGACGAAAGTGTGCGGCTGACTCTGGCCGAATTTATTTTTTTTATTATTCCGGAGATCGCCGGGGTTTTTAAAAAAATCGCTGAAAAAATATTCTTTCCAGCACTACTTCTGGTAAAAGCAAAAATCGCCGCAACTACTGCCAGCAGTAAAACAGAAGATAGAAGCCATGAATCGATTAAGAAACGGCTCACACCGATAACTATTGAAGTGGAGAGCGGCAATTCAACGTCCAATTCTTCAAATGTGGAAATAAGTGTCGGGACAACATAAATCATCATTAAAATTCCGATTATAATCATGGCTAAAAGTATGACTGCGGGGTATGCAAAGGCCCCGCGAACCTTGCGTCTTAAATCATAATCCCGCTCAAGTTGTTTGGCGACAAGTCGCAGGGTCTCTTCAAGCTTACCCGAAACCTCTCCGGCTTTAACCATGGACTGGAAAAGCGGAGTAAAAACCCGCGAATAGTCCCCCATAGCCTGGCTTAGGGTGCGTCCTTTTTTTATGGCCTGTCCCACCCCCTCAAGAATCTTGCGCCAGCTTTTGTTTTCGGTCTGACGCGAAAGAACATCCAGACCTTTGACCAAAGACACCCCGGCCGAAACCATAACCGACAGGTTTCTGGCAAAAATCATTTTTTCCTGCGCGGACACGCGGCCGAATAAAGACGCTATTTTTAAAATCGGGGTCCCGACTTTTTCTTCCTTGTTTGACAGCAAAAAATAACCCTCTCTTTTTAGAAACGCCGCTAAGTCATACCGGTCAACCGCTTCGCGGTAGCCGTCAATAACCTCGCCCGTAAGATTTTTGGCCTTAAAATAAAAAACGGTCATGCCTATTGTTTATTCGCTCGTAACGCGCATCACTTCTTCAAGCGAAGTTATGCCCTGAGCGGCCTTGATAATTCCATCCTCAAACATGGTAACCATGCCTTCATGCCTCGCCTGCTTTTCAATTTCATCCGAAGTCGCTTGGCGCACCGTCATATTTTTTATGGTTTCGGACATTTCCAAAACTTCGTGAATTCCGATACGGCCTTTATAACCGTCGGGGCAGTCCGCGTTCGGAATCGGGCGGTAAAATTTAATGTCTTTCCAGCCGTCTTTCGGCTTAACGACTTTTTCTTTCCTTAAAATTTCCAAAAGCCGGTCCGGGTCAACGCCTTGGCCGAAAGAACGAACCTCTTCAGCCGTAAGGGTGTAGGGCTTTTCCGCTTTACAAAGCCTTCTGATGAGGCGCTGGGCAATGATGACATTTACGGTTGAAGCTATAAGAAACGGCTCAACTTTCATTTCTAAAAGCCGCGGCAAAGCTCCGGCGGCCGAATTGGTGTGTAAAGTTGAAAGCACGAGATGTCCGGTAAGCGCGGCATTAATCGCGAGAGACGCGGTTTCATTATCTCTGATTTCGCCGACCATCAGTATGTCCGGGTCTTGGCGGAGCAGTGATCTCAAGCCGTTAGCAAACGAAAAACCAATTTCCGGCCTAACCTGCGACTGATTAACTCTGGGAATGCGATACTCAATCGGATCCTCAACGGTAGAGATGTTCACCGCCTGCGTATTTAGAATTTCAATCACCGTATAAAGAGTCGTTGTTTTCCCGCAACCGGTGGGCCCCGTGGCCAGAATCATTCCGGTCGGCTTTCGTATCCCGTGTTCAATCCGCTCAAGCCCTTCACCGCGAAAACCCAGTTGCTCCAGAGTAAATCCTTTGGTGTTTTCGGGCAGAAGCCTTAAAACCGCCTTTTCGCCCTCATAGACCGGAAGAATTGAAACTCGGAAAGAAACTTTTTCTTCAGACGTCTCAATGCGGAATCTTCCGTCTTGAGGCAGGCGATGCTCATCAAGCCTCAAACTGGCTAAAACTTTTATGCGCGCGATTATGCCTGATGCCACTTGCTTGGGCAAAACCATGGCGTCGCGCAAAATGCCGTCAATGCGATAGCGTATCAGAACTTCTTTTTCGGCCGGCTCCACATGGATGTCTGATGCGTGCTGGACTATGGCGTGGCGTAAAAGCGTATCAACAATGCGCACCGTCGGCAGTTCTTCGGCAATCTTTTTTAAATCCTCTTCGGACGGCATTTCCCCTCCCTCCAGAATCACAGGCTGAATGGCGCCGGCATCTTTTTTTATAATCTCGCCGAATTCGGCTTCAAGGCTTTTTTGATATTGGCGCAAAACATTTATTATTGATGCTCGGCTAGTTAAGCGCGGCTTTATTTTCAAACCGGCTTTCTTTTTTATGAAATCAATCGCTTCCAGGTCCTCGGGGTCCAGCATCGCCACCTCCAAAGCGCCGCCCTCCAAGCGATAAGAAACTATATTATGATTGCGGGCTATGGGCTCCGGAATAGTGCTTAAAACTTTGGGGTCTATTTTTTCCTGCTCCAGATTAACGAAAGGTATTCCTAAAATATAGGCGTGCAGGCGCCGTAAATCGTCGTCTGAAATTTTTCCGCTTTCAACCAAAATGTCGCCGACGCTCTTTCCGGTTTCAACGGCCTTATTTTGAGCCCGCTCGAAATCGTCACCGGAGACCAGCCCCGAGTCCAGAATAAAAAGCTTTAAACGTTCCGGGTCAATCTTCATTGGTTGCTAAATTTATTCAGAGTTTCTTTTATTTTAGACACTATCTCTTCAAGCGAGTAGTTAGTTTTAACCAAAAAAAACTTGGCCCCCAGTTCAATCATACGATTAACGTCGTGGCTTGATTCAAGATTGGTCAAAACAATAACCGGAATGCGCGCGAGGTCCGGATTTATCGACAAATCCTCCATGACTTCAAAACCGCTTTTTCGCGGGAGAATAATGTCAAGCACTATTAAATCTGGTCTGGACTCATTTATAATCCTTAAACCGGTTTCGCCGTCCACCGCGGACAAAACTTCAAACCCCTCGCTAATAAGCATCTGCGACAAGCTTTTAGATAGAGCCAAGTCATCTTCCAGTATTACGATTTTTTTATTTTCATTCATATTGTTTTTTATTAATTAATAATATTTTATATTTTATTTTCCGCCACGGGCAAATAGAACCAGAAAACACTGCCTTTATTTTCCTCGGAAGAAAAACCTATTTTCCCGCCCGAGGCTTCAACGAAAGCCTTGGACAAAAAAAGGCTGATGCCCAGCCCTCCGGAACGATAGCGAAAAACATTATGCGCGCGGAAAAACTTGTCGAATATTTTTGAGCGGTCCGCTTCGGGGATACCCGCGCCCCGGTCGGTTACGCGCCAGAAAACTTTTCCGGACCAGTCAAAAATATCTATTTTAACCGAACTTCCGCCGGGACTATAGCGCAAGGCGTTTTCCAAAAGGCCGAGGATCACGAAGCTTATTTTTTTAGGGTCGACAAACGCGGCGAACTTGCCCTCGGCCTCAAGTTCTATTTTTATATTAGAAGCTCTGGCAAAAGAAAATAATCTCTCCATCACTTTGTCGGTTATCTCTTTCAAAAATACTTTTTGCGGCTCCAAATCCAGCCTGTTTTCTTCAACCCGCCTGACTTCAAGTAAAAGGTTGACCGTTTGTATCATTTTTTCGTTTTGTTCGCCGATGGATGACAGGATTGAAGAAACCTCGCCGATAATATTTTTGTAGGCGACATCCGAGCGCAATAAGTCTAAGCTCCATTTTACGGCTGACAGAGGCGAGCGCAATTCGTGCGAGACAATGCTTACGAATTCCGATTTCAAGCGGGAGGCCTCAACTATATTTTCAAAAGAACGCACAATGACATGGCCGATGATAAAAAGCACTACCGAAACCAGAAGAGCGATTAAGGCGGCTACCTCCGGTTCGGCGAACATGCGGGCCACGATGTCCGTGGCCAGAATCGCGAGTATTATTACCGCGCCCATTATAATGAAAAGAAAATGCGGACACTGCCAAAGACTTACGCCGGAAGCATCGCATTTTTTCTTTACATTTAAAGCGCCTAAAAATCTTTTATCCGCCATACTACTATATATAGTATCATAAATCGGCTTTGATTTGACATCTTCTGGCCGTGGATATATAATGAAAGATATCCTTTATTGTCCGCCGATGGCGGACTTTTTTAGAAACACATGCTAAGCGATTTAAAAACATTCCATGCCGCCCTTGAACAGCTTGAAGTCGAGCGCGGCATACCAAAAGAAAAAATACTTGAGACCATGGAGCTGGCCTTGGCCGCAGCGTACAAAAAAGACTACGGCAAAAGAGGGCAGATAATCCGGTCTAAATTCGACGCGTCAAGCGGAAAAACCGATTTCTGGCAGGTAAAAATAGTGGTTGACGAATCAATGCTCAAGCCAGAGGAGGAAGAGGGGGCCGAAGAAATAATTATACCGGGGGAAGAAAAAACGCCAAGACGCCTGGCCGAAGAGGAGCACGAAGAAGAAACGCCAAGCGTTGAAAAAAAAGTCAGATTCAATCCCGAGCGCCACATCATGATTGATGAGGCTAAAAAAATAAAAAAGGGCGCTAAAGCGGGCGAAGAATTAACATTCCCGCTTGAAACCAAAGAGGATTACGGGCGAATCGCGGCCCAGACCGCAAAACAAGTCATCATTCAGCGCATACGCGAGGCTGAACGCGAATCAATTTATGACGAATTTAAAAAACGGGAGAGTAATATCATTTCAGGAATGGTTCAGCGCGTCGAGGGCCGTAATGTATATCTTGACCTCGGCCGAATCACCGCCCTTTTGCCTCAAGAAGAGCAGATTCGGGGCGAGCACTACCGGATTGGCGAAAGAATAAAAGCTCTTTTGTATCTGGTTGAAAAAACTCCGCGCGGGACAAATCTGTATCTTTCACGCACCCATCCGCAATTTCTGGTCAGACTTTTTGAAATGGAGGTGCCGGAAATGGCCGCGGGAACTGTTGAAATAAAAAGCGTTGCTCGCGAACCCGGCGCGCGCTCAAAAGTAGCGGTGTTTTCTTCAGCGCATGGCATTGATCCGGTGGGTTCGGCCGTCGGACAAAAAGGAGTCCGCGTTTCAACCGTCATAGCGGAGCTTGGCGGAGAAAAAATAGACATAATTGAATGGTCTGACGACCCGCAGGAATTCGTATCCAACGCCCTATCACCAGCAAAAATTCTTGACGCGGAAATAGATGCGAGAAATAAAACGGCGGTTGTTGTGGTTGCCGAAGACCAGCTGTCGCTGGCCATCGGCCGAGGCGGGCAAAACGTGCGCCTTGCCGCCAAACTTACCGGCTGGAAAATAGACATACAATCCCGCGAAGGCGAATCTGTCGCTCAAGCCTCGGAAGAAGGTGAAGTTTCCGGTGAAAAGATTGAGGAATAAAACCAATTTGCCCACATCCGGTTTTTGCCCTATACTCTTATTTATAAATTATTAATTTAATCGCTTAACAATCGTTTATGCTTGAGTACTTTCCTATTATAGTAGCGTTTCTGTCGCTCTTTTTCGTCTGGTGGCTGATTTCGTGGATTAAAAAACAGCCGACAGGTACCGCCAAAATGCAGGAGGTGGCCTTAGCCATCAAAGTCGGCGCCAATGCCTTTGTTAAAAGGCAATATAGAACTATCGGCTGGATTTCTCTGGCGCTCGCCATAGCCCTTTTTGCTGTCTACGCGTTTACAGGCAACTTCGAACTGGGCTGGCAAACCGCAACCTCCTTTATTCTTGGCGCTGTTTCATCAGCTCTTGCCGGAATTGTCGGCATGAAAATGTCCACAACCGCCAATTTGCGATCAGCCGCCGCTTCAAAAAACGGATTTAACGCAGCTTTGCAGGTTGCTTTCCGCGGAGGCGCTATAACCGGAATCATAGTCGTAGCTCTTTCTCTTTTCGGAATTGCCGGACTCTTTCTTATTTATAAGTATCTTGGATACGATGTCATAAAAATACCGACCATTATTGTCGGCTACGGATTTGGCGCCTCGCTTGTAGCTCTTTTTGCCCAGCTTGGAGGAGGAATTTACACCAAAGCTGCTGATGTTGGAGCAGACCTTGTCGGAAAAGTTGAACAGGGAATTCCCGAAGACGATCCCCGCAATCCCGCGGTCATAGCCGATCTTGTCGGAGACAACGTCGGCGATTGCGCAGGCAGAGGAGCCGACCTTTTTGAGTCAACTGCCGCTGAAAATATAGGCGCGATGATTTTGGGCGCGGCTTTATATCCATATTTTGGAATCGGCGGAATAATGTTTCCTCTGGTTTTACGCGCTTTGGGGCTCATTGCGAGTATGATAGGACTTTTCGCGGTTCGCGCGCGCGAAAACGAAAACCCGATGGCCGCGTTAAACCGCGGATATTATCTGACTTTGGTCTTGGCAATAATCGCTTTTTTCTTTACTACCAAATATTTATTGGGCAATATGTGGTTTTTTGCCGCAGGGCTTGTCGGCATCGCGACCAGTCTCGCTTTCGTTTTCATAACACAATACTATACCGAATCGCGCTTCAGACCGGTGCGTTCAATCGCCCAAGCGTCTGAGACCGGACCCGCTACAAACATTATCTCCGGTTTTTCGGTCGGACTTGAATCAACCGCGATGACCGTGCTTGCGATAAGCTCGGCGCTTCTTGCTTCGTTTTACTTCGGCAAACTTTCAGGAATTCCTGGCGGAGGACTTTTCGGAACAGCCGTTGCCACAATGGGCATGCTTGCCACCGCCGCTTATATTCTTGCGATGGATGTTTTCGGACCGATTACCGATAACGGAGCGGGAATTGTTGAAATGTCCGGCGAGTCTGAAGAATACCGCGATGTCATGGATAAATTAGACTCGGCCGGAAACACGACTAAAGCGCTGACTAAAGGCTACGCCATAGGCTCGGCCGCTCTTGCTGCGTTCCTCCTTTTTTCGGCGTATCTTGAAGAGGTTCATTTAACAGTCGTGGATTTGGCTAAAGTTGAAGTGTTTGTCGGCGGGCTGATAGGCGCAATGATAGTTTTTCTTTTCTCGGCCTTAGCCATAAGGGCCGTCGGACGCTCGGCTTACTATATTATTAACGAAGTCCGCAGGCAGTTTCGTGAAAATCCAGGCATTATGCAGGGAACCGTAAAACCCGACTACTCAAAAGCGGTTGACATCACTACCCGCGGAGCGCTTAAAGAAATGATTTTACCTGGAGTCCTTGCGGTTGCGGGCCCCGTCGCTGTCGGACTATTACTTGGAGCCGAAGCCGAAGCCGGACTTTTGATGGTGGGGACCATTGCCGGAGTTTTGCTCGCGACAGTTATGAATAACAGCGGAGGCGCTTGGGACAACGCCAAAAAATGGATTGAAGAAGGAAATATGGGAGGAAAGGGCTCGGACCCGCATAAAGCAGCAGTCACGGGCGACACGGTCGGCGACCCGTTCAAAGACACCGCAGGCCCCTCGCTTCATGTTTTGATAAAACTTCTCGCTACTCTGACACTTGTCTTGGCCCCGCTGTTTATTTAATTTTTTTAAAACCTAGATAAAAAAAGACACCTCCTCCTTGAGGTGTCTTTTTTTTGCTTCGTTGCGAACCCCGACTAGGCCTGCTTCTTCGGACGACGCTCAGGTCCAGCGATCCTTGAAATAATGATTTCTCACTCCTCCTAAAAAGACAACAAAATGAAGCGATGGCAGAATTTTGTAATCATTTTAAAAATGTGTACATTTAGGCGGTTTTTTGTTTTTGTTTTTCGGAGCCGGATTGGGCCATTTCTACAAATTTAAATTTCGGCCGGCCGACGAGAAAAATCTCGTTTATTCTGCCCTCCCGCGCCGGCATCGTTGATTCAAATCGCATATAGAAATGATATCAAAAAATAAAATTCCCGCCAAAACCCGTTTTTCTTGAACTCCCCAAACTTAGTTTGGGAAAACGGACTTTGGTGGGACCCCAACATTCACCAACCGGTGAGTGTTGGGGCGTGCTACAGGCGGGAAATGAGAAGCGGCCTAGCCGATTGGCCTCGG
>JBBTVC010000088.1:0-2005 GCA_038063435.1 Patescibacteria group bacterium | reverse complement strand
AAAGCCGTAGGCCTGAAGGGAAGTAATTTATCAAAATCTTTATCATGATAATCCGCTTTTACGAAATTTTTGACCCGGCCGGTATTATTTAAATCAACTCCGGCGTAATCGTCATAGCGTCCATAGGTTTCGTATTCTCCCAACCCGCATCCGAGGTCCATCACTTTAAGGAATGCGGACTGCGTCAGTTTGAAAAATAAGTCAAACATTCTGTCGTGATTTTCGCGGACCGTTTTTTCCGCAAGGTATTTAAGGTACATTTTGTAGAACTTTTCGTCGTAAGCCATCGCCAGTCTCCCCGCCGAATCTGCCCCTATCTTACAAAATACTATTTTAAAATCAAGGCGCGCCGTGTTATTTTCGTGGTAGAATGAAAAAGGAGATTTAGCGAGTTGTTTAAGTAGGAGGCTGGCAATGCCCGGGCCGACACTTGAAAATGAAGGCCGAGAGGCGCTCGCTCGGGTGATTTTCGGATTCGGCCCGAACGAGCCGATTTCTAGGCAAAAAATTAATAGAAAACGCACTCAATTGGCGCTGGCTTGGAATCCCACTCGCGTCCCTCAAAAACAGGCGCTTCATTCCAAAATCCTTATTCTAGCGGATCGTTGTTATAATGTTTTATTGCCTAAAGCTAAAGACCTGCCCGAGCCGGAAGCGAGATTCGTAGGGAATCTAATTAAAAAACCAGTTCGATTTCCCGCATTTAAAGTTGTAGTCGCCATCGCTTCGGGTTTAATTTTGATCCTTGTATTATAGAGCTCGCCTGTGAATAACGCAGGTGGGCTGTTTTTTATGCCGGTGGTATAATTAAAACATGGAAAATAAGCCCAAAACTTCGCCTAAGGACTTTTTCCTGCATCTTTTAGCTATAATCGCCCTTTACTTTTCGGCCGGCAGTTTTGTCACCCTGATTTTTCAATATATAAATGTTATTTTTCCGGACATTCTTGTTTCTGGCGCGTATTACTTGCGCTCGGCTTATAGCGCCATACGCTGGGCTATCGCCTCGCTCATTGTTGTTTTTCCGACATACGTTTTAACTTCTTGGTTTTTAGAGAAAAACTATCAAAAAATCCCAGAAAAAAGAAACTTAAAAATTCGTCGCTGGCTTGTTTATTTCACTCTTTTTGCCGCCGCGGTAATTATGATCGGCGACTTTGTGGCGCTTGTTTATAATTTTTTGGGAGGAGAACTGACCATAAGATTTGTTTTGAAAGCCATTGCGATATTCTTTACGGCGGGCATCATTTTCGGCTACTATTTTTACGATATTTATAAGCACAAAACCGAATGATGAAATTTTTTGTTTGGGCGGTGATAATTGTTGTTGCGTCCTCAATCGTTGTCGGATTTTTTATTGTCGGATCGCCCGCGACCGAAAGAATGAGACGGTTTGATGACGATCGCCTGGCTGATTTGCAAAATATCCAATGGCAGATAGTAAATTTCTGGCAGTCCAAGGAGCGTTTTCCAAAGGGCCTGGATGAGCTGAAAGACGATGTCAGCGGCTGGGTTGCGCCAACTGATCCAGAAACCGGGTCGGCTTACGAATACCTGCCAGGAGAAGGTTATTCGTTTACGCTTTGTGCTAATTTTTCTTTGCCTAGCGAGAATGTTATTCCACCGCTTTCCAAAGAGCCGTATCATGCAGATTACTTTGATGACGCAAGCTGGGCGCATAAAGCAGGCCTATATTGTTTTGAGCGAATAGTTGACCCAGAGCGTTATCCTCCGTTTGAAAAACCTGTCCGAGCGCAATAACGGAGTTAAAAACTTTTGAAAATTTAAAACCCCTGACATTTCGTCAGGGGCTTGTTCTTACTTGCAGCCCGTCGCTTCGTGGACCACTCCGCCCACGACCCCGAGGGTCGTGCCGACCGCGTCTCCGCCGGCGCCGAGTACTACCATGTTGGAGCCCTGCAGGACCTGGTAGAGCACGGGCACGGAGCTCACGGTCTTGCCGAGGAACTCTCCCACGGCATGGAACGGGGCCTTCCATGCGTCG
>JBBTVC010000087.1:0-5289 GCA_038063435.1 Patescibacteria group bacterium | reverse complement strand
GGTTGCCTACTCGCTTATATTTCTGATTCTTGGCGTTTTGGCCATAGTCTGGCTCTGGCAGCATATTGATAAAAAATAATAAAATGATTAAATCCTATAAAATATCGTTGTTCGTTTTGCGCGTCGCCATGGGCTGGATGATGCTTTACGCAGGGGTCACAAAAATAATTGACCCGTCGTGGAGCTCTGCCGGCTATTTGAAAGGAGCCAAAACTTTCACTTCTTTTTTTCAGTGGTTTTTGCAGCCGGGCGTCCTGCCAATAACCGACTTCATTAATGAGTGGGGTCTTACTTTGCTCGGTGTTTCATTGATTCTGGGCATAGGCGTAAGGTTAAGTTCAGTTCTGGGCGCCGTATTGATGATGCTCTATTATTTTCCGATTCTGCAATTCCCGTATCCGGATCCGCATTCATACATTGTTAATTCACACATAATTTACGCCCTGGTTTTGCTTTTCTTTGCCGCGGCCCGCGCGGGAAGAGTCTACGGCCTTGAAAACTGGTGCGCAAATTTGCCGATTTGCCGGAATTTCCCTGGCCTTCACCGCTGGTGGGGGTAAAATAGACATCCTTTGTGGGATGGAATCCCATAAATTATAATTTTTTTGTATGCCAAGTATAAGACCAGACATTGTTGAGGGTGAGTTGTATCACGTTTTTAATCGCGGAGTGGAAAAGCGAGTTATTTTTTCGGATGACGACGATTATTTTCGTTTCGTTCGAGGATTGCGCGAATTTAATACCCGTGATCCGGTTTTGCTCTGGAATTCAGAATTATGGGGTGAAATCCCACAACGTGACAAACTTGTAGAAGTATGTGGCTTCTGTCTTATGCCAACCCATTTTCATTTATTAGTTAGGCCTCTTTGTGAGGACGGGCTATCTTTGTTTATGCAGAAAAACGGTGCGGGCTATACCGGCTATTACAATTTAAAGTATAAGAGAGTCGGCCCTCTTTTTCAGGGCGTTTATAAACTAAAATTAGTTGATAATGATGATTACGCTCGTCGTGTGTTCGCCTATATTCATTTAAACCCAGCGGAATTTGTGCAAAAAAACTGGAAAGATGGAATTAAAGATTGGTCAAAAACAGAAGCATTTTTAAGAAAATATAAATGGTCAAGCTTTTCTAATTATTTTAATAGAGATAAAAAGATTAACTTTCCAATTGTGGATACGGCGTTTTTTTTAGAAATTTTGGAAAATGAAAATGAAATATTCTCGCTCTTAAAATATTGGTCTACAAATGAAGACGAGCGATTTTTAGGCGCTATGGGGTGAGATCCCATAATCAAGATGGAGTTTGAGATTTTAAAGAAATCAAAAAAGAGCCGGGCGAGACTGGGAATTTTAAAAACTTCGCATGGCGAAGTTGAGACGCCCGCGCTTGTGCCGGTGGCCACGCAGGCCGTGGTTAAAACTCTAACAAGCGAGGAGGCGGCCGATGCGGGTTGTCAGCTTTTGATTGCCAATACTTTTCACCTGCACTTAAAACCGGGCGAGGGGATTGTTAAATCGGCCGGAGGCCTTCACAAGTTTATGAATTGGTCCCGGCCCCTAATGACCGACTCGGGAGGTTTTCAGGTTTTTAGTCTTGGATTCGGTCACGACCTTGGAGTGGGAAAAAAGATAAAATTTTTTCCGAAAGAAAAAGAAATTTTGGTCTCCGAACACTCACAGCCAAAATTTGTAAAAATTACCGATGACGGAGTTCATTTCCGTTCTCCGCTTGACGGCAGGAAACTTTTTCTGGGACCCAAGGAATCCATAAAAATACAGGAGGCCCTCGGCGCCGACATAATTTTCGCATTTGACGAATGTACGGCGCCCTTGTCGTCAAAAGATTATATTAAAAAATCTTTGGCGCGGACCCACAAATGGGCAAAAACATGTCTGGAATCCAAGAAAAACAAAAAACAGGCGTTGTTCGGTATAACGCAAGGTTCCAATTTCAAAGACTTGAGACAGGAAAGCGCGAAATTTATAAATTCGCTCGGTTTTGACGGATTCGGCATAGGCGGAGATCTGGGCACAAGCAAGAAAACGACCAAAGATATAATTTCATGGACACTCCCGTTTCTTGATGAAAAAAAACCGAGGCATCTGCTCGGCATAGGCAAACTTGAAGATATGGAGTTGATAGTGAAAAGCGGTATTGATATTTTTGATTGCACCGTGCCGACGCATTACGCGCGCACCGGCGTTGCTTTTACAAGTTCGGGGCAGATTAATCTGCGCCAAAACCGTTTTTTAAAAGATAAAAAACCGATTGATGCCAAATGTCCTTGCTTTGTCTGTAAAAATTATAGGCGAAATTACATTTCGCATATGCTGCGCGCCAAAGAAATTACCCCAATGCGGCTCCTGACTTCCCACAATCTTTTTTATTTTAATTCGTTTGTTGAGGGGATTCGTCTTAAAATAAAAAAAGGGCTAATATAATAAGCATGACTCCGCACGCGCTTATTTTTACCTTATCGGCAATCGGCATATCCGAGACCGTTTACTTGATACGGAAAAGAATCGCCTCCGAGCGCCCGGTGTGTCTTTTGGGAGAGGACTGCGAAATCGTGCTTTTAAGCCGGTATAACAAAATATTTGGAATTCATAATGATGTTTTGGGTCTTGGTTTTTATGTTGCTGTTTCGGTCATAACTTCTTTTTTGGTTATTGGCATTGACGCGCCTGAATGGTGGGACTGGATCATGGAGATCTTTATATTTGCCGCGGCTGTTTCTTCCGTTTTTCTGATATATCTTCAATGGAGAGTGATAAAAGCGTGGTGTTCATGGTGTCTGGCGTCAGCCCTCACTATATTTATAATGGCCGTTATAATTTTAACAAATGATTTAATAATTTTATGAAAATAAGCTCGTTTAATGTTTTGAGAGTCGGACTGGCCATAACTTTTTTGTGGGTCGGGGTTTTGATTTTACAATCACCGGAGGCCTGGACCGGATTTATCAAGCCGTGGGCCGCGGATCTATTAATTACAACTCCGGAGAAAACAATGATCGGAACCGCGATTTTTGATATTGTCGTGGGATTTTTATTGCTTATAGATTTTTTTACTTTTTGGGCATCGGTTTTGGCGGCAATCCATCTTTTTATAGTTTTAATCGTAAGCGGAATAGACGTGATAACGGTCCGCGACATCGGGCTTTTGGCGGGCGCCATGGCTGTGGCGATGCGCGCGTGGCCGGACTTTGCCGATAAAAACTAAAAAAGACCGCTTAAAGCGGTCTAGTCAATTAATCTAATTCTTTTTTTTCCGATGAATGGGTCTTTTGCGCCGAAAGAGCCATGTAAAATAACAAAATCAAACAACGTTGCGTCAACTATTCTGACCAAATCCGAGCGCCTAACCTCTCTTTTAATCCAGCCCGTCCAGCCCAATGGAATATAAACATTACACAGTGTTATTCCGTCAATTTTATACGTGTTGGTTATGATGCCCGGCCATTTTCCCCTGACTCCGAGCAACTCATCTTCGGTTTCAACTATATAGCCGAATTCGGATTCATTTTTATGCTCAAATATTTCGATCAGCAGGCCGATTATTTTTCCGACAACCGGTATTTTTAAAATTATCGGAAATTTTTTGGTTAATTTTGTCAAAATTTGCAGAGAAGAAAGCGATCCCAAGATTAACACTGCCGTAACCATAAACGCAGATCCCACGGCGTATATAATAACCCACGTGATCCATAGATGCGTCAGTGGCGCAAGCGCCGCCGATAGTAAATTAATGACCGGCGATATGAAAAACGGAAACAATATATTTTGATGTAAAATCGAGACCAGCCAAATGCCCGTGACGACAAGAAATAGCGTTATTAATCCGCGGAAAAACACTAAACAACTCCCGCTTCTCTCCCGGCCAGCCGTTTTTTATATTCTTTGTAGGTTCCGTATGGTTCTGGATTTTCAAGGATGCCAATATCCAAAATGTCGTATTTTGTTACGGTGTCGCAGTATTCGCATCCCAGAAAAGCTTCTCGAGGATAAAGGTAAATTTCGGGCAGGCGCTCAAGAACCCTATGACATTTTTTGCAAGTAGCAAAGGCCACTTTCGGGACATCGGCGCTCATTTTTTCCTCCCAGGCAAGTTTGTAAATCCATAAATATCTTAATCTAAGCGCTTGTTTTGTCAATGCCTTTATGTTATTTTATTTTTAGATTTTACAAGGAGGGTGCGCGTTGAAAAATGTGAAAGAAATAATTGTTACCGGCGGGCCGTGTTCCGGAAAAACCCAGGGCATTTGGGGCAAGGAAGACGAGGGCATAGAGGGCTTGAAAAGGAAGCTCGGCGCGCTTGGATTCAGGGTTTTTATTACGCGCGAAGTCGCGACGGATGTGATACTTGGTGGCGTTCATGATTTGCAGGTGTTGGCCAAAAAAGACCCCCAAAAATATCTGGAAATTCAGAATGTTATTTTACAAAAACAGCTTGACGAGAGGAAACATGCCCAGAATCTAGCCGCCCTTTTTCCGGACGAGCCGAGGGTAATACTTTATGATCGCGGGCCAAAAGACGGCGAAGCATATCTGCCGGAGGGCCGCTACCAAAAAATTTTAAAAGAGCTTGGTCTGACCGGCGATGATGTTTGTTACAGTTTTGACGCCGTAATTCATATGGTGGCCGCGGCCGACGGCGCAGAAACCCATTATAATTTAGGCAACGAAGCAAGATCCGAAAGAAGTTTAGAAGATCTCAGGAATTTGGACGCAAGAACGCTTGCCGCGTATATCGGCCATCCGCACCTTTTCATAATTGACAATTCAACCGATTTTAAAACAAAGGTTGACGAACGGCTTTATAAAGCGGTATTGCGGACGCTCGGAATCCCCGAACCCCTTGAAATAGAGCGAAAGTTTTTGGTTGAATATTTTCACGACAGCGCGATTCCGAAGCCGTTTCGCAGCGTCGCAATAGAACAGATATATATTGATATTCCTTACGAATATTTTTATGATTTTTTTGGTAAGTCCAGAATTAGAAAAGAAAGATATGACGAAGGTTTGGAAAAATACTATTTAGTTCAAAAAATCGGTTGCGGAAAAACGAGGGGCGAAGTTGAGGTGGAAATAAGTTGGCGAGACCACTCAATTCTTTCGGGTTTCATAATACCCAGAACGACGGTTATTCGGAAGTTTAGAAACTATTTTGTCTATAAACATCAATATTTCATGCTAGATACTTTTGAAAGTCCGTCTTGGGCCGCAGATAAAAATTTGTGTCTGCTTGAAATAGAGTTGATTGACGAAAACGACAAAGTTGAACTTCCT
>JBBTVC010000086.1:0-8755 GCA_038063435.1 Patescibacteria group bacterium | reverse complement strand
GCTACTAAACACTCAAACTTAAATTTATTAATTGATGCAATTTTTGAAAAGCTTTTACGACCGGTTCTAAATCGCCGGCAAGGATTCGTTCAATGTTGTGCCACTTCTTGCCGATGCGGTGGTCGGTAATGCGGTCTTGCGGGAAATTGTAGGTGCGGATTTTTTCGGAGCGGTCTTGAGTGCCGATTTGCTCGCGCCTGACTTGTGAAACTGAACCCGACTCTTTCTCTTTTAGCATTTCAATAAGTTTTGAACGCAAAATACTCATTGCTTTTTCGCGGTTGGTTTGCTGTGATCGCTCGCTTTGCGAAAGAACAACAATGCCCGACGGTTTGTGGGTTATGCGAACGGCAGTTTCAACTTTATTTACGTTTTGTCCCCCTGGGCCGCCGGAGCGGGTAAAAGCCACTTCAATATCCTGCGATTTGATCTCAAAAGCTTCTACCGGATAAATCGGCAAAATCGCGACTGAAGCGGTTGAGGTGTGGATACGGCCGGATTTTTCAGTCGTAGGTATTCGTTGAACCCGATGAACGCCCGCCTCTTGTTTTAATTTCGAGTAAGCCCCTGAATTTAAAATTTCAATCACAGCTTCTTTATAACCGCCGGAATCGCTTAATGACGAGCTGACTAGCGCCGTTTTCCAGCCCTGTTTTTGGGCGTATTTGGTGTACATATTCGCGAGGTCCGCGGCAAAAAGCGAAGCCTCTCCGCCCCCGGCGCCGGCTCTTATTTCAAGAATTATTGATTGTGGATTGGTGTCGGGCATTACTTTCTCTTCTTTTTCTTTTCCGCGGTTTTGGTTGAAGCCGCCTTCTCTCTTTTGGCTCTGAATTTCTCAACGCGGCCGGCGATGTCAATAAGTTTTTCTTTTCCGGTGAAAAACGGGTGACAATTAGCGCAAATCTCGACCTCTATTTTTTCTTTGGTTGAACCAACTTTATATGTTTTGCCACAAGCGCATTTTATAGCCGCTTGAGGATAATATGTCGGGTGAACGTCTTTTTTCATACATTAAATCCTAACACAGAAGCCAAGCTTGCGCAATTGCCGGCAATGTCTTAAAATAGTGCTTATGCCAGAAATTGAGGTTAAAGAAGTGGAGACGCCTGCGGTTGCCGACCCCGAAATAGAAGAAATGTTTCGGGCCGGTTTATATTTGGGTTACTCCCGTACCCGGCGTCATCCTAAAATGAAGCCGTATATTTTTGGTTTGCGCAATAATGTTGAGGTTTTTGATTTGGAAAAAATCCGGGAAAAACTGCGCGAGGCCGAAGAATTTTTAAAGAAACTTGCTTCCGAAAAAAAGACGGTGCTTTTGGTCGGAGCCAAGCCGTCGGCGGCGCCTTTAGTGGAAAAAACCAGTGAGGAGTTGGGCATGCCTTTTTCGGCTCGCCACTGGCCCGGAGGCTTTTTGACCAACTTCAGCGTTATGCGAAAACGGCTTGAGCACCTTGAAGATTTAAAATCCAAAAGAGCTTCGGGAGAATTGGCTAAATATACCAAAAAAGAACAGCTGGTTTTAAATGAGGAAATTATGAGGCTTGAGAATAAATTCGCCGGCCTCACATCATTGAAAAAAATTCCGGACGCCATGATTATTATTGATCCGCGCGAAGAGAAAACCGCGACCAGAGAAGCCCAAAAAATGAAATTAAAGACCATTGGTATAATGAATATTGATTGCGACCCTGATTTGGTTGTTTATCCAGTGCCGGCTAACGATTCGGCTTATTCAAGTATTAAGTATGTTTTAGGCCGTCTGGCCCTGGCCTATAAGTCCGGCGTTCAAATCGCCGAGCAAAAGGCGGAGGTAGTGGCCGAAGGATTAAAAGTAGAAGCCCCAACGCCCGCCGAAGGCGAGGTCGGGGTTTCGACCGTAAAGCGTGTCGAGAAAAAAAATGCCTGATTTGGAATCGGTAAGAAAACTGCGCTCTTTTTGCGGAGCATCAATTACTGCCTGCAAGAAAGCTCTGGAAGAGTCCGGAGGTGATTTTGATAAGGCTCTCGGGGCGCTTAAACAGCTCGGAGTCCAAATTGCCGCAAAGAAAGCTTCGCGCGAAACTAAAGCCGGCGTGATTGACGCTTACATCCATAGCGACCGGAAACTCGGCGTTCTGATCGAGGTCAGAACCGAAACCGATTTTGTGGCGCGAAACGAAGAATTCAGGCTGTTTGTGCACGATTTGGCGATGCAGGTGGCGGCAACTGGCGCTGAAAACCACGAGGAATTAATGCGCCAGCCATATATTAAAGACCAGTCCAAAACAGTCGGCGATTATTTGAAAGAAATTATCGCTAAATTCGGTGAAAACGTTGAGGTGGCTAATTTTTATCGCATAACCTTATAAAATAAATTTATGTTAACGCTCATATTTTTTTCGTTACTGGCCATTTTAAGCTTCGGCGGAGCCGTTTTTTTATTAGGACGTCGGATAGTGTCTGTGCGGTTTTTGAACGCCGACGAGCAAAAGTCTAAAATGACAGCATCGCCTCTATTTTTTGATTTTGTGCGCGAAGATGTTATCCGGCCTTTTGAAGAGTTTGTGGCTAGTGTCGCGCGGCCGGCAATGCTGAAGCTCGGAGAAAAGTTTTTGCGTCGCTTCAGGATTCTGGTTTTAAAAGTAGAAGCTCTTCTGCACCGGCTCTCCGATTACTTTCATGGAAAGAGAATCGCCATTAAAAATGGGAACGGCCTGTCTATACAGGCGGACAACAGCAAGAACGCTGAATTTTGGGGCGAGATGCGGGAATTTAAAAATAGGCTTCAAAACGGCGAATCAAATAAACCTGAAGATAACAGCAAAAACAATAATTTGCCGGGATAGCTCAATGGTAGAGCAACGGTTTTGTAAACCGTAGGTTGGGGGTTCGAATCCTCTTCCCGGCTCATTTTTATTTTTATTGACAATAAAAATTTGCGGAGCTAGTATTTTATTGGGTCTGTTTACTTGGAGGGAGAGTGGATATGGAGGGTGTAACTCTACTGGGGGCAGTTCTTTCAGCGCTTGGCATTGTGATTTTAGTTATTATTGCGGGCCTTTTTGTGGCCTTCTTGTCAAGTCTTAAAGACGACAAAAATACTAAACCCGTTCCCGGCGAGTCCGCAAAAGATTGCTGTGAAGAAGACGGTACTTGCCGTAAAAAGTAAAAAGGCGCGTTTGCGCCAAAAAAACAACCCCGCTCCAACATCGGAACGGGGATTTTATCGCGTAAAATCTGCGGGCATTTCTTGTATGCATCCTCGCGGGCTTAACATCCAGATTGCGGCGTAATCATCTTCTATGCCGTGTTTCTGTCCCCAGCGCGTCGCTATTCTGTAAGCCTCAATTTCGGCGACATTTCGGCACTCGTATTTTCTTTTATTGTAATCTTGGAGAAAATGGACCAGCTCATGAAGCATCGTTCTCCGATCTCTTAAATCTTTTGGGTTAAAATCTTTTAGCAAGTATAAGGTGTTTTCGTCGTAGCTTGCTCTGACTTCTTTGTGGATAGTTGAACCCACCGTGCCGTATACGATTATTTTCATCGCTTCCGCTGTTTTATATTCTATTTTGGGCAGCTCGGACCTGTCTTTAGGCAAATTGAAGTCGCTATTCATTCCTATCCAAACCAAAAGCGAAATTATCAGGGTTTCCATAGCGTCCTCCAAGCAGATGAAGTGGCTAGCGAGTTTAACGAAAAAAGCTTTCAAAGAACGTCGAATATCCCATAAGCCCTTTTCTTTTCGTAATTTTACTTATTATACACCCTCCACAAAATAAGTCAAGCGCTGTAATTAAAATCCGCCTCTTTGGCGGATTTAAAGTTTTATCGGAGGAACCACGCTTAAAAATATTAAGACCATGCCGGCAGTCATTATTAGCACTTGAGCGTCAATATTGCCCTTGAAAAAATCCAGCATGTAAGAGAAGGTGTGCGGGGTAAAACCAATCATAAATATGCCAACACCGAGTATTTTTAGCATTTTTATCCCCCTATTAAAGACCCCTCTGAATAAATGATATTCCCGCTGTTTCAAAAATGCAAAAGGTGGGATTAGGGGCGGTGATGGGTTAAAATAATATCATGACCACAAAAACCGTTGTTATAATCGGCGGGGGATTCGGAGGTGTTAGAGCCGCGCTTGACTCGGCGCGCCATAAATATGACTTGAGGGTTGTTTTAATAGATAAGAATGGTTTTCATTCGTATCCCGCGGACTACTACAAACTTCTTTCGCCCTCGTCTGACCACAAGGAACATTTTGGGCCAGCCAAATTCCGTTTGATGTTTTCAAGCGTTTCTATTTCGCTTGCCGAAATTTTTGAGGGCCATGAAAATGTTGAGCTTTTAACCGATGAAGTTATGGGTTTTGATGCAGGTCAGAGTATTGTGAATTTGGCTTCTGGCGAGTCTGTGAAATACGATTGGCTGATTATTGCCGCGGGGTCGGTTACGAATTTCTATGACATTCCGGGTTTGAGGGCGCGGGCTTTGGAATTTAAAACCACCGCTGACTCTTTAAACGTCCGCAACGCCGTTGACGAGGTTTTTGAGCGAAAGGGCAAAAAAGACCCGATAAATATAGTTATCGGCGGGGGAGGATTTACCGGATGCGAAGTGGCATCAGAGCTCGTCGGATATGCCGACAATCTTTCAAAAATCCACGGCCATCCGAGAGACAGCGTTTTTATATCAATAATTGAAGCTTCGCCGACACTGCTCGGCCCTTTAAGTGATTGGGCTAAGCTAAAGACTAATGCCCGTTTGAAAAAACTAGGCGTAAACATTTTGTTTTCCGACCCGGCGGTTGATGTAAGAGACAGCATTGTAAAACTTAAAAGCGGAAAAGAAATTAATTTTGACGTTTTGATTTGGACCGCCGGCGTTAAGGCTAATCCATTGGGTGAAAAGATTGTGGGGTTGGAATTAAACAGGGGCTGTATTGTGGTTGATAGGTATTTACGAACGAGCGCCGGGTCAAACATATATGCTGTTGGCGACATCTCTTTTTACGAAGGACTTGGCGGAAAGCCGATGCCGATGACCAGCCAGACTGCGATTTCGCAGGCAAAATACGTTGCCTATTCAATAAAAAGACAGCTTCACGGCAGGAAAATTTTTAAATATCATCCAAGGGAATCTAAATTTATAATGCCTCTTGGCGGGAAATACGCCATTGCTGATCTGGGTTTTATCAAGTTCTCCGGATTTCTGCCGTGGCTTTTAAAACGCTTTGTCGCTCTGGGATATTTTTTAAGCATTTTGACTTTTAGTAAGGCGATTAAAATCTGGCTTAAAGGCGCGAGGTTTTGATTTTTGAGGTTTTGCGTGATAGTTTTAGCGAGTAATGGCCGCGCTTTTAGAAGTAAAAAATTTAAGCTCATCGGTTGAGGGTAAGCCGATTTTAGGCGGAATAAATTTAGTCGTAAATAAAGGCGAGGCGCACGTCATAATGGGTCCGAACGGCTCGGGCAAAAGCACATTGGCTTTGTGCGTAATGGGTCACCCCAGCCATAAAATTGAAGAAGGCGAAATATTTTTTGAAAATAAGAAGTTAAATAGTTTAAAGCCGGACGAACGCGCCAAGCTCGGCATTTTTCTCGGATTTCAAAATCCGCTCGCGCTTGAGGGCGTAAGTTTTTTCTCTTTGATGCAATCGGCCAGAAACGCGCCGGACATTTTTGAATTAAGAAAAAATATTTCCGAAAAATTTTTAAAACTTGGTCTTGCCGACGATTTCATTATGCGCGGGGTAAATGACGGCGCGTCCGGCGGCGAGCGTAAAAAACTTGAGCTGGCGCAAATGCAGATGCTTGAGCCGAAGCTGGCTATTTTTGATGAGATAGACACCGGTCTTGATGTGGACGCTTTAAAAAAAATAGGAGAGGAAATAGCCGATTTAAAAAATAAAGGCACGGCCGTGATTTTGATAACGCATTATCAAAGAATTTTGAATTATGTCAGGCCGGACAAGGTCCATATTATGATGGCGGGTCGTATAGTTAAAAGCGGCGGCACGGACTTGGCCGAAAAAATAAACGAGTCTGGATATTCATATCTAAAATGCCCAATTGAAAATGCCCAAGCCTGAATTGAAAAATTATAAATACAAATACGGGTTTTTTGATAAGGAGAAGCCGGTTTCGACTTTTCAAAAAGGTTTGTCCGAAAATGTCGTGCGGGAGCTGTCGGATATAAAAAACGAAGACGCTTGGATGCGCGATTTTCGGCTGAAATCGCTCAGAATTTTCTATGAAAAAAAGATGCCGGAATGGGGCGCGGATTTGTCGGGTATTGATTTTAACGATATTATTTATTTCGTGCGTCCGGCAGAACGTCAAAGCGTTAGTTGGGACGAAGTGCCCCCGTATATAAAAAATACTTTTGAGCGATTGGGAATACCCGAAGCCGAGCGCAAGTATCTGGCCGGAGTTTCGGCCCAATACGATTCCGAGGTTGTTTACAACAATATCAAATGCGATTGGGGAAAAAGGGGTGTAATTTTTTGCGACACAGATACGGCTTACAAAAAATATCCTGAAATTTTTAAAAAATATTTCGGCTCGGTTATTCCGCCCGCGGACAACAAGCTCTCGGCTCTCAATTCCGCGGTTTGGTCCGGAGGGAGTTTTGTCTATGTCCCCGCCGGCGTGAAAGTAGATGTGCCTTTGCAGGCTTATTTCAGGATTAATGCCAAAAATATGGGGCAATTTGAGCGGACATTGATAATCGCCGAAGAGGGTTCCTCCGTTCATTATATTGAGGGCTGTACCGCGCCGAATTATTCAACCGCGTCTTTGCACGCGGCGGTTGTTGAAATTATCGCCAAAAAAAGCTCAAGCGTGCGTTATACCACGGTACAAAATTGGTCTAAAAATGTTTATAATCTTGTGACCAAGCGCGCGTTCGTTGAAGAAGAAGCAAATGTTGAATGGATTGACGGAAATATCGGCTCGGGCGTCACCATGAAATACCCGAGCGTGATTTTGCGCGGACCGAAAGCTCGCGGTTCGGTTTTATCGCTTGCTTACGCGGGCGAGGGCCAGCATCAAGATGCGGGCGCAAAAGCAATCCATCTCGCGCCCGAAACTTCAAGCCGGATTATTTCAAAGTCCGTGGCAAAAGATGGGGGCAGAACAAGTTACAGAGGCATGGTTAAAATTATAAAGGGCGCTGTAAACGCAAAATGCAAAGTTGTCTGCGACGCGCTTTTACTTGACGAAAAATCCCGCTCGGACACTTACCCGACAATGGATGTTAAAGAGCCGCGCTCAACGATTGAGCACGAGGCGTATGTTTCAAAAGTGGGCGAGGATAAGATTTTTTATCTGGGTTCCCGAGGAATTAAAGAGTCCGACGCGCTCGGACTTCTTGTCTCTGGGTTTCTAAGCGATCTGACCCGTGAGTTGCCGATGGAATACGCGGCAGAACTCAATCATCTATTAAGATTGGAAATGGAAGGCAGTATCGGATAATATATTATGGAAATAATAGATTTGAAAAAAAGTTTTAATCAGGAAATCAACGTTTCGGGCGGCGATAAAAAAGTCTTTATCTGGCGGCTTTTTGGCGCCGGAAATTTTTCGGGAAAAATCTCGCTTAATATTGGAGAAAACTCTTCGTGCCAGAATATTTTTTTATTTTCAGCCATAAGAGACAATAGCCACGATTTCAGTTTTTCAGTAAAGCATGCAGGCGCGGATTCGCAGTCTAATACTGCAATCTATGGAATAGGGCGCGGTCGGGCATCCGTGTCGGCGTTCGCCAGCGCGCGGATTTTAAAGAGCGCTAAGCGTTCAAGCGCGTGGCTTGAAGGACGGGCGTTTTTGTATGAAAACTCGGCTTGCCGCATAGACCCCCGGCTTGAGGTGGAAACGAACGATGTCTTAAAAGCGGGGCATGCCGCGACTGTATCCAGAATATCCGACGAAGATATTTTTTACATGGCCACGCGGGGCGTTGGCGAAAGCGAAGCGATAAAACTAAAAAACAGGGGATTTTTAACGGCGCCGCTTTTGAGAGCGGGTTTAAATTTTGAGGAGACCGAAAAAATAATAGAGCCGATTTTAAATTATGTATAATTTAAAAAAAATAATTAAAGACTTCCCGATTTTTAGGCGTAAAATAAATGGACGCCCTCTTGTTTATTTTGACAATGCCGCCACCACCCAGAAACCCAAAATAATTTTGGAAAAATTAAAAAAACAGTATGCAAATTCACATTCAAACGTGCATCGCGGGGCTTATAAAATTGCCGAAGAATCAACCGAATATTTTGAAAACGCGCGCAAAAAAGTGGCCGATTTCATCGGCGCGCGTAGTCCCAAAGAAATTATTTTTACCAGAAATGCCACCGAATCCATAAACTTAGTCGCGTATTCTTTGGCAAAAACTTTTAAAAGAGGCGATAGGATTTTGACAACGCTTTCGGAACACCATTCTAACTTTGTGCCGTGGATGCGCGTAGCGAAAGAGCGCGGATTAAAGTTCGATGTCGTAAATTTAACATCCGAACATAGTTTTGATTTTGCTGATTTTAGAAAAAAATTGACCAAAAAAACTAAATTGGTTGCGGTTTCGTATATCTCAAATGTTTCGGGCTATATTTATCAGGTTAGGCGCATCTGTCGCGAGGCGCGTAAAACGGGCGCTTTTGTTTTGGTTGACGGCGCGCAATCAGCCGGGCATATGCCGGTAAACGTCAAAAAAATCGGGTGCGATTTTTTTGCTTTGTCGGGCCATAAAATGCTCGGGCCATCCGGTATCGGCG
>JBBTVC010000085.1:0-7036 GCA_038063435.1 Patescibacteria group bacterium | reverse complement strand
ATTTGGCCTTGTCTTCGGGCAAAACCTCGGCAAAAACTCTGTCTATGCCAAGCTCTTGGCCAATTGCCTCGGCCACTTTTTGATGATCGCCCGTAATCATAACCACCTCCATCCCTAGTTTTTTCAATGATGAAACGGTTTTTTTGGCATTCGGTCTGGAAACATCGGCGGCCGCGACAACCCCCGCAAATTTGCCGTCAACAGCTAACAAACTTAAAGTTTTGCCCTCGCCCGCAAGCCGGTCAATAACTTCCCGGCCAAAAGAAGTGTCAATATGATTATCCTTTAAAAGCTTCTCTTTTCCAGCATAAACAACTTGCCCTTTTATTATTGCTTTAAGGCCGTAGCCGGCGATGGATTCAAATTTTTCAATTGGTTCCAAAGGCAGAGCGTTTTGCCGTTCGGTTTCTTCAATAATCGCTTTAGCCAAAGGATGATTAGACCCCGCCTCAAGACTTGCTTCATATCTAAGCGCTTCGTGTTCGGTAAAACCGCCAAACGCAATCACGTCAGTGACGCGCGGCTTTCCTTCGGTCAGCGTTCCGGTTTTATCAAGCACAATTGCGTTAATTCTTGAGGTGTTTTCAAGGGTTGCCGCGTCTTTTATTAAAATATTGTGTTTCGCGCCAATACCGGTGCCTACTGCAACCGCGGTGGGAGTGGCCAGCCCTAAAGCGTCGGGGCAAGCAATGACAACGGTTGAAACGGCAAAGGTAAGCGCGGTAAGCAAGCCAGCGTCCGCTCCGAAATACCATCCAAAAAACGCGGCCAGACCCGAGCCGATAGCCACGACGACAAGCCATCCGGCGGCCTTGTCGGCAATGCGCTGGCCCGGCGCTTTGGAATTCTGCGCGGTCTCCACGAGTTTAATGATATGCGCGAGAACTGTTTCCGAACCGACTTGGGTAGCCGTAAACTTGACCGTTCCGGTTTGATTCACCGATCCTCCAACAACTCTGCTCCCCTTTTTCTTTTCCACCGGAATTGATTCTCCGGTCACAAGTGATTCATCAATCGAAGTTTCTCCCTCTGCCACCTCGCCGTCAACCGGCACCTTGTCGCCCGGCCTAAGCACAACAATATCGCCGTGCGCGATTTCGGATGTGAGAACTTCAATTTCTTGGCCATCACGGATTATACGGGCTTTCGGCGGAACCAGATCAAAAAGTGCGCGCAAGGCGTCTGAAGTTCCGCGTCGGGATTTCATTTCCATCCAGTGACCGAAAAGAACGAAAGTCACCAAAAGAGCCGCAGCTTCATAAAAAGTTTCGGCTCCAGGCCGCACCAAGGTCAGAAGAACGCTGAAAAGATACGCCGCCAACACGCCAGTTGCGATCAAAACAGACATATTAAGGATACGCGCTTTAAGAGAGTAGTAGGTGCCAGTAATGAAAATTGAGCCGGTCCAAAAAACAATAGGCGTGGTCAGAATAAAAAGAATCCAATTCGCGGGGATAGGCATTGGCAAAGCCAGTTTAAAAAAGTTCAACCCCAACGGAGAATACGCAATGATTGGGATGGACAGAAGAAGAGAAACAAAAAAACGACGACGCATATCCGCTTCCATTTTTTCGGCCATCTGCGGATTAGTCATGGCCGCCCCGTGATCTTTGTGGCTTAATTCGGACACGTCGTATTCTGCCGCGTTAACCCCGGTTTTATTTTTTTCTACTTTTTTCGGAATAAGCTCCATGCCGCACCCCGGACATTTGCCCGGAGCGTTTCGTATTACCTCCGGGTGCATCGGACACGTGTAAATATTTCCGGCAAATTCTGCCGAATTAGAGCCGTGTTGTTTATGTTCTTGATGACAATAATTATGATGATTCATATTTCATTTATCTTACGCCAAGTTATGTGTTCATACGCGCTCGACCAAATAAAACCAAAACTAATGGCAAATAAAAGTTCTTCCAGAGGGATGCCCAAAACCAAGATCCCGGAAATTTCTTTTAAATTCCATACCTCTTCCACGTAACCGGGATACATAGCGATAAGCGTAAGAAAATAGACAAAATAAATCCCCAAAAATATAAGAGCGCTCGTAAACATCTTCTTTTTTAGATCGGGACGGCAGTACCAGGTTGCAATTCCGCCGGCAATCATCGCAATAATCGCTGAATGAAGCGGGTTAAACGGCGCGGCAATAAGCAAAATCACAAAAATGACCGGGGCTGAAAGAAGAGCAATGAGATGGTAACGATGTTGAAAAGCGCGTTGTTCATGCTGGGAAACTTTTTCCTCCGAAACGCGAAATATTCGATTATAGAGTATTACCGCTATTCCTCCGATGCCGAAAGAGAAAAATAGACTTTCAATGTCAAAACCGGTTTTTTGGGCTAAATCAAATAATGACGGCGGACTCCAGTATTCAGGCACAAAAAGAGGCTCGGTTAATCCTAAAAGCGAGGTCCAGAGACTCACCACGAACATTTCTTTTTTACTTTCTTTGTTTCCCAACGAGAGATAGACGACCGACCAGATAAGAAGAAGTATAAGACTCCAAATTAACCAAGCGTATTGCATGAACAACCTTAATTACGCGCTTTTAATAGAACGATTATGCAGCCAGACGAAAATAAAGGCGCCAACGTAAGTGTAAACCACAGCCTGCAAAAGCCCCATCGTAAATCCAAGCGCGGTAATCCTGACATCGCCGGCAAATTTATCAACATTTACCAAATGCGCCAGCCACCCGAAAAGTTTAAGCGTAAAATCCGGCCAAAGCGCGACAAAAACGGCGCAGACAACATAAACGATTCCCATTGTGGCGCTTGCCGCGATAGAAAATTTATTTTTATCAAGTTCCATAATTTTTAATTCTAATTTTAATAATTTTTCAACCTTTTATTTATTGATTCTTGTTGTCTATGCCGAAAAAGCGATGAAGCCCGCACCAGCCAAGGAAACTTTCGGCAAGCGCGACCAAGCCCACGGCAACAACGAGCCAGTTGGCCCATTCAACACCGAATTGCGGAGCAAACGGGCCAAGCCACCAGAATGCCAGAGCGAATCGCAAAATCCTATCCACTTTTCCTAAATTTTGGTTCATACGTTTTAATTTAATAGGTTAGTAATTATTCGACCTTTTATTTTTATCTCCATACTTTAATTATATCAAATGGCGCAACCGCTGGTTTGCGGCTGGGCCTCTACGGCACAGGGAGAACCGGCATTCTGATTTAATTCAGGAAACCAATAAGCGTTTACTTTCGCGGCAGAATCATACATTTCTTTTTCGCTCACTCCCTGCGAAGCCATTAATTCCAAGAGCCCCAACATTGCCATTCCGTGATTGCAGTCTGGAAAATACGTTGAATTTTTGCAACAGGGCCGATAAACATTTTTGGCCACGCGCTCAACTAAAGCTTGTTGATCTCGCGTCAACATAATCAACGGGTGACGGCTATAGTGGTTAACGGCGTCGCTATCGGCTAAAATCCACCCGCCAACCGAAGCAAAATCGCCAACGCCTCCGTAGCGAGGATCTTTCATCGGCCCCTTATCCAAAACATCATTTTTATTGCCGAGTCCCAAGGCCCACAAAAGATTCAGAATCTCGCCGGAATTTTTGGGAGTAATTTTTAAGTTGCCGTTATTTTCTTCATAAAGAATCCTTTTCGTGTCGTCGGTCAAGCCACCGCGGTCGGAATAAAGCGATTCAAATTTTTCAGGATCAATCACGCCGACACTTATCATTTTCAGGCCCAGATCTCCCCACTTAACCGGCAAAACCGTCTCACTCTCTGAATGAGGCTCGTCGTCGCGAAAAACAGCCGCTTTATTGTCAGAGCTCGGCTTCTGGCTGTAAATCCAAGCGCCGGAAAGAATAAACGCCGAAACCACAATAGCCACCGGCAGATTAAAATTATTTTGATTTTCCATATTTTTGTTTTTAATTGTTAAGCGGACAGCCGCTTTTTTCTGATAATTTTTTCAGGCCTTGTTCTCCTTCCAATCTTTTGCCGTCGGGAAAAATCCAGATTGGATAACCGTTAATTTTTTCTGCCAAACACTTGCTCGTTTCTTCTGTGCATTCAACATAATTTATAAGGCGAAACGAATCGCCGAAGGCCTTTTTTTCATTTTGGCAATGCGGACACCAGTACGCGCCGTACATCACAGCGCCTTTTGACGAAAGACACTTAGCAAAATCATCATATTGTCCTGCGACCTGCTCTTGCGGCCAAAAAATAAGAGCGATGACAACCATGAGAACCGCTAAAAATAAAATAAACGGCCGTAAAATATCTTTCATGTTAACAGCAGTTTTTCATCTGCTCCTCAAGCTCCGCGACTTTTGCCGAATGTATTTGGGAATTGGCTCCGGAACTGCGCCTGATAAAAAACAAATAAACAAGCGTTGTAAGCGCCACAAGCTCAAGGGTAAAAGTTATCCAGTTTAAACCGCCCGCCGCGATGTGGCCCGCGTAAAAACCCCCGACTATAATCGCGAATTTCAGCCAAAAAGATTTTTCGCCTTGCCAACCAAACTTTTTTTCGGCCTGATACGCTATTCCGACAACCGTCCCGCCCATCAAAAGCGTAATCACCGGCAAATAAGATGCCGCCGGTGCGATGCCGGTTAAAACCGCAAATGACAGAAAAACCCATGCGCCCGAAACTCCGGCGCAAAAAGCGCAAACAGAAAAAGGCAAAAATTTATTCGCGGCTTTTATTGCCAGAGTTATCAACGCAACCAGAACTAAAGCTGTAATTATATCCATACTAGAAAAGAAATATTAACATTCCTAATACGACCATAGCGACGCCTCCGCCGAATCTCATAAGCCTATTTTCTTTCTGCTGCCATGCCCTTACTTTTGCCAGTAATTTTTCTTCGCTTGCGATAAAAAGAATTATCACGAGCGGCAAAACGAATATCAGATTGTAGAGCAAGAGGTATCCTAGGCCTCTAAAGTAAGTGGCACTGTCGTGTAATAATCCTAAAACCATAAGGTACGGCCCGCCGGTGCACGGAAATTCACAAAGCCCGACCAGAACCCCCAAGAAAAATGCCGTGGGCACCGAAGCTTTTTCCATAAGCTCGGCGATTTTCCTATGCGCCGCGTGCGGTATGCGAAGTTTAATTGGAAAAGACGGGAAAAATTCGTTGATAACGTTAATTGCTCCGAAAACGATCAAAAGGCTTGCTCCGACTTTGGCCATGAAATGCGGGGTATTGAACAAGTGCAAAGCCTGTAAAATCCCGAGGCCTATTAAAACATAAATCACGAATACTCCGAGAATGTAGGAACCGCCGATGCGCAGTATCCCCGACCTCATCTGACCCAAACTGAAAAGAAAGGCGATGGTCAGCAAAAGAATGGAAAAGGCGCAGGGGTTGATTGAATCAATCAGAGCGGCTATTGAAACCAAAGGAAGCATAAACCTGCCGCCATCGGACAGATTCCACAAAATTTCCGTTCCAGCGCCATTAAATCTGAAAAACATAACCACGGCCGCAAGTAAAACCGCCAAAATAACCAAAAAAACAAACTTGGAATTGGAACTCATGGTTGTTATGGAGTTACCACGGCTTTAATCGTAATTTCCGCGATTGGTCCGGAATCATCCTCAACAACCACGACTCTTTCAATCGGACCGACCCCAGCCGGACCGTGCGCTGAAGGATCAAACTCAACCAAAATTACGGCTTCCATATCGGGACCGATCTCTTTTCCGACCCTTGGAACAAACCCGTGTCCCGGCATTCCATATGGTCCAAACTTCCTGCCACCGACTTCCAGCGTAGCATTCGTGCACATGCAGGAGGTGTAAATTTTTTCTATTTTCAGCGGTTCAGTTCCGGAATTAACAATTTTAAATTCGTGGCTCACCTTGCCGGCGGCCATTGAAATTTTGCCGAAATCGTAAAAGTTTTCGTCGAGTTTCAATAATCCGGCCGAGGCCGAAACAGAGGACGTTTTTTGCGGCTGAATCGCTTTGAGTCCAGCTAGCCCTCCGACAACCAAAATTGCCAGAGCCAAAGTTAAAACAATTTTTTGCATATTTATTTAACAAATAAAAAAGATAAATCTTTTGACTAAAAAGATTTTGAATCGCGATTTTAGACAAAAGATGGGCTGTTTTCGTGAAGCGAAAGCCAGTGAGTTAAATTCTTTTTTGCCAAGATAGACGTCGCAAAAGAAAAGCGTTTTAAAAATGAAAACTGGCTGAAATTCGGAGTGGGGACGGAAAAAATAAATAATGAGAAACCAAAGATAATGCCGACGGCCGCCAAATTAAGGCCGAGAGTCAAAACAGCGAGAGAAAAACTTTTAAAAGCGCTGGCGTAAAAAGAAATTGTTTCGGAAATACCAGAGGGACACGCCGAGCGGTTAAACGTCATTGCCAAACATGCCCCCCTAGCGGCCGCGTCATGACCCATAGCTAAAAATCCAAAAACCGCGATTCCGACAAAGCCGAGGAGAATAAGGTTGACCAAAAACTTGTTCACAATATTCATATTGTAATCCCCCGCCAAAATGGCGTCAATAAACAAAAAACGCGTTGTAAAGCGCGTTGTTTTTAAGTTTTCTTAGGAAATTTTTCTTTAAGTAACTTTTTCACTTTTCTTGCTGTTGAAAACGGAATAAAATCTTCTACACGAAAATAAACCAAATAGTAGTCTGCCGGATACTCCATATTGTCTGTGAAAAAGTATAGATAACCGACAATTTTTTCGCCAATTTCGGCTATCCATATTGTATCGCTCTGGCTCGACAAAGGAGATCTGCGCTCACCCCTGCTGTCAAAATGTCTCTTTTTGTAATCTTCCAGCTCTTTAACATCTATTCTCGAAGAGCCAGCTATCAGATAATCAATATCTTGTGCAGAAATCTGATCTCTTAAAACTATTTTTTCTTCTACCTGCTTATCGTCAGCAGAGGCCACAATATCGCCAACAACTTTGAATTTAACAAATCTCTCTCCTAAGGCCTGCGCAAACTCTCTTTGTTCGCCCAACGACATTTCTCTGTTTGTAAAAACCGAGAAATAATGTTTTTTTGTGTTGCGATCCATTCCTATTGCG
>JBBTVC010000084.1:0-5167 GCA_038063435.1 Patescibacteria group bacterium | reverse complement strand
CGGGCGGGATAAAGACCGAACACGAGACCGACAAGAGCAGAAACAATAAAACCAAGAAACGCGGCGAGTACGGGAAAACTAAACGTCCAATTCAGACCGACAAACTGGCTAAGCGCCAGCGCCACGGCGAATGAAAGGGCCGCTCCCAAAACAACGCCGATAACTCCTCCGGTTGCGGTTAAAAAAACCGCTTCAAGCAAAAATTGCAATAAAATATTTTTCTCGGTAGCACCCACGGCTTTGCGCAGACCGATTTCGCGCGTGCGCTCGGTAACCGAAACCAGCATGATGTTCATAATGCCTATTCCGCCGACAAGCAAAGATATGGCGGCAATAGTCGCTAAAAATAAAGTTAAAATATTTGTAACAGTGCTTACTCGCGCCGCAATGTCGGCTTGCGTTTCAATAAAAAAGTCGTCTTTATCCGGATCGGTGATGCCGTGCAAATTCCGCAAAGTTATTTCAATATCGCTTACGGTCTGGTCTATAAATTCCTCCGACTCGGCTTCAACCACAAGACGGTTAAAATGCTTTATGCCGAAAATATAAGTCTGCGCCGTGGTGTAAGGCGTCAGAACAGTTTCGTCAAAATTAAAAAAAGAAACTTGGCCCTTTGTCGGCAAAACGCCTATAATTTTAAAATTACGGCCTTTTATTTTAATCTTCGCGCCTACCGCCTGCGATTCTCCGAAAAGCTCGTTTTTGACTTTTGAGCCGATGACCACGACGTCGGTTTTACTCCTAACGTCTTCCTCGGTAAAAAAATTGCCTTCAGCCGGAATCAGATCAAAAATATCCGAGGCCAGCTCCGAAACTCCAAGCATGGTCAGCCGAAAAGTTTCGCCTTCGTAAACGCTGGATTCGGCACCGAAAACTATCGGCATTATGTTTTTGACAAACGGCGCGTTGGATTTGTTTTGAAGCGCTCGCATTTCGCGTTCTTTTAAAGAGTCGCTGAAAAGCGAATCAATGATTGTCGGATCGGTCGGGCCGGATGGTTCTCTGCCGGGCAAAACAACGATTGTTTTTGAGCCCAACGCCTGAATCTGACCCAAAATCAAGTCTTGCGCACCTTGGCCGATGGAAACGACTAAAATTATCGCGGTAATGCCGATAACAATTCCGAGAATGGTAAGAGCCGAGCGGGATTTGTTGGTTTGAAGGCCGATTAAAGCTGTTTTTGCGGTGTGAATAAAACGCATTTTAATTTTAAGTGAATTATTTTTTGAATCCATCGGCGCGCATGCGATGGTCTACTCTGTGATCGCTTTCAATCATCCCATCTTTCATTGTAATAATTCTTTGGGCGTGCTCGGCGGTATAAGTTTCATGCGTGATAAGCAAAATCGTGTGCCCGCGCTTTTCGTTAAGTTTTTGCAGAATTTCCATAATCGCCTGACCCGATTTTGAGTCCAGATTTCCAGTCGGCTCGTCGGCAAAAATAACCTGCGGCTCGTTGACCAAAGCCCGCGCGATCGCCACGCGCTGTTTTTCTCCGCCGGAGAGCTGCGACGGCTCATGGTTAATTCGATGCGAAAGACCCACGCCGTCAATCGCCGATCTGGCCAGAGCGTCCCACTCCTCTTCTTTGCGCCCGGAATATGCCAGCGGCAGTTTTACGTTTTCCAAAACGGTCGTTCGCGAAAGCAAATTAAACGCCTGAAAAACAAAACCCATTTTTTTGTTGCGGACTCCGGCAATTTCTTCTTTTGAAAATTCTTCAATGGTTTTTCCGTCAAAATAATATTTTCCGCGAGTCAGGCCGTCCAAAAATCCCAAAATGTGCAAAAGAGTGGACTTGCCCGAGCCCGACGGCCCCATTATGGCCACAAACTCTCCGGATTCCACTTTAAAAGATACGCCGCCGAGCGCCGGCGTCGTTAACTCGCCGTCTTGATAAACTTTTTCTACTTTTTCACATTCAATCAGCGCCATTAAAAATCAGCGCGTATAAGTGATAACTTCTTCGCCCTCATTTATGCCGGATAGTATCTCTATGTTGCCTTCGGCAACTATTCCCACTTTCACCGCGGCTTCGCGCGTTTTGCCATTTTCAAGAATTTTTACTGTTTTGTCGCCGTTTTGCGAAATCACCGCTCGCTGGGGAATATAAATAACATTTTCGCGCCTCTCGGTAATTATATCCACATTCGCGGTCATGCCAGACTTTATTCTTTCGTCGCGCTCCACGAATTGAATTATGGTTTTGTAAGTCGCGACGCCCTCAATAACCGTTTCGGCCGGGTCAATTGAAGAAATCACGGCTTTAAAAATCACCCCGCTTCCGTAAGCGTCCAAAGTGGCCTCGGCCTCATCACCGGCGCGGGCTTTGGCAATGTCCGCTTCCGGTATATTCGCTTCAATTTCAAAATTAGCTTCAGATATCAGCGAAACGAGGGTTAAATTAGCTGCCGCTATTTCTCCGGCCTTGGCGTCTTGCTTCGTGACTATTCCGGAAATGGGCGCGCGGATAATTGTTTTGGCCAGCTGCGCCTCAATGTTTTCAACCGCGGCTCTCTGAGCCGTGATTTGCTCGGGCCGCGTTCCGGCCAAAAGTTTGAGCAATTCCTCTTGGGCAAGATTTAAAGACGATTGGGCTGAGCGCAATTTTTCTTCAGCTACAGTCAAATTTGATACCGCCGTGTTTATGTTGGTGCGCGCGGTCAAAACATCCGTGCGGTAACTATCCACGGTCGTCTGCGAAATAGAACTGCCGGCCGTAAGCGCGTTCACCGCAAGCGCGACTTTATCCAAAAAAGATTTTATTTTATTAAGGCCATTTTTTACTTTTGACGAATCCGACGAATCCAAATTAACTAAAACTTTTTCAACATCAATCCGGCCCCACTCTATGTCTCTTTCAAGCTGGGCGTCTGAAACCGTGAAATTTATTTGAGGCAAAGAGCTTTTCGGATTACTGATAAATTGATCAACTTTATTCCGTATGGCGTCATCGGACTTGGTTAGCGCGTCGTCAATTTTATCTTGTAAATTTATTTTGGCGTCACTCAAAGCAATTTCGGCATTAGCCACCTTAACCTTTTGAACGCTTATGTCTTCTTGGCGCGAGCCGGAAACAAGCTCGGCGAGTTTTGCTTCTTCAATCTTAAGCTGGGCGAGGATGTCTCCGTTTTCAAGAGAAACCAGAGTCTGGCCGGCAAAAATTTTATCGCCGACTTTAACATTAGCTCTGGCTACTCGTCCGCCTTTTTCAAAAGCCAGATTAACGCTTTGAGCCGGTTTAACTCTGCCGGTAACACTGACCGTCTGGATTAAATTGCCCCTCGCGGCTTTCGCGGTTTGGAATTTTTGCTCGCCCGCCATTGAAAAATACCAATAACTCCCGCCGGCTAAAATAACAATAAAAACAACCGCAATAACCCACGGTTTTTTCATAAAACTTAAAAACATAGTTTTATTTTAACACAAAAAGGTCGGTTTTACCAGCGTGAAATTAACGCAGTCTATCGCCTATTTTTACCGCTTCTTTTTCGGGAACAGCAAGAATAAATCCCCCGCCGGCGGTATTGGCAAAACCCAGAGTTAAAACTTCGGAAATAAACGGCCCTATTTTTTTCGGCGGAAAATTTACGACGCCGACAACTAATTTGCCGTTCAGTTCTTCTTTTTCGTAAGCGCCCGGCAACTGAACGCTTGAGGTTTTAATTCCGACCTCATCGCCAAAATCAATTTTGAGCTTGAATGCCGGCTTATGAGCTTCGGGAAAATCTTCAACTTCAATAATACGCCCGAGGCGCATATCAACTTTCAAAAAATCTTCGTAAGTTATTGTGTCCATATAAAATATCCTTGATTAATATTTAATAAAGCATATAATAACATTAGAAGTTCTTCCATAGAGGACGGGCGCCGTGAAAGTCCTGCGAATCCTTGCAAAAGCGTTAAATCCATTCATCTGGCTGATAAATTTTTTCATGTACTGCGGCCATCTTGAAACGCAAAGGTTTTGCGAAAAATACAACCGTTACGATTTTTCAACAGACCTGAAATATTTTTAAAAATTCAAAACGCCGTCCCGGTTTTACCGGAACGGCGTTTGAAATTATGTTTTTCGTATCGCGTCATTTTGACAGGTTCTGAATTTTCAAAAAGAAGGTCTTGGTTTCTTCCGGAGTTACGCCGAAAAGATAAACCTTTGTCCCGCCGTCGGCGTAAGAAATAACGAAATCAATCTTAGCTAAATCTTCTGCCGAAAGCCGGTCAAATGGCGGGGGAAGAGCGGACTCGTAAGATTCGGAATAAAACTTTTCCTTTGAATAAACGAACTCCGCAAACTCATCAATGTTCGCCGGGCGCCTGAAAGTAACCTTTTTCCAGAGACTGACTTTTGCCGGCGCGCGCGCCCAGAGAGTCGCGTTGAGCGCGAACGGCCCGAGGTTTCTTGTCCACGCGATCGCTTTTTTCTCGGCCGGCGCGGTGTCGCCGACCATCACCGTCCAGAGCTCGGACGAACCCCTCCGGCTGCTCCATCTCGTTCCGTCTTTCTCAAGCGAAACCGATTCAACAACAGCGGCCACCGCCAAATCGACGGCCAGAACACCGCAACCCAAAAGCGCAAACGCTACAGCAGTCCAGAGCTTTTTCATCGCCACGCCTCCAAGTGAGTTTTCAGCAAAAAACAAAGGCCTCAACTTAATCCCGCAAAGACGACAAAGAACCGTCAGTGCTTAGGGATAGAGTCGAAGCCTTCATTTTCCACCGAACGCGTTTATCCAAAAAGCCATGCCCTTTCCTTTCCAGCTTATTCTAATTATACACCCGTTTTATCAAAAAGTCAAGCGCGGGTAATTGAGGACCATTAAACCATCGCGCGGCATTGAAAAACCAACGGACATCAATATAATATGTAGAGAAGTTCTCAAAAACAGATTCCCCGGTAGCTCAGCGGTAGAGCTGCGCCCTGTTAAGGCGAAGGTCGTAGGTTCGAATCCTACCCGGGGAGCCAGTGTGTACGAATGGACGCAAGAGCGTCCATTTGTGCTTTATTCATCGGTGTTTTCGTCAGTTCTAACCTTTCGTATTTCGCTTCCAGCGCCGGATAGTCGTTTCCTATCTCTCTAAACCACTCTTCTGGCTTGATAAAGAGCTTTCTGTCTTTAATTATCGGCGTTTTTCCAAGAGCGAGCAGAATTTCTTTCTTCAGTTC
>JBBTVC010000083.1:0-1184 GCA_038063435.1 Patescibacteria group bacterium | reverse complement strand
TGGCATTTGTCATAGAAAAAAGAATAATTTTTGCAACAATTTTGGCTTTGACCCTAGTCATAAGCGGTTTTTGGTTTTTCAACAAGTCTAGAGACGAAAAAACCGCGATGAACTCCGAACAATCAGTCGTCGCGACGACAAAATCAACCGTTGAATCGCCGGATTCAGACAATGACGGCCTCAAAGACTGGGAGGAAACGCTTTGGGGCACCAATCCGGATAGCGCCGACACAGACAACGACGGCATTTTGGATGGCGAGGAAATAAAAAATAACGAGCCAAGCGTCCCGGCTCCAAAACAAGAGCCGATTCAGGAAGACAACCTGACCCAAAAAACCAGCCGAGAACTTTTTGTTTCGTATATCCAGCAAAGACAAGCCGGCCTTGACCCCAAAACAGCGATAGACCAGATTTTGGGAACGATTTTGGATGACAGCGAAAGTTCTGGTTTTAAAAATAATTTTTCGCAAAAAAATCTTCGCCTGGCTTCGGATAATTCAACCGAAGAAGCCAGGGCCTATATCAACAATCTGGCAAAAATATCCGACGATGGCGCGTCAAAGATAAAAGAAAATGAACTTACAACTCTTAAACGCTTAATTCAACAAGCCAACTCTTCGGACAGCTTTGAAAAATTTGATGAATTTGCGGTTAATGCCGCGGCTTATAAAGAAATGGTTGCGAGTATTTTAAAAATTGCCGTGCCTCAAAATTATATCGGGCCGCACTTGAAATATCTAAACGCGCTGAATAATCTCGCCAAAATAAATTCGGCTTTTTCGGTTTTCATGTCCGACCCGATATCGGGCATGGGAGCTGCTAAACAGTATTTGGATGAAGCCGAAAATATAAAAAGATCTCTTATAACTTTAAGCGTCGTTGCGTATTCGGATCGGCTTACTTTCGGTCCGAATGAATACGGATTCGCGCTTTTAAGTTTAATAAACCAACTGCAATGACGACCGGCCAATCTAAAAAAATAATAAGCATTTTTTTGATGATAGCGACGATTTTATTGTCTCTGCCGTTAAATAATACTTACGCTCAAGAAGACTTTTTCGGCTTGGGCGATACGACTATCAACACCGGAGGCGCCACAGGCGGCCTTACTGGTTTTCTAACGAGCCTATCCGTGCCGACAAAGGATGTGGGTCTCAATCCTAAAGAATTCTCATTAGACCTTA
>JBBTVC010000082.1:0-6922 GCA_038063435.1 Patescibacteria group bacterium | reverse complement strand
TTTTTTGTAAGGACCCGTTACCTTTTTCGAGTATACTGTATCTTCAAAATAAGTCAAGTGTAGAAAACGGCATCCATTTGGATGCCCTATAATATATTGTCATAAACTAAGTTTATGACAAATCATGGCGCGTCGGCATCGAAATCTTTAAAATCTTTGATTTCTTCTATAAAGTGCTGATAATCTACCGCATTACTAAACTGGGATAAAACGATATCTCTTTTAATAAGATTCCCCCAACGATTTTGAGCAATAAAATCTTGATAACTTGACCACGGATATAGATGTTCTTTGCCACCCCACGCGGAAAGACTTTTAGGATTTAAGTGCAGATAACATGAAGTGGTTAAAAGATAGTCATTATTATCAAGGTGTCTTGAATTAAAGGTTCTTTCAAAGACGTGTCCGCGACGCTGATATTTCTGATTGTAATATTTTGAATAACTGACTTGGAGCCTATGCATAAATTTAGAGATGTTCGCGTCTTCTTTTGCTTTTAAAATCAAATGGGCGTGTGTTGGCATAAAACAAAAAGACACCAAGTCTACAATCGAATCGCCAATATCTACCTCACCGTCTCTGATGTCATAAACTAAGTTTAGGTCATTAAAACGATCGAGGCGCGGTGGCGATAAAGTGCCGTTGAAGACAAACATGGCAACCAAAAATCTTTTATAATCATCCTCGTCATTAAACAAATAACGAGCCTCTATAGCATGAATATAAATATGATAAAACTCTCCGGCAGTAAAAGTATGAGACCTCATATTATCATAAATGTCATAAACTAAGTGTGTGACATAAGTATATAATAAATAGCGCAAAAAGAAAAACGGCATCCAAACGGATGCCGTTTTGTTGTCATAAACTAAGTGTGTGACGCTTCTATTATATTAAACCGAGGGCGGGCCGCCGAGGGTTTGTCCGGGGCGGTTTCCGCGTAAAAGAGGCTTTTTGTTGCCAAACTGCTTCCAAAAATCCAGATGGTACATGTCAGCGTAAAACCGCCATTTTTCGCCGAAGCTACGGCGCATCGGATAAATTCTGGTTTCATGCATATAACTTTTTGAAAGAGCATAGAGCTGTTCGTAAATCCAGGTTGCCCACGGATGATGAATCTCACTTAATCTGCCTAAAAACAATTTGGAAACGGGCCCGGATAAAAAGCGCATAAATCTGTTGTGGCTTCCGGAAAACAACATGCAGAAAGTCGCGAGTAGCGCCAAATTCTGCTGAACCGACTTTTCCTTTTCGGTAAAACAAGGCAGAGGCGAACGGTTTTGATAACTTGAGTGCAGTTTGTCGTAATCGCCGTCAAACCAGCCCTTTTCCATAAGCCACTCGGTAGCGGCTGTCGCCGGATAAGGATGTAAAATCGGAAATTCACCAAAGCTCACGCCAATATCAATATTAAACGCGCACGATTCACGGTCATAACTTATCTGGTCGGGATGCATATTAAGATTTTTCAGCATGTTGACCACAACCGCTCTTGCGTCGCGATCCATTTCGTAAAGTTTGCGCGTAGAATCAATCGCGGGCTTAAGGTCAAAAACAGCGCCGTGTTTCTTAACCCTGTGGCGCGAGGCGTCTTTACAAATCTCATCAATCTTAGGCCAAAATCCGGCGTCGCTTTCTTTGGGAAGAATCGGTCCGGGTATGCCTAGAATGGTGTTGGCAAAGGTGTAGATGCCAAGCTTCTGGGCTTCGCTGAAAGAAAATCTCATCTGTTCTTCATTCATGTCGCGAAGAACTACATGGTCGCGGATATAGCGATTGCCGGATTCAATTGACATTGTCAAAGACCCGATGCCGGCCTTTTTTAAAAGTTCCAAAGCCTCAGGGTTTCTGTAAACGATGTCGCAACGAGTCAGGCAGTGGAAAGGAAGCCCGACCATTTTAGGATAAACTTCGGCAAATTCTCTAAGCCATTCGGTATCAACGCGGCCAAAAGTCGGGAAAACGTCGTCGTAAAATTTCCAGAAACGCGTGTCCCAGCGCTTCATCACCCAAACTAATTCTTCACAGAAACGAACCGGCGAATAACGCTGAAGCATTTTTACTTTACCCTTGCCTTCGGCGCGGTAAATCTCGTTCCAATGCTCTTCAAAACAATAAGTGCACCTGAAAGGACAACCGCGTCCGGCCATGTGCGTGCGCTTGAAGCGTGTCTTAAAAGCGGTGTTTTCGTAAATAAGCTCGCGATCCATATAGGGCAGGGAGTCAAAGTCAGCTCTGCGGTCGCGGTAAAAGCTAGCATTTACGCCAACGCCCTTTTCGGAACGTATTAAGGCCATTTCGTAATTTTCGCGCGTAATGATATTGGGTATGTTGTGAATATCATCTCGATTCCTTTCAAAGGCGTCCAGAAAATCGGCCCAAGCGTCATCGCATTCATAAACCCCGATAGCGTCCAGATATTGCCTTTCGGCAATGACTCCTGGATAAGTACTGCAATACGGTCCGCCAAGAATTATAAAAATTTCTTGGCCAAATTCCTTTTTAAGCCGTTCAAATTCGGCAAGATAAAACTTATGAGCGCCTGTAATCGCGGAACCAGCAACAATGTCCGGCTTAAAGTCTCGGACCACCTGCGCGATGTTGTCGCGCTCGATTAAAGCAAGGTGGTCTTTTCTGTTGGGATTTTTCTGTTTAGCAATTGCCGCTAAAAGCATAATATTCATTGGCTCGGTCATATCGCCGTCATCCCGCATAATCCACAGGGTCTTGATTCCCCCGCCATTAGGTGGCATGCCCGCCCTCCTTATTCGCCTGTATCGCCGAATTTAAGTTTTCAACGAATTTCGTCTTGGCTTAAAATAGCTTAAAAACAAAAATAAATCAATGCTCAAGACAAAAAATTATTGAAGTCCGACTTCAATAATACTAGTCAAAAATTTTTACGATTTTTTCAAATATTTCGCTTGAGTGGAGCGGCAGCTCTTTGGTAAAAACAAGTTTTGTGCCGACCTCTTCACACACTCTTTTGTCCTCCGAAATGCCGCTTTTAGGGTCGACGAGACCGGCCCTTGAGCTTTCGCCCTTGGTGTAAAAATGGGGTTTAATTTTCCGCAAAATATTGTATGGCCCCACATCACCGCAAAAAGTCACGAAGTCAACCACCTCAAAAGCGGCAAGCCACCTTGAACGCATATCTTCCCAAAAAAATGGACGCCCCGGCCCTTTGCGCACGTATCTATCTTCAACCGTGGAAACCACCAGAACATCTCCAAGCTTTTTGGATTGTTCCAAATAATGAATGTGGGCCGGGTGCACCAAATCAAAAATACCGTGGGCCAATACTATCGTCCGCCCTTCTTTTTTAAACTCCTTGGCTATTTTAGCCAATTCCCCAATGCTTTTTATTTTTCTCTCGCGAGGCAATAAAGTCATAAAAAAATAGTATCATTATTTCAAAAAAATAAAAGCCCTCCGATTATCATCGGGGGCTTAGTTAAATTTATTCGCCTAGGATATTTTTAATAATATCCGAAACTTTCGGATGGAAACCGCTTTGCAAGTACTGACTCGCGGGACACGGCGAATCCGCCATTGAGATTCTCTGGGGCGGAGCAATCAAGCTATCCATCGCGCGCTCGCAAACAGAAGCGATAACCTCCGAGCCCACTCCAAACATCGGCCAGCCGGTATCAACAACAAGCAGATGGCCGGTTTTAGACACGGACTTAATAATTGTTTCAACGTCCAGCGGCCTGATCCAACGCAAATCAATAACTTCGGCTGAACCGCCGCGTTCTGCAAAAATCTTGACGGCTTCAAGCGTATCGCCAACCGCTGCCGACACCGCTACAATAGTCAAATCCTTGCCCTCTTTTACAACGCGCGCGCTAAAAGGCGTTTTATAATAGCCCTCGGGCACAAAATCATTTTGGTCAAAAAGCGAGCGATGCTCAAGAATTATAACCGGGTCATCGTCTTCAATCGCTCGGCAAATCATTCCCTTGGCATCTTCAGGACAAGCCGGCATTCCAACCTTAACTCCGGGAAAATGAGCAAAAACAGCCTGCAAACTTTGGCTATGCTGAACGCCTTCGCCGGTCTTTCTGGCCACGAAACTCAAAATAGTAAGCGGAACTTTGTGACGTCCGCCTGAAGCGAATCGAAGCTTTGCCGCCTGATTGAACATCTGATCCATGGCTAAAAGCATAAAATCGTTTCGCTGGTGAATAAGCACTGGCCTTAGACCATCCAAGGCCGCGCCCACCGCAAAACCAGTGAGGCCATTTTCAGAAAGAGGCGTGTCAATTACTCTTTGTTCTTTAAATTTTCGAAAGGCTGGTAAAACATGTCCGTAAACTCCGGTAATATTATCAACGCCTTCGCCCAGCAAAAACACCCGGCTATCTTTCTCCATCGCTTGCAAAATTCCTTCGGCTGCGGCTTCTTTATAAGTCAGACGAGTCAATGCCAGCATTTTTCAGCTCCTTCTTATCGGAACGGGGCTTGAAAGAGCGAAGTCCACGGCCTCATCAATTTCTTTTTTTATCCGAGCCTCAATCTCTTCGTTTTCGGACTCAAAAAGCTGGCCATAAATTTTTATCGGGTCTTTAGCCATCCATGCCTCGCCTTCTTCGCGGCTGCGATAGCCCAACTGCCAATCTTCATTAATGCCCCAATGTTCTTTGTAACGATAGGTGCGGACTTCAATAAAAACCGGACCTTTATTCGAGGCGACAAAAACGGCCTGAAGCGCGGCCTCTCTGACGGCTAAAACATCGTTTCCGTCAACTCTGTCTACCCTCAAACGATGCGGAAAAACGCGGTCCATTATTCTTTCTTCGGGCTGACGCTTTAATATCGGCGAATGCGTGGCATAAAGATTATTTTCGCAGACAAAAATCATGGGCAGGCGGTGGACTGAAGCAAAATTAATGCTTTCCCAGAAAATCCCCTCTTCAACCGAGCCGTCGCCAAAAAACGCGACAGCGATTTTATTTTCGCCTTTAATCTTTGAAGCAAGGGCAATTCCAACCGCAAAAGCAATGCTCGCGCCGACTATGGGCGCTGAAACAACAAATCCGGCTTCGTCATCAATCAAATGCATTGTTCCGCCGTATCCGCCGGCGCAACCGGTTGACCTGCCGCAAAGTTCGGCCAGCATCCTTTTTAAATTTCCACCCTTGGCCAAATAATGGCCGTGACAGCGATGAGTAGATACAACTTTATCCTGCGGCCGAAGAGCATTCATAACACCTACGGCCGCGGCTTCCTGACCTATTGAAAGATGTACCGGCGCAACGATATGGCCGGCTTTAAAAAGTTCCGAGATCTTCTCTTCAGCCCTTCTTATGCGCAGCATTTCAAAATACATTTTTCTTAACAAATCCTTTTCTTCCAAACCGGACATGTCAGACCCTCCGTGAGCCGCAAATTGTTTTTTTAACTTCGTCCAAAAGACGCGAGGTCCAGAGATTAAAGCTCGGTCCGTCGGAGTTGATTGCCCGCTTAATTTTTAGTAAATTTTCCAAGCTCCAGCACATGACTTCGGTATATTCTTGACCAAGCTGATGCCCACAACGAGAAGAAAGGTCGGATCTCTGAATCTCGACTATTCCGCCCCACGCGACGCCCTCTAAAATAGAGGGGAGATAGTGCTCGGCAAAAACCAGTTCAATTTTTTCGGGCTGCACTTCAATCCCCGCCTCTTCCTTCAGCTCGCGCGCCATTGTCAACCGAACCATTTGCTCCCGGGACAAAAAATTGCTTTCGTCTTTAAACTCCTGCCAATCAATAACGCCTCCGGGCGATTCAACCGTTACAGCTTTCGGCGCGACTCGCGCCTGATGCACTAAAACAACCATGATGCCGTCGTCATCCCAAAAATAAGGCAAAACATTCGCGCCATCGCTTACACGAATAACGCCTCGCGATATTTCCAAACGCTTGACGCCAACCTCTATTTCGGCTTTGCGGATAAAAAACTCTATTCCAGAACATCTAAAAATCGGTTCGTGGTCGCTTGACTTCAGAATCCTAATCATTTTTCGGCCTCCTATTTTGAACAAATTTTCAAACAAATCTTGTCTTAAAATACTAAAAAAAAACAGCCGTGTCAACGGCTGTTTGAATTAAAATTTATTTCTTTTTGTCGCTACAAAACTTGTGAAAAAGTCAGAAATTGATTCGGCAACATAGACAATCTGGTCTTCAGTCAGATACTGATGCACGGGCAGTGTCAAAATTTCTCGCGACTGGCGTTCGCAGTTAGGAAAATCGCCATGCCGATAGCCCAGATGACGCGCCGCTTCCTGCAGGTGAATGGGAATCGGGTAATGCACTTTAGTGTCAATACCCTTCTCTTCCAGAAGAAACTTTTGCAGATCGTCGCGCTTGCCGTCAAGAACCCTGATGACATAAGTGTGATAAACCTGCTTTTTATTCTTGGGCCTCGGAGGCAGGGCCACAAACCGAGACATGGGCAAAAGCAGTTTGTCATAAAGCGCGGCATTAGCAATTCTTTTTTCGGTAATGTCTTCGGCATGCCCCACAAGACAATTCAGCACAGCGGCCGCGGTTGAATGCATTCTCTCGTTATAAGAGAAAAATTCAACTTCGTCGCGGTTTTTCATGCCGTGATTGCGCCATTTAGCAATCTTGTCCGCAAGCCATTTGTGATTTGTAACAACGGCTCCAGCATCGCCCCAGCCGTTGAGATTTTTCAGCGGATGGAAGCTGAATTCTCCGGCAATGCCGAGATGGCCGACACGCTTACCGTCAACTTCCGCGCAAACCGCTTGAGCCGCATCCTCAACAACGTGAAGATTTCTCTTTTCAGCAATATCGTTGATCGCGGACATATCGGCCGGACAGCCAGTCAAGTGCACCGGCAAAATAGCTTTAGTGCGCCTTGTTATTGCGCCTTCAATCCGATTAACATCAATCTGATACTGGTCGTCAACAT
>JBBTVC010000081.1:0-15581 GCA_038063435.1 Patescibacteria group bacterium | reverse complement strand
TGGAATTCCGGGAAATAAAATTCTGAAAGACGGAGACGTTGTAAGCATTGATTTGGGCGTAAACTATAAAGGGTTTTTTACTGACGGCGCTTCAACCGTTATAGTTGGCAAGGGAGATAAGAGGTCTAAAAAACTTTTAACCGTCTGCCGCAAGGCGCTGGATCTGGCCACTTCGCGCTGCAGCGCCGGAGTTCATTCGGGCGATATCGGCCATGCCGTTGAATCGTTCGTTGAAAAAAACGGATTTAAAGTTTTTCGGGAACTGGTTGGCCATGGCGTAGGGCGGGCGGTGCATGAAAGCCCGCAACTTCCCAACTGGGGCAAACCCGGAACCGGCGAAAAATTAAAAGAGAGAATGGTGCTGGCGATTGAACCTATGATTTCAGAAGGTGAGGCGCAAATTTTTTTGGATAAAGACGGCTGGACCTTAAAAACAAAAGACGGCACAAGAGCCGCCCATTTTGAACACACGGTTTTAATTTTAAAGAACGGGTGCGATATATTAACCAAAAGCTAAACGCGATATAATTTAAGCAATGAGGATTTTAGGCATAGATTACGGAACTAAAAAAATGGGTTTTGCTATTTCGGATGAAGGGCAAAAATTGGCATTTCCAAAAACGGTTCAGCCGAATGTCTGGGATTATGTTCGCGACGCCATCCGCGATTTTATTTTAAAGGAAAATGTTTCCGAAATAGTAATTGGCTTGCCCGTTGGGTTAAACGGCAATGAAACCGAACTTTCGCGCGAGGTCGTTGAATTCACCGAGAAGCTCAAAAAAGAATTCAGCTTGCCGATTCATTTTGAAAACGAGGTTTATAGTTCGGCGCAAGTTAAAACCGAAGAATCCGCGCCCGACCACAAAATTGACGCCTCTTCGGCCGCTTTAATTTTGCAGACATTTTTAGACAGACGCCGAAGTAAAGTCAAGATGTGATAGAATAAAATTATGAACGGCGAAGTTTATCTTTCGGTCATAATACCCGCCTATAACGAAGGCGAGAGGATTTTAAAGACGATTGACGCGATATCTGAATACTTAAGCCATCGCGGTTTTTCTTCCGAAATTATAGTTTCTTCCGGCGGCTCAACCGATAATACCGTAGCCGTAGTCAGGCACAAGATGCTAAACACTCCCCGCCTAAGACTGGTTGAAGACCCGCGGAGGGGTAAGGGTTTGGGAGTTAAAATCGGCATGCTTGCGGCTTATGGGCGCATACGTCTTTTTACCGATGCCGACAACTCTACTGATATTTCCCATTTTGATAAAATGAGGCCGTTTTTTGACCAGGGCTACGAGGTTGTCATTGCTTCGCGCGACCCAAAAGATGCTCCTGGAGCGCGTCAGGCCGTTTCCCAAGCTTGGCACAAGAGGCTTATGGGCAATATGGGTAATTTGTTCATACAATTGGTGGCGGTGAGAGGTTTTTGGGATACCCAGTGCGGATTTAAAGCTTTCCGTGACTCCGCTGCCGAAAAAATTTTTGGTCAGCAGCGTGTTCCCGGATGGGGTTTTGATATTGAGGCTCTGGCACTAGCTAAGGCTCTGGGTTATCGCATAGGGGTAATACCGGCTTATTGGGTTAATGACCCGAAAAGCCATGTCAGGCTTTCAACTTATTTTCAGGTCTTGTGGGAAACGGTTAAAGTCCGTCTTAATTTTTGGAGAGACAAATACGAGTTATGAGTCCGGCAAAAGATGGGAAAATAAAAAACATTAATGGTTCGGAATTTAGGCAGGATTTGGTTTCAGGAGACTGGATTTTGGTTGCAGCCAAGCGCGCCAAACGGCCGCATCGCCGGATCAAAAGAGTCCGGCTCAACTCATCAAAAAAGAATTGTCCTTTTGATGACCCGCAGTTAAACGGAGCCCCAGGCCCGTTATTGTGGCTGCCTCATCCGGCAACTAAAAACTATAAACTAAAAACCAAAAACTTGTCTAAAGACTGGTGGGTTCAAATAGTTCCGAACAAATTTCCGGCGCTTGAACCGCACGCGACTTGTCCGATTGAGGTCGCGGACGGCCCGTATGCCAAAATGGACGGCGCGGGATTCCATGAAATAATTATTACCCGAGACCATCGGCGCAGGATTGCGGAAATGACTCCGGAAGAAGTTGAGGCCCTGCTTTACGCTTATCAAGACCGTTATCGGACACTTGCCCGCGAAAAATGTATTCAATATATTTTGATTTTTCACAATCAAGGTCCGAGCGCCGGCGCGACTCTGTTTCATCCGCATTCGCAGTTAATCGCCTTACCGATTATTCCGCCGGATGTTTCAAAAAGCCTTGAGGGCTCGCGCGTCTATTATGAAAAAAATAAAAAGTGCGCGCACTGCGCGATGATTAAATGGGAAGCGAAAAAAGGCGAGCGTGTTATTTATGAAAATGACAAATTTATAGTCATTGAGCCGTTCGCGCCCCGAGTCTCGTATGAGACCAGGATTTTTCCTAAAAGGCATGCCGGGAATTTTGATGACCTGTCGGCTGCTGAACGGATAAGTCTGGCTGATGTAATGATTGTTTCACTTAAAAAAATAAAAAAAGCGATGAATGACCCCGACTACAACTTTTTCATCCACACCGCGCCAACGAAAGACGGAGCCGGTTATTATCATTGGCATATTGAGATTTTGCCCAAAACTTCAACTTGGGCCGGCCTTGAGTTGGGGACGGGAATAGAGGTGGTCGCGGTATCGCCGGAAAACGCCGCGAAAGAATTAAAAAAACATTAAATTAACAGCTGATTCTTTAACGGGATGAAAAAATTAATAATAGCCAATTGGAAGATGAATCCGCAGACGACCGAGCAGGTCGCCGGTCTTTATAAAAAAATAGTATCCGGAACAAAACGCCGTCGCAAATCCAAAATAGTTATAGCGCCGCCGTTTGTATTTATTACGGCACTAAAAAAAATCGGCGGCACAGAACTCGGGGCTCAAGACGTTTTTTGGGAAAATGAAGGAGCTTACACCGGCGAAGTTTCGGCTAAAATGATTAAGTCGGCCGGAGCCAATTATGTTATTGTCGGCCACTCCGAACGGCGCGAAATTCTCGGCGAAACCGACGAGATGATAAATAAAAAAATCAGAGCCGCGCTTAAAGCCGGATTAAAAACCGTTCTTTGTGTCGGCGAAAGAGACAGAAACGATCCTAATTTTCAGAATTTTGTCAAAAAAGAACTTGAGGCCGATTTAAGCGGCGTTTCAAAGGCCCATGCCGGGAATTTGATAATAGCCTACGAGCCGATATGGGCGATTGGCACCGGACACACTCCTTCCGCCGACGACATTTTTGAAATGGCCACTTACATCCGGCGAAGTATTTTTGATATTTTAGGCAAAAAGGCGGCCTATGAAACCCCAGTTCTTTACGGCGGATCCGTGGATAGAAAAAATGCCGGCAGATTTTTGCGCGCCAAAGGCATAAACGGCCTTTTGGTCGGCGGAGCAAGTGTGGCGGCTCAAGAATTTATAAGTATTGTATCGGCTGCCGATGTTTAATTTAAAATCCATTCCTAATAATGTCGGCGGAAAAATAGCGCTTTTAAGGGCAGACTTTAACGCGCCGATTATTCGCGGCCGCATAAGCGATGATTTTAGGCTGTTAAAAACCCTGCCGACAATCCAGCTTCTTTCGCGTAAGGGCGCGAAAGTTATTCTAATGAGCCACTTTGAATGTGACGGCAAGTTTCCCAGTCTGCATAAGACCGCGGCAATCCTCAAGCGGAAAATCAAAAAGTTTAAATTCGTTAACCATGTTCTTGGCCCGGAGGTTGAAAAAATAATCAAAGCCATGTCGGTCGGCGACGTCTTATTGCTTGAAAATCTCCGTTTGAATCCGGGCGAAAAAAATAATGACGCCTCTTTTGCCAAGAAATTGGCGAATCTCGGAGACATTTACGTCAATGACGCTTTTAGCGCGTCGCATCGCAAACATGCCTCTATCGTCGGCATAACGGAGTTTTTGCCGTCGTACGCCGGGCCTCTTTTTCAAGACGAGGTCAAAAATCTCTCGCGCGTTTTTTTCCCGCCGCGGCCATTTTTGCTTATCGTCGGCGGGAATAAATTTTCAACTAAAGCCGAGCTTTTGAAGAAATTTTTTAAAAAAGCCGATCGCATAGTTGTCGGTGGCCTGATGGTCGCGCCGATTTTGAAAACCGGAGGGCACGGAATCGGCAAGACTTTTGTTGAAAAAAAATCAGCCGTTTTAGCCAAAGAGTTAAGCTCTTCCCGTAAAATTTTAATGCCTAAAGATTTGATAGTATCTACAGGCAGCGGAAAAAAACGCCGCGTTTTTTTTGATGAAATAGGCGCGGATGAGATAATCCGCGATTTCGGGCCCGAAAGCATGAAAGACATCGGGCGGGAGATAAAAAAAAGCCGTTTTATTTTGTGGAACGGCCCTCTGGGATATATTGAAAAAGGTTTTACGCACGGCACCGCTTCTTTGGTCCGCGATTTGGCAAATTCAAATGCCGAAGTTGTCGCCGGAGGCGGGGATACGGTGGCATTTATCAATCGGCAAAAAATGATGAAAAAATTTTCTTTCGTTTCCACCGCTGGCGGCGCAATGCTTGACTTCCTGATTTCGGGCACCTTGCCCGGCATTGAGGCGCTGAAAAAGGACTGACTGGCCGTGTTATACTAAAAAATGCAAAAAAAGTGGAAAATAGCCGATAAATATCCGGATAATTTCGCGGTATCTCTTAAGGATTTTGACGAAATGATTATCCGGCTTGCTTATAGTCGCGGGCTTCGGGATGAAAATGAAATCAGGAGTTTTATTAATCCCGATTACGACAAAGACGTTTCCGACCCGTTTTTACTCAAGGACATGGATAAAGCCGTCAGCCGTATTCTGGAAGCCATCGAAAAAAAAGAAAAAATAGCGGTTTTCGGCGACTATGACGCCGATGGAGTGTGTTCTTCAACGATTCTCGCGATTTTTTTTAAGGCGATCGGCTATGAAAACTTTTTTGTTTACAATCCCGACCGCTATAAAGAGGGCTACGGCCTGACCGCGGGGGCTATGGAGGAACTTTTTCGGCAGGGGGCCGAATTTATTATTACGATTGATAACGGGATTAACAGTGTAGAAGCGGTTGAGTCTATAAACGATAAAGGCAAGGAGGTTGTAATTATTGACCATCATTTGACTGGGAACGTGCTCCCGCCGGCTTACGCCGTTGTTGACCCCAAGAGGGCCGATGATTCTTATCCTGATGATATGCTTTGCGCGACCGCGCTCGGGTTTAAAGTGGTTACGGCAATTTTACAAAAAAACAGGTTTGGTCTTGTTGTCGGCTGGGAAAAGTGGCTTTTGGATTTGGTTGCGATTGCTTCTATTGCCGACATGGTGCCACTTCAAAAAGAAAACAGGGTTTTAACTTATTGGGGGCTTCAGGTGCTCAAAAAAACAAGACGTTTGGGGCTTAAAGCCGTGGCAAAGACGGCTGGACTTGATATATCTTCCGTCACGGCTGATGACGTCGCTTTTACCATATCGCCCCGAATTAATGTCGCCGGACGAATGGACAACGCGACTCTTGCCGGCGAACTTTTAACCACCGATTCCCAAGAGGAAGCGAAATGGCTCTCCTCACAGCTTGAAGAAAAAAACAATGAACGGAAAGTTTCCGTTGAAGAAATTATTCGGGAGGTAAAATCAAACATATCTATTGATGACAAAAGACCCCTTATCGTTTACGGCAGTTTGGATTGGCGCTCTGGCGGACTGGGCATTGCCGCAAACCGGCTGGTTGAAGAATATTTACGGCCGGTTTTGCTGTGGGGTCGGGCGGATTCCGAAGTCATCAGGGGCTCGGCTCGCTCGGATGGCACAATAAACATGGTTGAGCTTTTAAAGGGCGCGGATACGGACTTAATTTCTGAATTCGGCGGACATTCCAGAGCCGCTGGATTTTCTTTGAGCGAACATGCTCCGGAAAAGATTGAAGCAAGCCTTTTAATCAGTTTTAAAAATATTCCCAAAGGCGAAAATGTTTATGAAGAAATAATTATTGAAAAAGAGCTTAATTTAGACGATGTTACGCCAGGCACATTTTCTTTGGTCAGTAAATTTGAGCCGTACGGGCAGGGCAATCCCAAACCCAATTTTTTATTTAAAAACATGCCGGTCAAAGGCGTGAGGACTTTCGGCAACGGCGGAACGCATCTGGAGTTGTCGTTTTTAAATTCAAACAACGAAAATATAAATGCCATCGGTTTTTTTTCGGCGCGTAGCCTGCCCGAAATCAAATCCGGAGATAAAATAGATTTAGTCGGAGCCCTTGATTGGTCAAAATACAGGGGGCGGGAAGAGTTGCGTTTAAAAATTGTTGATTTTAAACTGGTTTAAGCCATGGATTTATTAAAGATATCAATTAATGCCGACGGCGGGTCGCGTGGCAATCCCGGGCCGGCCGCGTCAGGGGTTGTTATTCGGGGAGGGGGTAAAGAAAAAAAATACAGCGAATTTCTGGGAACGCGGACGAATAACGAAGCCGAATATGAGGCCGTTATATACGCTTTAAAAAAAGCCAAACAGCTTTTCGGCAAAGAAAAAGTCAAAAACGCCGAAATTGAAGTTTTCTTGGATTCGGAGTTAGTCGCCAATCAGCTTAATGCGAAATATAAAATAGAGGAGGAGAGGCTGTTTCCTCTCTTTATAAAAATATGGAATCTTAAAATGGATTTCGGAAAAATTATTTTTAAAGCTATTCCTCGTGAAAAAAATCGCGAGGCCGATAGGCTAGTCAATATAGAACTGGACAAAAAAGAGCAAGTCAAAATGTTTTAGAAACCAAAAACCCTCCGATATCTGAGGGTTTTTGGTTTTGTTTATCTTGCGGTTTTACCCCAAAGGACCGATTGGCCCGTTTTCAAAAAAACTTTTGATGATATTTATGATGCCGACAACGCCGAATATTATCAGAAATCCGACCAGCCCCCAGATGATGTGTTTTTTTCCAGTGGTCCTTGCATCTTCGCTTCCGGCATTAGCCACGAATTCAAGAATGCCCCAGAAAAAGATTATCAGCGCGATACCGACCAGTATTCCAATAAGAGGATTTACTAGTCGGTTAATCGCGTTTCCAAGAGATGAAGGAATTGGCGCTCCTTGCGCAAGAGCCGTTCCGGTATTTAAAACGGATATCCATAACGGCATCAATTTTTTCATAAAAAGAAGTTAGAAATTTACTGCCCGAAATTTACTGTGGGCGGAGTAATTTGGGAGCCACCCGTTCCAAGGCCTAAAGCATCAACAAAAACATTTATTAACCCCCAGATTCCCACCATGATTACAAGTCCGACAAGGCCCCAGATTATGAATTGCCGAGCCTCTTTTCTCTTTTCTTCGTCGCCCGCGCTCATTACGTAATTGGCCACACCCCAGAGGAAAACCAAAACCGTGATCCCGATGATTACCGGTATAATTCTGTTGATTGTGGTTTGGATTTTGTTCACGAGCGTCCCAAAAGTCCCCGTCTGCGCCAAAGCGACAAAAGGCAAAAGCATTCCACCACCACCGATAATCAATTTTTGAATTTTTTTCATAATTTTAATTTTAATCTTTTAATTTACGACCTTTATTTATTTTTTAACTCCTAATCGCTAGCTTCTAACTTTCGAGTTAGTGGCTAGCCATTAAAAATTAAGTTCGGAGACTTCGCGCAAATTCATTTATGGCCGAAGCTATGGCCCAGGCGCCGATTATAAGAATCGTTCCGACAATCGTCCAAAAAAAAGTCGTTTTGGCTTTAGTCAGCTGTTCGTCGCTGCCTCTTGCGGTGACGAACAAAAATCCGGAATAAATTATAAATATACCCGCCAAAGGCACGCCGACATAGGTAATGGCCCGTGCCAGATTTTGAATGACCGCGCCGAAAGTAGTCGTATTTCCAAGCGGATTTCGTATTTGCGCCGAAACAACACTGGTTAATCCAAGGTTAATTATAAAGAAATATGTTAATTTAGACAAAAATCTGTTTAACTTCATACAAAAACTCTATGTTCCGCTGGCTCCACCAAAAAAGTCGCCTGGCGTGTATGTTGGGGATGCGCCGCCTTGTCTGCAGGCCGGAAAGGGGTCTTTTAAAAAGTTATACCCATCCGCAACTATATTTCCCAGTATAGTATTTATTATAACCCAAGCTGAAATAGCAATAAAGAAGCCGATGATTATGGCCCAAAGCATTGATTTTCCTTTTTCAAGCTGGGTTTGCGACCCCCCGGCGGTAAGCATGGTAAGACCCGCCGCCAATATTCCAAGCGCCACAAGAGGCAGTATTATCATTTTAAAAGCAAAGTCTATTATGCGATTAGCTAGAGACATCAGATCGCAGGGTGTGCAGCGATTTTGGCCGAATCCGCATTGAACCAAGGGGAGATAGTCTTGAGCCAAAACCAAACCAAAACTTAAAAAATAAAATACAAAAATTAAACTTAAGAAACAAAAAGTTTTTCGCATTTTAATTTGTTTTTGGCATTAATGTTTCAAATTTTCTTTGCGCGTCAAGAGTTGCCTGATTTATTCTTTTAGCCCCTGACGCCACCGACTCGGCCATTTCCTTCCATATGGCCAAAGTCTCTGCGGGCTCCGGGTCAAGCCAGCCAAGCGATTTTATGGCCGACTCGTAAAAAACTCCGAACTCCGGCCTTTCCTGTTTTTGAGCCAAAAGGTCCCGAAGGCTTGGCGCTAAAAATGAGTTTTTAGCCAGCAAACTTTGAGATTCAAGCCCGGTCAGCTCGTAAATAAATGTAAGCGCTGTTGCTTTATTTTGACTTTGTTTGCTTATGGCTAGCGCCAGACTGCGGCCGTAGGTCGCGTTGAGTTTTCCGCCTTTTATTTGCGGCACGATGCCGACGGCAAGATTTAAGTGCGGATTTAAAGCCGATATTTTTTCGATGTCTGATGCGAAGCCAAGGTACATTGCCAAGCGTCCCGCGCCAAACGCCTCAATTGCTTCGGGCTGCGCTCGATTCCAGCTGTAATTTTCTTTTAACGGATTTGAAAAACTTGTAAAAAATAACAGGGCGACTTCGGCCGGGCTAAGGGCCGCGGTTCTTTCGGCAAAAACCGGCTTAAGCGTTTCGGGGTCAACAATTTTATTTCCGTCCTGGATCATTAAAAGGGCCAGAATATCCTTAGCGTTTTTTATATTTGTAAAATCGCCCATAGCCGCTCCGGATTGGGTTATTTTTTGGCCGCTCTTAATAGTTAGGGTTTTGGCCGATGACAAAAACTCATCCCAAGTTTTAGGCGGCAGCGCCTGCCCGGCGTTTCTGAAAAGATCGCGGTTCCAGTAAAGAACCAGGGGGTCTATTTGGATCGGCAGGGCCGTTATTCCTTCGGGCTGGACATAAAGTTCGGCTAGGTCCGCAAAATTGTCTTTAAAAACGCGAAGCGAGTAAGCGCCGGAATCAAGAAAGTGCAGAATATCTTTTTGTTTTAAAATTTGGTCTTGCGGCAGGATAAAAACATCGGGGCCCTGCCCCGAAGCCAGTGCTTGGACCAATTCATCAATGTAGATTTTGGAATCTATTTCGCGGTAATCAACTTTGATGTTTCTGAAACGCTGTCCGAAATCGCTTAAAACCGGAGCCAGAGTTGCGCCCGGAATAGTGCCCCAAAAAGAAATTTGGCCGGCTTGGCCTTGTGTTTCAAACCCAAAACCGGGAATGATTCCGGAAAATATAAGCAGGGCCACTGCGGCCAAAACTATTGAGCCCGTTATTATTATTATTTGGAGTTTATTCATTAAGGTTTTTCATAAAGCAAGCCGTAGTGGTTTTCGCCGGCGTAAAACTCTTTAACGCGTTTGAGACCGGCGCTTTCCAGCAATTTTTCGGCGGCATCTTTTGGCACGACCATTTCGGTTTTCGGGCCAGCGCCGCGGTTCAAGGTGCTCCATTCCACCACGACCGCCATACCGCCGGTTTTAAGAATTCTTGAAGCTTCTTTTAAAAGCGCGGATTTGTCGTCGGCTTGATGCAGTATGTTGGATATTATTACGAAATCTATCGCGCCTTCGGCCAGATTGGATCCGCGCGGCCTTTCAAGGTCGGCAATCACGGTGGCGATATTTAAGAGGCGCTGTACCCGGGCTTTTGAGCGCACAAGCTCAAGCATTTCTTTTTGCGCGTCAAGAGCGTAGACTTTTCCGGCGGAACCGACCGCGCGGGCAAGCGGAATTGAGTAAAATCCGGCGCCGCACCCGAAATCGGCCACCTGCATTCCGGCCGAAATTCCGACAGATTTTATGACTTGCTCCGGATTTAAAAAAGGCATTTTTATTTTTTTATAAACAAGTTAGAGAGGCTATCGCGTCTTTGGCGTCCAGCCTCATTATGCGAACGCCTTGCGTGTCCCGGCCAAGTTCGGGAATGGTCTTTAGCTCCGTTCTTATAACCTGCCCCTTTTGGGAAATGGCTATCAGCTCTTCCAGTTCCGGATAAACGACTTTAGCTGAAACCACGGGTCCGGTTTTGTCGGTTACTTTCGCTGTTTTTATGCCAGTACCCCCCCGTCTTTGCAGGCGATAGTTTTTAACGTTGGTTTTCTTGCCGAATCCTTCCGAGCTCATAACCAAAAGATGCGCGTTTTTTTCTTGGGCTGAAATTACATCAGCGCCTATCAGCTCGTCTTTTTTACCGACTCTCATCGCCCGAACGCCGGCGGCATTTCGGCCCATGGGCCTCGCGTCCGACTCTTTAAACCGTATGGCCTTTCCGCGCTTGGTCGCAAGTATGACATGGTCTCCTTTTTCGGCCAGTCGTACCCACTTAAGCGCATCTCCTTTTTGAAGGCGGATTGCGATTATACCCGAGCGCCGGACACCCTCAAAATTATGGGGTTCAACCTTCTTTATTATACCAAGCGCGGTGATCATGACCAAAAAGACTTTTTCGCCTTTTTTGGCTTTAGGTACTGCTAGCACCGAAGTTATTTCTTCGCCCAAAGCCAGCGGTAGGATGTTTAATACCGATTTTCCTTTGGCCGTTCGCTTTCCTTCGGGCACATCATACATTTTAGTTTGATAAACTTTGCCCAGAGACGAAAAGAATAAAAGATCATCGTGGGTGTTGGCTGAAAGAAAAATGCTGACCACGTCCTCCTCTTTGACATCAGCGCCGATCAGGCCCTTGCCGCCTCGTTTTTGCAGGCGATATTCTTCGGGATTGACCCGCTTTGCGTATCCGCCCTTAGTCAGCACCATCACCTGTTCGGCTTCCGGTATCAGGTCTTCGGCCTTAAATGACTTGGCAGCATGATGAACGACCTTGGTTTTACGCTCATCGCCGTACTTATTTTTAATTTCGCCGAGCTCTTTTTTAATCACCTCAAGAATTTTTTTAGTGTCTTTTAAAAGAGCTTTGAGGTCGCGGATCAGTTTTTGTTTTTCTTTCAGTTCCTCGGTTATTTTTTGGCGCTCCAGATTGGCCAGCGCTGACAGGCGCATATCAAGTATGGCATCGGTTTGGCGCTCGGAGAAAGAAAACTTTTTAATCAGGTTTTTCTTGGCGGTGTCGCGGTCAGCCGAATTTTTTATAGTTTTGATTACGGCATCAATGTGATCCAGCGCCTTTTTTAGTCCCTCTAAAATATGTTCTCTTTCCTCGGCTTTTTTAAGGTCAAACTTCGTCCGGCGTTCGACGACTATTTGGCGGTGTTCGATGAATTTTTCAAGAAATCCCTTCAGTGACAATATTTGCGGCTGGATCCCGTCAACTAGTGCCAGCATATTGAAGTGGTATGTCCGCTCAAGGTCGGTGTGTTTATAAAGGTTGTTCAGTATTTTTTGGGGAAAGGCGTCTTGTTTGAGGTCTATTACTATAGAAAGGCCTTCCTTGTCCGATTCGTCTCTTACATCACGGATGCCCTCTATTTTTTTCTCACGGACAAGTTCGGCTATTTTTATTATCAATTCGGATTTGTTGACTTGGTAGGGTATGGAGCCGATAAGTATTTGGTATTGGCCGGGTTTTTTTTCCACAATTTCGGCTTCGCCCCGATTAACTACACCCCCGCGTCCGGTGGCGTAAGCCTGATGGATTTCGTTTTTATTAAAAATAAGGCCTCCGGTCGGAAAATCCGGGCCCTGCACGAATTTGACCAAATCCTCGGTTGTGGCCTTGGGGTGGTCGATTAAATGAGCGGTCGCGTCGATTACCTCGTTAAGATTATGCGGCGGAATGTTGGTCGCCATTCCAACGGCAATGCCCAAAGAGCCGTTTAAAAGAAGCTGGGGGATGGCCGATGGAAGAAGTTTTGGTTCGGTTCTTGTGCCGTCGTAGGTCGGCTGGAAATCCACCGTATTTTTTTCTATATCTTTGAGAATTTCGGCCGAAATAGCGGTCATTCTGGCTTCGGTATAACGATGGGCCGCGGCTGAATCGCCGTCAATTGAGCCGAAATTGCCTTGGCCATCAATTAGGGGATAGCGCATATTCCACGGTTGTGCCAGTCTGACCATCGTATCGTAAATTGCCGTATCGCCGTGTGGGTGGTATTTGCCCATGACATCGCCGGTGATGGCCGCCGATTTGCGGAATTTGGCGCCGGAAGTCAGCCCCATTTCGTGCATGGTGTAAAGAATTCGGCGGTGTACCGGCTTGAGCCCGTCCCTGACGTCAGGAAGGGCTCTAGAGACAATAACCGACATCGCGTAATCCAAATACGAATCGCGCATTTCTTTAACGATATCTTGCGGTATTATTCTGTTTTTATCGTTTTCGGCCATGTCTTAAATTAAAAATTAAAATCGCTAAACACATCTTTAAATCCGTCTTGGGCCGCGCTCCATAACGCGCCCAGCGGATTTGCGGCGTTATTTTCGGATTGATAATTTGAAAAACTATGGCGCACGGTTTGAAGCCAGACAGCGACTATCAGCGCCATTATGGCAATGACGCTTGCCGCGAGAATCTTTTCCTTTGCGGCTTGCGGTTTTTTTTGCAGTTTTTCTATTTCTTCAAGCATCCCCATTTATTGTATTGATGGTTTGAGTATGACCACCCGGGTCTTATCTTCGGCCAGCTCTTTTTTCTTAACGGTCAGTTTTTCCTCGGGTTTTGACGACTCTATCCCGGATTCTTTTAAAAATACGGCCAGCTCTTTTTTTTCATAATGCATCGGTATTATTATTTTAGGCTCAAGCTGATTGGCTATTTTTGATGCGGCTTCGGCATCAATTACGGTTTTGCCGCCGATCGGCAAAAATAAAATATCAACCGGGCCGATAGCTTCAAGCGTTTCGTTTCTTAATTCTTTTTCGCCGAAATCGCCCAAATGGCATATTTTAATGTTTTCAAGTTCCGCCGAATAAATGGTGTTAGACCCGAGTTTTTTGCCGTTCGCCTCGTCGTGCCAAGACGGTATGCCGCTTATATCAACGCCCCGAATTTCATATTCTCCCGGGCCGTCTATTTTTACGGGTGCCGCATTTTCTTTGCCGCTTATCTGGTCATGGCCGCTATGGTCGACATGGGCGTGGCTTATTAAAACCGCGTCGGCCCTGAATCTGGGCGATTTAAACGATGATTTTTTAGACGGCGGGTCAAAAGCCAAAATGAATTCGCCCGAGCTGATTTTAAAGCAAGATAAACCGTAATAGGTGATGACCATATTGCTCTATTATATGCGATTGACGGCTGGAAATCCAGCTTATATAATCCTCACTATGGACATAGATACCAAAGACACTCAAGAGCTTCTTGAGCCCCTAAAAACAGATTTAAACCCTATGGAATATCTTTTTAAATCGGCTGGTATTTCCGTGCCCAAAACCGGAGATTTCATAGATGGAATGGTTATTGCCCGCAAAAAATCGGCTCTATACATTGATTTGGGGCCAATCGGCACCGGCATGGTTTATGGCCGCGAGCTGATGCAGGCCAAAGACATGCTCGCGAATATCCGCATAGGTGATCGCGTAACGGCCAAAGTGGTCATGCCCGAAAACGAAGACGGCTATGTCGAGCTTTCATTAAAAGAGGCCGGCCGTGAAATTATCTGGCGCGAAGCCAGGGATTTGGCCGAGAAAAAAATTCCGCTTGAGCTTAAAATCAAAGAAGCCAATAAAGGCGGTTTAGTTATGGAGTGGGAGGGCATTCAGGGTTTTTTACCTGCATCGCAATTGCGCTCGATCCACTACCCGCGGGTCGAAGGCGGAGATAAAGAAAAAATTCTTGAGGAGCTGAAAAAACTTATCGGCCAGAGCTTGTTTGTAACCATAATCACCGCCGACCAAGAAGAAGATAAATTGATATTCTCGGAAAAAGAAACGCAGACCGATGAACTGAGAGAGGTTCTAGCTAAATATAAAGTTGGAGACGTCATTGAAGGCGAGATAACCGGAGTCGTTGATTTCGGGGTTTTCATAAAAATAGAGGATGGGCTGGAGGGGCTGGCCCACATTTCAGAACTCTCGTGGTCTTTAGTTGAAGACCCGCGAACTCTTTTTAAAGCCGGCGATAAAATAAAAGCAAAAATTATCGCGATTGAGTCCGGAAAGATTTCACTATCAATAAAAGCTTTGGAACCGGACCCGTGGCAAAAAGCCAAAGAAAAATACCATAAAGGCGATATCGTCCAAGGGGTTGTCATTCGCATCAACCGCTACGGCTCTTTGGTCGCGGTTGAGGAGGGCATGGCCGGGCTTGTCCATATTTCGGAGTTCGGAACCGAAAAATCCATGCGCGAAAAAATTGAACTCGGAAAAACTTATCCATTCCAGATAACTTTATTTGAACCCGATGAGCGCAAAATGACTTTGGTGTATCTGGGAGATGAGGCGAAGGTGGTCAAGGCCGAGGAGAAAGCCGTAAATACGGAAGAAAAAGAAAAGTAGAAAAAATAAATCCGCCCATGAGGCGGATTTCGTTTAGTATGCGGTTGTGCGGAAAACGGGCTGGAAAAGTTCGGTGTGTTTTTCGCAGACGTCGCAGAAAATGCATTTCAAACATTCTGGCTCGGTCATCTCCGGGCAGTATTTTCTGCCGGACCACAAAAGATGGTCAACGAATGCCATGGTTTTTCCGGATTCGGCGATCAGCGAAAGCATCGTGTAATAAACAGTTGTCCTGATTTTGTTTTCTGTTTTTTCGTCTACCCACAACCTGGAGACGTTTTCTTGTTCTTCATATTCATCCAATCTGACAAGTCCCAAGCGAAGGGGAAGGCGCATAAGATGATAATCAACAATTGGCGGCCACTCTTCGTCCGGCCCAACTTTCAGAAAATGTTCGGGGCGATTCGCAAGCGCCATGGCCAGGAGTACGTTTTTTTTGAGCAGCGGGTCTTCTCTGTAACCGGGGATTATGACTGTTTTTTCTAAAAATATTTTAAGGGGCAATTTGCTGGCATTCGTATCTTCCAACCCGTCTAGCGGCGACGCGCGCATTTCGAAAAAAAATTCCCCATACGCCCTTGTTAACTGATACCTTGTTTCTAAGTCCGGAAAAACGATCGGACCATTGTCGTCAGAAAAAATTTCGGCAAATTCTTTTGGCGTTATTCGTGCGAAATATTCCGGACTGAAATCTCCGCCGGCATTTAAAAATTTTGTCGCGCATT
>JBBTVC010000080.1:0-9206 GCA_038063435.1 Patescibacteria group bacterium | reverse complement strand
GACATTAAGATGGTGCCCGTAGCTTAGTGGTAAAGCGCCGCTCTGTGGCAGCGGTGATGAGGGTTCGATTCCCTTCGGGCACCCATTGACAAAATAGAGCGGCATTTGCTATACTGGTTTTGGATTAAAAAGGGGGGGCGTAATAATGGAGCGGAAAGCCAAAGAAGAAGTTTGTGCTCATTGCGGAGGCAAAGGAAGATTAAGTGACGAGATGCCAAAATCTCGGTTTCCAGCGTTGGACTGGATGAGTTTTGACGGAGAAACATGTAATAGTTGCGGCGGATCTGGCAAGATTCCGCCACCCAAAAACAAATAGCGCCCTAGGGCGCTATTATTATTTTGTATAAATTTGTTCCCCACTCTCCTTCGGCTTTGGCCACGAGAACAAAACCGAGTTTTTGGTAGAGCTTGTTGGCCCCCGTTCTTTCCGGACGGCTTGTCAAATACAACTTAAGCTTCGGAATCCCCATATCTTTGCAAAAAGTTTTTGCGTCTTCAACCAGGGCTCGGACGATTTTCTCTCCTGTGCCTTGTCCGCGATAGCTCTGGTCAACCACAACGTCGTGGATTTCCGCAATCTCCCGTCCGATGTTGCGCTGGAAAAAAATTGAGCCGATTCCAGCGATTCGTTTGACTGCCCAGTCATCCGCTATAAACAAAAGGAAATTCGGATTGGAAAAACACAATTTCAATGTCCGCGCGGTCATCGGCTCGGTTTTGGCGGAAGGATTAAGCTGGGGAAGCAGGTGGTTTATTTCTTCAAGAAAAAAGTCGTCAATTCTTGGCGCCTCCCGGCGGATTTCAACCAAGACGCGTCTCCTTAGAAAAAACTCTTAGAACATATTAGTCCGTATTAGAAAAAAAATCAATACTTACGAAGAGTAAATGATTCTGTTATTGTATATCCAGACACGCACTTATAAATGAGGCGCCTCATGCTCCGTTCAAGAAGCGAAATCGTTGAGATAGAGAGACGGCTAAACGAATCTCGTAATATAGCCAAAGACGCGGCCGAAACGGCTGAAAAAAACAAAAATCCGTGCGCCTCTGAAGCAAAAGAGTGGCTAAACGCCCTTGAAGAAGAATTACTTGCTTTTATGCAGTTCAAATATGCCTCTCCCGAACTAGTTGAGGGAGCGTTGGCCGAGGTTGAAGACAAATTTTTTCAGGATTTCGCCGCAGTTTTGTCGCATCAAAAAACGGCTTCAACTAATCTGAACGCAGTGATGATAAAAGAAGAAATTGAAAAAGCGATATCGCCCGCGCTAGCCTACGACAAAATCGGCAAACCCAAACTCCCGCCCTCGGCCGATGAAGCCAGAAAAAGAGCCAGCCTTTTGTGGCACAGAAAATTTATACTGGAATGGCTCATAAAACAAAGCGGTCAAGCCTCAAAATAAAACGACGAATTAAAAACGCCCCTTAAGGGCGTTTTCTTTAAGGCTCGGCTTTTTCCGGGTCATCCGACATCACGTCAATATTCCCGCTTCGCAGACGTTCAAGTACCTTTTCGTGCCACTCATCTAAAATCGCGGTCAGAAGAATTGATTCGCTATCCACACAAACATTCAAACCACCATCATCAGAAAAAACCATTATAATTTTATACGGCTCGCCGTTATAATGAGGCGGTTCGCTGACCAGGCGGATAATGAAGTAAAACTTTTTCCCGTCGATTTCTAGGTCTAAAAAGCTGTCGTCAAACTCTCCAATAAACCCCTCTTCGCCACCGTTTATTTCGGGCTGGTCGATAGGTCCCACAATCGGCCGCACAGCTACCAGTTCCCTAGATTCGCCGCCAATGCGCCACAAAACCTCAAGGTCATCATCGGAAAGATTCAGCGCTTCCGCATACTGCCGACCATGCCGCATACAAAGCTGAAAAATCGCCGCCTCCCTGTTGAGGGCTTGTTGGATCTTGCGCCGAACAAAATCGTTATAGCGCACAAATATCCCTCCTTTTCAAAAAACTATTGCTAGTTAATTACGATTTTACATCGGCAAATCGTCTGTGTCAAAAAATGGTTGGGACACGCACATTTCGGACACAGGCGGAGCAACGCCTCGTGGTCGGATAGCTTGCGCAGTCCCGCCCCGGATAAACATTTTAGTGTGTTGAAATTGTGCGGTGGGACGAGCACGCAGGCAGCGGCTGTTGTTTTGATTGGTTAGTATCCATAGCAAGGCGGGTTTTAGGCGAAGCGGTGTTTATTTTTTCAAACCGGTCGTTCCCGCCTCCAGCGCGGCGGGCCGACCTGCGTTCTCGGCGAAAAATCGGCCCCAGCACTTGCTACGCGTAATAAAGGGGCCGAACCCTGCTTTTTCGCCTCCGAAAGCTTTTCAAAAACAAACACCGCTTCGCTTTTTTAAAACCCGACTTGCTCTGATGGCCGACTGCCGGTATCCGACCATGAGGCTTGTGGAGCGTCCGAAATGTGTGCGTTCTAACTAAAAAACAATTTCGTTTCCGATTTCTATTTTATATTCGTCGGCGTAGCCGGCATTGACTTCAAGAACATATTTCGCGGGTTCGCGCGGCGAAAAAGTTTTGGGATACGACTCCGGAATCGCATTTTTAATTATATCCGCTATTTTTTTATCCTCGCCTATCCAGATTATATCCAGCGCGAAATTCATGTCTTTCATCCAAAAGGAGTAGTAATCGGACTTCTCAAAAATAAAAAGCATTCCCTCGTTTTGCCCGAGACTTTCGCGGACCGAAAGGCCCTTGGTTCTTTTTTGCGGAGTGTCGGCTAGCTCAACTTCTATTTTCGCGCCGTTAATAAAAATTGTATTTGTGGCCGAAGGCTGTGGCATAAAAAAATAAATTAAAAAGCCTAGCGCGGCGGCGACAGCGACTAGCGCCACAAATAACGATGCTTTGACCTTAATTCTATTCACCATATTATACTAACTGGAATGGCTGATAAGACAGTCATAAAAAACCCGCTCCAAATTAAACCGGGTTATTGCTCGCAACCCTCCTATAATACAAATGGGCTAAAAATAAAACGACAACGGTCCAAGCCCCCGCCAAAACAAAAAATGTTGCGGGTTTTTTGTTCGTTATGGAATCAATGGCATAAACGGCGTAGAGGGCGTAAGGGATTTCGGCCAGTAAAGTTATAAAAAGATATTTGACGAATGGGTAACGAAATATCCCCAGAACATATCCGGGAATTTCGGACGGCAAAGCAAAACGAAATAAAAAAATAACCAGCGGTCCGAGTCTTTGGCCTATGAGTTCCTCGTAATGCTTTATTTTATTTTCCGAGACCACCATCTTAACAACCGGATAACCTCCATATCGGCCTATGGCATAAGAAAAAATCGCTCCGACAATCCAACTTCCAAGCAAAATAAGAAAAGTCAGGAAGTTGCCCCACAAAACAATCGCCGCCGGAACCATCCAAATGCTTGAAAAAGCGACTAGCATTGTTGACACGATTGAAAGGACGACAAAAATCGCGGCGCTCTGCCAAGGATAACGGTCTCCGTAATCCCGGAGAAACACGGCTCCTTGCTTAAAATAATCTTGAAGCAAAGACGAACTCCAAAAAAGAACGGCCAGAACGACAAGAAGAATAAAAATAATTATTTCTTTTTTAATCATTTATTTTTTTAGTGGACCTATGGGGAATCGAACCCCAGCCTCGTCCATGCCATGGACGCGTAATACCATTTTACTATAGGCCCTCAATATATTTTTAACCGCAAACTTCTAATCTAAGTCTTAAACTCTCTTTTTTAAATCTTCCATATATTCATCTTTTAACTTCCGATATTGAGCATAGTCGTTGGGGTATTTCGTTGCCAATTCCTTTTTCAGCTTAGCATATTTTTCTACTTCTTCCGCATGACTTCGAAAATAATCTCTCAAACGCAACATCTCCTTTACATGCGGATGATCTTTTGGAAAAACATGAACATTACATAAACGAGTATTGCTTTCCTCTCTCACGAATAGTCGTGTTCCGGGCCTCACATATTCGCCAACGGATTTATAACCCGCCTCGTCCATTTTTTGATTTAGAGTTTCCACAATTTCAATATCTTCAACAAGAATCAACACATCAATGGTTGGTTTTCCTGATAACCCAGGAACGGCGGTACTTCCCACATGCTCAATCGCAATTGCGGAATCCCCAAAAATTGATCTCAAAATTCGTTCCTCTTCTGTAAATTTATTCTTCCACGCCGAATCGTAAGGAACAATATCGTATTTTCTATTTTTGTAGTCTATGTCCATAAATTTTTTATGCGTTCTGTTAATTTCTCAAAATTTTCCACTTCCATAAAATCAATATGCCCTCGGGAAGAATCCAACGCTCGTACGCAACCTAGGACGCCTCTGTTTTGTCCGTTAAACTGCGGGGACTTGTAAAATCGCAAATTCTTTTAACTATTGCAAAAAAATATTTTAATAAGTCTCCCCCCTTTTTTACTCTAATTCTGCACATTCCATATTCAAGTTTCCCTTTCTTTTTGCCGTACAAAAGATTTATACTTGTTTTTTTATTTAAATTGATCCCAGTTATTTTAGACCAAAAACGCAAACAGGTTTTTTCATCTAAATCCTCGTAAAGCCTTAGGGAAACCCTTAAATCTTCTTTTTTGACTCCCAAAATATTATTAACAATGTAAACAAATATTCTAATCATTTCCGGATTTGTATTTGAAAAACTAAGGTCTCTTTTTGCTCCCTCTGCCCAGTATAGTAAGGACGCCGTAATTATTAAGTCCCTATTACTTAAATCTTGAATTAAATAACTCGCCCTTGCTGATGCATCGGCAAGTTTTCTATCAGAAATTATTCTGCTAGCATTTTTCCTTTCGTGCCATCTTTGATAATAACGGGGTAGAATTTTTACATTTTTAACATATCTCGAAACAGTAGATTTTGATACGCCGCATAAAGAACTTATTTCAGGAATGCTTCGCCCCCTCGTTCTTAAATTTTTCATTCTTTTAGTCTTTTCTTTACGCAGTCTCACATTTCAATATTAACAAGAACACAAATACATTACAAGGACTGACCCGCTATACTCAAAACATTGAACTAAGTGATGAACCTGCTCTATTTTTACTTACTCAAACCTTGGTGTGTCCCTGGGGGGAATCGAACCTCCATCAAGGGCTTAGGACGCCCCTATTCTATCCATTGAACTACAGGGACAAAATTTAGGTGGACGGATTAAACTACGAGGGCTTGTAAAGTGGCCTCAACTCTATTATACTATTATAGATTTTGGGTTCTTTGGCAACCCGTTCAAAAAACGAGAAGGGGGCAATCTCATGGGTTTATGGCAGGCGGTAACGTGGGTCAGACAAAACATGCTTCCAAAAGGGCATAAATTTTTTGATATGTTTGAAGCTCAAACCGAAACCGCGGTTTCTTTCGGGCCTCTGCTTGCAGAAATTCGAGAGGCGACGGAAATAAATCCGGCGTGTGAGCAAAGGGCCGACGATATTGAGGATGAGGGCGACAAGCAAACCGCAGTGATACTGGATAGTCTAAGGGAGTCGTTTATTGTGCCTTTTGACCATGACGACATCAACAAGCTTTCCCGTAAAATAGAAGCTATTATGGACCTCGCTGAAGAAGCGATAAGAAAGATGGTTTGGTATGAGCTTCTGCCGGATGAGCGGTTAAAAGAGATGCTGGAAATGGTTGAAAAATCGCTGGTTTTGATACATCAAGCAATACCGCGCCTGCGAGAAAAAAACGGAATGCGCTTTGATGACTTTCGGGAAGAAATCCGCGACCTTGAAAACAACGGTGACCAGCTGGTCCAACAAGTTATAGCTGATAGCTACAAAGTTGATGTTAAAGATATACTCAAAGATTATTCCAACCACCAAATCATAGCTGAGATGATACAAAAAGTGATGGACTTCTATATGTTGGCCCGAAAGAGAAGAGAAATTGCAGAGGTTTTAGAGGAAACCATTGATGCCGGACGCGAGGTTTTTACCATTCTTGATGAAATTGCCGCCAAAAACACCTAAACCAGCCAACCCGCAATTGGCGGTTTTTTATTTGCGCTTTTAATGTATAATAAAGACCATGATTGATTATCAAAAACAAATTATAAACGCGGTTAAAAAAGTTATGCCGACTGTAGTAAGTATAGCTGTTACCAAAGACCTTGAGGATATTGCCGCGGACATGCCCGAAGAATTTTACACGCTTGACCCCAGAGAGCAGGCTATGCTGGAGTCCAGACTCCGTCAAGCTCCGAGAGACGAGAACGGCAGAGTTAAAATGGGCGGGGGTTCCGGATTTTTCATAAATAAAAACGGCACAATACTCACAAACAAGCACGTCATCGCCGACCCGCGCGCGGTCTATAGCGTCATAACTTCGGACAATAAAAAATACGAAACAAAAATACTTGCCCGCGACCCGATAAACGATGTCGCGATATTAAAAATTGAAAATAAAAATGTGCCGGCGATTGAAATGGCAACGGCTAAAAATCTTGAGTTGGGACAGACCGTAATCGCCATCGGCAACGCTTTAGGCGAATTCCAAAACACGGTTTCAACAGGCGTCGTATCGGGACTTTCGCGATTCATAACCGCAACGACCGACTTTGCGGGGCACCAGGAAAAGTTGCGCGGACTTATTCAGACTGACGCGGCGATAAATCCGGGAAATTCCGGAGGACCTCTGGTCAATTTAGACGGAGAGGCTATCGGTATAAATTCAGCCGTAGTGTTTGGCGCGCAAAATATCGGCTTTGCCATCCCCATAGACCAGGCTAAAAAAGACCTTGAGGAAATTAAAGAGTACGGCCACATCCGGCGCCCTTTTTTCGGAGTGAGGTACATGATTTTAAACAAAGCCCTGCAGAAAAAATTCAGACTGCCGATTGACCACGGCGCGCTGATAATGAACGAGGGTATGCCCGGGGACGTTGCCATAATTCCGGGGAGTGCCGCCGAAAAAGCCGGGCTTCAGGAGTATGACGTTATTCTTGCCTGCAACAGTAAAAAAATAACCGAGGAAGAAACGCTTGAAGATATAATTTCTTCCTGTAAAGTCGGCGATGAAATGGCCTTAGAAATTTTAAGGGAAGGCAAAAAACTTCAAAAAAAGTTAACTCTTGAAGAATTTATTTTGCATAAATCTTAGCCAATCAAAGCTCTGATTAAAAACCCAACGCCGTAAGAAATAAGAGCGGCAAGGCTTCCCATTAAAAACATTTCAAGGCCCGACCAATACCACGCGCGATTGGTAAAAATCGCGCGCGAAGCACCAACGATAAAAAACATCGCTCCGGCAACGGCTGTTGATACCCAAAAGGCACGGCTATCGGCATAAATGAAAAAGAATGGAACTATCGGCGCAAATCCAGCAGCAATAAAAGCCAAAAAAGTCGTAACGGCGCCTTTTAGCGGTCTCGCCTTGCCCACAGGCGCTAGACCCAGCTCTTCGCCCATCATCAAATCAACCCAGAATTTTTTATTTTTTATAACAAGCGCCGTCATTTGATCCAAATCCGCGCCCCAGTATCCCTTTTTAGCCAAAATATCTTTTATTTCTCCTTCTTCGGCCTCGGGCTTATGCGCCACCTCCCAATGCTCCACCTCCCTTTCGCGATTAAAAACGTCGCCTTCGGAGCGCGAGGCCAGGAAGCTGGAAGAGGCCATGGAAAAACCGTCGGCCAAAAGATTGGCCAGTCCCAGAAAAACAATAATCACAGGATCAAGAGACGCTCCGGCAACTCCGGCAATGACCGCAAAAGTGGTTACTAAGCCGTCATTCGCGCCATAGACGACATCTTTCAAGTACGCGGCTACTTTCCAGTGTTTGGGTTCTAATGTATTCATATTCGCGTTATCAAACTATTATACTGCTCGTAGGCAAAAACAAAAATCCCTCGCAGCTGCGAGGGGATTTTGACTTAAAAATTTTTAACAGCTGTGGCAACCGATTCGGCCAGCTCTTTGGCCAGCCACTTTATTTCTTCTTCCGAAACCACAAGCGGGGGCATCACACGTATAGCCGAGTCGCCGCAGGACAGTAGAAGAATATGACGCCTACGGGCTTCTTCTCTGACTCTGTTGCGCAGTTCGGGCAGTGGATTGTCGTTTTTATCTTCAAACTGAATCCGACGCATCAAACCTATTCCGCCGAAGTCCACCACGATTTTGCCCCAAGTCACCCGATCAAAACGGCGGCTGTCACTGCTGTAATTGTCCCACAAAATACCTTCGGCTATGTAATCTCTTGGTAAAAATTTAAGTATGTTCCGCGTAAAGCTATTATGGAAAATCTCGCCCATTTCTTCCGCGTTTTTGGCCAGTTTTTCTTTTTCAATGATATCAATCGCGACAAGGGCGGATTTCACGGACCTCGGATCTCCGCCCCAGGTGTTTGAGTAAAGCCCCCCTTCGGGCCAGCAAACTTTTTTATTCATTACGATAACGCCGAGGTGCTCGCCATTCGCAATGCCCTTGGCAAGACAAATTATATCGGGCTCAACGCCGTAATATTCGCATGCAAACATTTTGCCTGTTCGACCGAACCCGGTTTGAACCTCATCAGCAATCAACACAATCGCATTCGGATAGATAATCTCTTTTAAAAATTTTTTCCAGCATCTCGGGTCGGTCGGTCTTATTCCGCCTTCGCCCTGTATTGGCTCCCAAATGACCGCGCTAATTTTGTTAGCGTTGTGATTACGAAGCCGACTCTTAACATCCGTCATAAAATTCTTGGAGTCCGTGCCTAGTTCCGGAAATGGCAGAAGAATTGTCGGGAAGGCGGGACGAGAACCGCGATTGGCATGGAGCCGGTTGGTCAGAGTTCTTGCGCCTTTGGGCCGTCCGTGAAATGCTTTTTCAAAATGAATGAAATAAGGACGAGTCGGCGCCAAAAGCTCAACAGCGCGAATTGCCGCCTCAACCGCTTCACCCCCCGAAGAACACGGAAAAACAACTTTTTCAAAACTGCCCGGCGTAATTTCACAGAGCTTCTTAGATAATTTGCTAAACCACGGGTTGGCGTATTCATTCGCGCCGAAACCGGGCATAACATCGCGCATGGCCTCAACCAATTTCGGATGATTATGTCCGATATTGAAAACTCCGGGGCCGGAACTTGAGTCAAAACATTTCTCGCCGTCTATACTCCAAACCCAGCAGCCCTCGGCTATACCCGACGGCACAAAACTGAAATCTTGCGTGGTCGGCGCGCA
>JBBTVC010000079.1:0-3660 GCA_038063435.1 Patescibacteria group bacterium | reverse complement strand
CACCAATTCAAAATACTCCATTCGAATGGAGTATTTTGATGTTGACAATAAAATTTTTGTGCCGCGGGGGTGAATCGAACACCCGACGCCATGCTCTTCCAAGCATTTGGACTATATCATCCTCCGATACACATCGGAGGCCGGGCGCTTGTACGAGATTATTGTTGGGACTCACTCGTTAGTCTCTACACCTGCTTCGGCACCAATGCCCACCGAAGATTGGCTCGGGATTGTCAAGCACATAATTTATTGTGTGCCTGGGTTCCCCCGAATTCACCCAGTTTTCAATCCCGCATTACTGCGAGATGGCCCGAAGAATCCAGGCATGCGCTCTACCACTGAGCTACCGCGGCATATAAACACTATTTTAATAAAAATGAGTGTTTTTGCAATAGACAGTTTACTCCTGTTTTATTTTAAGTTTTTGGATTCTGGCTTTGTCTATTTTCGGCAGTCTTATTGTCAGAAGACCATTTTTTAAAGTGGCTTCCGACGCCTCAACATCAACTTCCTGCGGAAGAAGAATTGAGCGGGAAAACGAACCCCAGTAGAGTTCCTGATAGAAATAATTATCGTCGGAAACATGATGGCCTCTTTCGCGCTTTCCACGAATAGTCACCATTTCTTGGGTGATGGCGACATCCAGCTCGTCGGGTCTGACGCCCGATACTACCGACTGTATAACCACTTCGTCCGGGGTCTGATAAACATCAACCAAAAGCTGGCCTTCGTCCGAAGTCTCGGGCAGGGACGCTTTTTTGTCCGCATCACCCTTGAAACTGAAAGTTTTGACATCTTCCTCCTCGGCGGGCACGGCGCCGGTTAACCTTTCTAAAAATGATCGCTTGTCTTTTGGCATGTTATTTTTATTTTATTAATTTAATAAACCGGCGGCTTTTCTTTTTTAATCTTTTCAAAAGAAAGTATTAAAATTATTATTCCGAGCCAAACCACCGAGAAAACATAAATCATTCCTTCGGCTCCTCCTTTAAGTATAAAAAAATTAAAGACGGCATGCAACAAAGTCGCCAGAATCAAACCGCCCAAAGCGTTGCGCCAGCGATGATGCTTGTGAAAAAAGTCAAAAGCTATGGACAGGCCGACTACAGATGAGGCTAAAACATGGAGGAGCGTAGCGCCGACAAAACGCAGGTGTGCTGCCGCGATTCCGCTCGCTGCCTCGGCATTAAAGAGGCCGAAAAGCATTAAAATATTCTCAAACGCGGCAAAACCCAGAGCCGCGGTAATAAGATATATCGGCGCGTCAACCGGCTCGTCAAAGACATCTTTGCGTAAAGCCGCCCAATAAGCCGCGGAATATTTAAGAAGCTCTTCAATCGCCGCCCACACAATGAAAAGAAAAAAAGACAGGTGGCCTCTAGTCCAAAGACCAAGATCTATTCCTAGATAAAAACTGTTTTCTTCCAAAAAGAGAGCGCCAAAAACCGCAACTGCGCCGGCGCCAAACGCCAAAAAAAGAGCCTTGCGAGGTTCAGGATGAGGATCTTCGCGCAGCCAAAACCAAAGCCAGATTAAGGCAGTTATCAGTCCGCCGATTGCGGCCGATAGACCGGCTAAAGGATTGGCAATTACTTGGGCCATTTTTCAATCATTAAAATATTTTTTTTGCCGCCGGGCATCGCCGACCATATTTCTTCGGTAATGTGCGGAATAAACGGATGTAAAAGTTTGAGCGAATCGGCTAAAACGGAAATCAAAATAATTGCCGTGTTTTCGCGCAAGTTTTCATCCTCGGCCTGTTTTTTTGCCGCTTCAATATAAACATCGCAAAAATCATGCCAGAAAAAATCGTGCAAGACGTGAAGCGCCGGTCCGAATTCGTATTTTTCAACGCGCCAGCTTGTTTCGGCGGTTATTTTTTTAAAAGACGCTAGTATTTTTTTATCCTCCGCGGTTTTTGCGCGCGGCTTGGTCGCTAGCTGACGGCCAGCAGTCGGCGGTTGTGATAGCACGAATCGGCTCGCGTTCCAGATTTTGTTTAAAAACTTTTTTCCGGCAATCAGCGCTTCTTCCGACCAGCGAATATCCTGCCCGCCCATTGCCTGCCATATTAAAGCAAAACGAACGGCATCGGCTCCGTAAAGCTCAATCAAGCCCAAAGGATCAATGCCGGTGCCTAAAGATTTGGACATCCTCTTACCCTCTTTGGTCAAAATAGTCGCGTGCACCACAAGATCGCGAAAGGGCGATTTTTTCATAAATTCCAGACCGGAAAAAATCATGCGAGCGTCCCAAAGATTAATAATGCCTCTGTCGTTAGTCAAAACATCTGTTGGATAAAACATTTTTAAATCTCTGGTTTTTTTAGGCCAGCCCAGAGTCGCAAACGGCCACAAAGCCGAAGAAAACCATGTATCTAAAACATCTGTTTCGCCCTCAATCGGAATTTTATGTCCCCACCAGATTTGGCGCGAGATGGTCCAGTCTTTTATATTTTTTAGCCAGTCAAAATATGTTTTTTCAAATCTTTTGGGATGAAACCTTATTTTTCCGCTCTTAACAGCGCTTATGGCGAGCTTGGCCAGCTTATCCATTTTCAAAAACCACTGCATTGAAGGAATCGGTTCAATCGTTTTATTGCATCGGTAGCAATGAGCGACGTTGTGAGTAAATTCTTCTATTTTTTCGATAAGCCCCGCGCGCTCAAGTTCCGCGACAACTTTTTTACGGCATTCTTCCGTGTTTAAGCCCTCACAAATACTTCCGGCCTCCGGCGTCATTTTGCCGGTCTCGCCTATTACTTTAAAAACCGACAAATTGTTGTCTTTTCCTATTTCAGCGTCAAGAAAGTCGTGGGCCGGAGTGATTTTAACGGCGCCCGTTCCAAACTCCTGTTCAATACGCCTGTCAGAAATTATCGGGATATCTCTATTTTTTATCGGCAAAATAGCGGTTTGTCCTATAATATTTTTATATCTTACGTCTTTAGGATTTACAGCCACGGCCGAATCTCCAAGCATTGTTTCGGGACGGGTTGTGGCTACCGATATGTAACCGCCTTTTTTCAGAGGATATTTTATAAACCAAAGATTTCCTTTTTCTTCGGCATATTCCAGCTCCAAATCCGAAAGACTGGTTTGACACCGCGGACACCAGCTGATGACCCGCTCACCCCGATAAATCCAACCCTTTTTGTGGTAGTGCAGAAAGGCTTCGGCGACGGCTTTTTGGTAATCGTCATCCATTGTAAAACGCAAACGCGACCAATCGGCCGAAACGCCGAGCTTCTTAAGCTGGCCGATAATGATATCTCCGTATTTATTTTTCCACGCCCACACTCTTTCCAAAAATTTCTCACGGCCGAGCTGATGGCGGCTTATGCCCTTTTTCTTTAATTCTTTTTCCACGACATTCTGAGTGGCGATTCCCGCGTGATCCGTCCCCGGAAGCCAAAGGGTTTTAAAACCCTTCATGCGTTTAAATCGCACCAAAATATCCGATAAGGTGTATTCAAGGGCATGGCCCATGTGCAAAGAGCCGGTAATATTCGGAGGGGCCATTGTTATGGAAAAGGTTTTTTTGCCATTAGAATTACCGGCCCGAGGCTGATGCGCCTCGGGCGCAAAATAACCGCTGGCCTCCCAGCGTTTATAAATTCTATCCTCAACTCCCTTTGGGTCGTAGGGCTTAGAGAAATCA
>JBBTVC010000078.1:6956-11547 GCA_038063435.1 Patescibacteria group bacterium | reverse complement strand
GCAAAAACTTTTTACATTTTCGTGCCAGAGACACATAGCCGGTATTGAGTAAAAAAACGTCGGCGGTTTTCAGATATTTCAGGACTTGATCGTGAGTCAGACTGCCTAAAAACCGCACGTTAGTTTTTAGCTGATAGCTTTTAGCGTTTAGCGTTTTTTCTTCTGGACCTGAACCGATTATCAACAATTGGGCGTCCGGATATTTTTTGGAAACTTCAGGCATGAGCTCAATCAGCATTTCAAATCCCTTCCACGACACAAGCCGCCCGACGCTTACCAAAACTTTCCCAGAAAGATTCAATTCTTGCCTTAATTCTTCTTTGTTTTTAGAAATCTCCGGAATGGAGACCGCGTTATAAATTACATGGATTTTTTCCGCCCTAACACCCCATTTTTTAACGACTGATTTCAAATAATCACTAGGAACAATTATGACTTTGGCCGACTTGGCCACGAATCGTTCAATAAATCTTAAAAACTCAATTCTCCAGTCGTATTTCTTGTGCAAAAAATCCCCAAGAAGGTCTTTTACGCCGAAACGATTAACCCCCTGCTCCCAAGCGTAATCACCAACCACTTTTAGAACAAACAGCTTTTTTAAAATAAGCGCGACAAAATAGGCCGGCAAACCAACCGAAACAGGGTCTTGAGCAAAAATTACATCAGCATGGCGCGCGCGCCAAAAAACTTTGAAAAAATAAACAAGATGACGGATGATTTTCGGCAAACCACGAACAGAGCCGAAAGATAAAATCTCGACCCCGACCCCGCGCTTGGGCAGTTCATCCGCAAGAATTTTTGAGTATGTTGCCGGTCCTCCTATATCAGGCGGGAATATTCCTGTTGCGATTAAGATTCTCATTTTGTGTGCATTAGGCGATAAAAAATACTGCCCATTTTACGCGCGATTTTATCCCAAGAATAATTTTGCCTTGCGACTTCTTGAGCTTTTTCGGCAATATTTTTACGAAAATCTTCATCGTGAATGAAGCGTTTTATTTTTACAGCCAGATCATGCGGGTCATCAACCTCGCAAAACAGGCCTGTTTTGCCATTTTCCAAAAAATCAGGTATCCCTCCGATATTCGTGCCAATGACCGGCAGACCCGCGCCCATTGCTTCCAAGAAAGCCGAGCCAAGCCCTTCTGAGCGCGAGGGTCTGACAAAAACATGTGACAGGGCATAATACTTAGAAAGCGCGCCGTGCGCTATATCACCCATAAAATGGGTGCGTTTTTCGAGTTTGAGAAGGCCCGCCAACTCTTTGAGCTTTTTTTCTTCGGGACCGGTGCCGGCAATAAAAAGATGCGCGTCGTGTATTTCAGCAATGGCTTTTATTAAAATATCTAAGCCGTTTTTACGCACCAGGCGCGAAGCAGTAATTACTACTTTCTGCTTATCATTTATGCCGTGTCTGATTTTTAATTCGCGCAGATTTTCCGGAGAAAATTTTTTTTCAAAAACACTCAAATCAACGCCATTGGGCACGACTTCGGTTGTAATGAAATTGGCCCCAAACTTAACCGCCAGCTTTTTGAGATAAAAACTGATTACTTGCACCTGGTTGGCTGATTTTATAAGCCGGCCAAGCCAAAAACCCATAAGACCCAGACGGCCTGAAGTCAGATATTCTTCGGGGTCGCCCTCCTGAAGTGTTAGCAAAAATTTTAAGCCCGGATTTGAGCGTTTTAAAAGATAAGCCGCGATACTGCCATAAGAAGCCATAACGCCCCACAAAAGCTGCGGCCCGCCCAAACTGCGTGCCTTAAAATAACCCAGAATCGGCAAAAGATATTTATCAAAAGAGGCGCCGAAACCTAGACGATAAACATCAACCGCACCGATACGCTCAAAACGCGCAAGTGTCCGGCTGAACCTAGCCGTGAAAAGAATAAAATCAAAATAATCCGGCAGACGGTCGGTTATTTCTTTGATTGCCAGTTCCGCTCCGCCTATCATCGGAAGATAAGCCGTTGAGAATATAAAAATTGTCGGTTTTTGAGACAATTGAGAAAAAGATTGAAATTCAGCCATTTTCCCCTTATTATGAAATAGTTTTGGCTTGAGGTCAAAACAAAAGGGCGTCTTATGAGACGCCCGTAAAAGAAGTTTGAAAGTCGCTTTAAAGCCGATTAAAAGCTCTTTTGTGAAATTCAACAATCTTCTTAATCACAAAGACTGCGACTACGATAAGACCTACGACAAGACCTGCGCCAAGACCTGCGATGAGGTCGTCATGCTCTAAATCAAAAACATTTGTCAGCCACGGTATAAGCCATAAATAAACAGACAGGATGAGATTCAAATAAATCGGCAGCAAAACAACATCAAACCATCTATTAACCGTAAAAGAGTGCGGGCCAATACTAACGGCGTAACTTGCGGGAACATTGGTCAGCCAGCTCAACAGGCCCCAGCCCAAAGCGTAAAGCAATGCGCCCCAAAAGGCAGTCACGGCAATCAAGTAAAGTTTTCGCGTCCCGGACATTTGCGCAACACGCATCCCCAGTCCTCCTCTCGGTGTGTTTTTCCAAAACTGCCTCCAAATTATGTCTAGCAAATTACTTATAAAATGTCAAGAGATAAAAAAATCCTGTATTTAATCACAAAGTCCGTCTGGGGAGGGGCCGGAAAATACGTATATGATCTGGCTCTAGCCGCAAAAGAAAACGGGCACGATGTCACAGTGGCCGCAGGAGGCCACGGAATGCTTGCGGATCGCCTGGAAAGGGCGCGCATACCCTTTATTTCCCTTGGCGAATTAAAGCGCGAAATGGGCCTCTTGGGGTCTTTGAGAATATTTTTTAATACTCTTAAACTGTTTTTATCTGTTAAGCCCCATATCGTACACGCAAATAGCCCGCAGGCGGCCGGCATAGGCGGAGTTGCGTTATTTTTGTATCGCGTTCTTGCTTGGAGACCGGGACTCCAAGCGATTTATACGGCACATGGCTGGTCATATCATGAAGCGAGGCCAAAATGGCAAACTTTTTTAATTAAGCTCTTTTCAAAAATAACCTGCTTATTTTATCAAAAAATAATATGCGTTTCGGAATACGACCGGCAATCGGCCCTAAAATTAAAAATTGCGCCCTCGCATAAGCTCCTAACCATACATAACGGCGTAGATGAAAATGAAATAAAATTTATGCCGCGCGAAGAAGCCCGTCGCCGGCTCAACCTGTCAAAAACCGAGTTTTTGACAGTGGGAACAGTGGGAGAATTTACTAAAAATAAGGGGCAAGCATATTTTGTCGGGGCATTAAAAACGCTCAAAGACCGCGACATAAAGTTTCAAGGTTTAATAATTGGCTGGGGAGAGTTGAAACAGAATCTAGAATCTAGAATTCAGAATCTAGAATTAAAAGAAAAAATTTCTTTAATAGATAGTCTTTCAACAGCATCTTCCTATCTAAAAGCTTTTGATATTTTTGTGCTTCCATCAATAAAAGAAGGCCTGCCTTATACTTTGCTTGAAGCCGGTCTAGCGGGACTGCCGGTAATTGCGGCTTCTGTGGGCGGCGTCCCAGAAATAATAGAAAACGAAAAAACCGGTCTTTTGGTGGAGCCGGCAAATGCAAGTGAATTAGCAAAAGCAATATTGCGCCTGATTCAAGACGAAAATTTAAGAAAGACTCTCGGCGAAAATCTGCGCCAAAAAGTGCTTAAGAATTTTTCCAAAAAAGAAATGCTAGAAAAAACCTTTGCGCTTTACGAATAGGAAGCCCGCGGCTGAAAGTAGGCCTAAAAAGAGCGCGAAACCAAACCATAAAACCGGACGGCCAAACCAGCCTCCATCCGATAAAGAAGCGTTGACCGCGGCAAGATTAGCGGCGGCGACATCTTCTTGCACAACTTCTTTGTCTTCAGCTTGGATCGTATCCTTAACTTCGGAAACGGTATTTAAAGGCGACTTTGCAATGCGGGCCGTAAATCTTTCTTCGCCTGGGCTTTCAAGGCCAAGTCTTGCCTCGCCTCGGATTAAATGAAAACTTTCATCATTTTGCGCATATCCTGAATAATCCAGTCTGCCCGCCTCTTTGCCGTCGGGGTATAAAAGAATAGTGGAGCCGTAAGATTTAAAAATAATTCCAGAGGCCTCATGTGTTATAACGATTCGCGACTGCGGAAGAATTTTAGTATTTTCGGGAAAATAAAAAACTTCGGAGCCGTTTGAAATTCTCCAGCGCGAAACATCAACCGTGAATTTTGAATTATTAAAAATCTCAATCCATCCGCCAAAACCCGGCTTAACTTCGGAGATGGTTAAACTATTGGGCACAACCATGATTGCCGCGCGATCAAGCATTGAAACTCCGCCTACGGACACGGTCAGGTCAACATTATAATCGCCGACATGGTCATAGGAATAATAAACAAACGGCCCGCGCTTTATAACCCCATTGCCCATATTCCAAATATAACTTTCGGCATTAATTGGCTCGCCTTTTAATCCGGTTATTTTTGCCTCAAATTTTAAAACCGCTCCGGCAACGGCTACCCTGTCTCCGCCGGCATCAATGATTATTTTGGGGCTCGGCGGCGGAACTGCCGGCAAATTGGCCTCGCTTGAAATTTCTGTTGATTGGTT
>JBBTVC010000078.1:0-6946 GCA_038063435.1 Patescibacteria group bacterium | reverse complement strand
CTCGTCAGACGCGCTTGCACTGCCCGCGTTTACGGCTTTAGGAGTTGCGACCGCGGTAATCCAAGCTGACGCGTTTTTTTGCATCGTATCTTTAGTTGTATTGTCGCCGGCCGGCCATCCGCCAGAAGCGTCAATCTTGTTAATTTCCTGGCCTTGCGTGTTTTTTAAAATTAAAATTTCGCCCGCGTTTGAAAGACCGTTTCCGAATGCCGCAATCAAATCAGCCGCAACGCCCGGAATAGTTGTATCATCGGTTCTTTCAATTAAATAATATCCGCCGGCTGTAATTGAGCCCTGAAGCTGAACAGACATTCCGCCGTCTGCCGTAATTAAAGTCCAGCCGGTTAAATCTTGGGCGTTTTGAGAGTAAAGCTCAATCCATTCGTCCGATGCCGAAACGGTTGTCCCCATCCAGGCAACCTCGTTAATAACCGCCTGCGCGCTTGCAAAAAACGGCAGCGCCAAAATAACAGCTAAAATGCCTAATTTCATATGAAATTAGGGTAAATCTGTTTAAAAACTAAGTCAACTTCAGAATTTTATGCTTTCGCCTGGCTTTAAGGTATTTGATTTTTCTTTTTGCGGTGTTTTATTTTTCCCGACGTTTTCAGTCGGGACTCCGACCTTGCCCTCGGCAAGCGTCGGGGTTTCCTTCTTCTCTTCGGCAACCATGCTTTCTTTAAGGGCCTGACGCAGTTCGTCCATCTGCGATTTTTTGTCCTGTTTTGTTTCGTTAAAGGCTTTAGCCTTCAGTTCCGAAAGCGATAAAACCCGGCCCGACGGAGGCCTTTTAACAACCAAATCCCCACCCCTCATCGGATAAGCTGGTCGTGGCTCTTGTCGCGGTCCCGGCGTGGGATACGGCATTGGCGCCGGGCGCGGGGCTTGAACCGAACGCGGAGGTTGAGCCGGACGCGGAGCAAGGTCTCCCGCCCGCCGATTTTCAGACCGACTTTCTTTTTGCATCGGCCTTTCGGCTTTCGAAGAAAATTCAATGCCCGCCAACTCCAAGCCGCCGCCGAATTCTTCATGGACTCTTCTTCCGCTAGCTACTCCTGGCAAAGGCCGAAGAGGATTTATTTGGCCCGATTCAATTTTTTTAAGGCAGTCCGAACAATAAACCGGACGGCGTCCGTCGGGTTTAAATGGAATTTGGGCGGTTTTTTGGCAAACCCAGCAGGGCGTTTCAAACTTTTCTGTAGCCGAACCCGAAGTTGGCGGCGCGGCTTCAGAAAGAGCTTCTTTAAATTCGGTATCGCCGGGCAGCGAGCTGGCCCACCTTTTTATCTCTGTTTCAACGTCGGTGGCGGCCCTGGAATATTGTTTGCGCGAAGACTCAATAATTTCTTGAGGCAAAACCATTTCAAGCGTGCTTGCAAGCGGCGGAAGAGTCGTTGCCGAAAAAGGACGACTAGAAATGCCGTTGACCATCAGTTTTAAATAAATATTGTAGTTCGGAAGGTCCACCAAATCCTGAATGGCGAATTCGGGTTCAAACTCTTTTTCCAAAAATTCGGCATCAGTAGCGCCCACTCGAAAGGCAATCATTGTGCCGACGTTGCCAAAAACCGCGTCGCGCACCCGAGTTGAAGTTTCGGTAACCAATTGTCCGACATACTGATGAGCAATAATTAAATTAAGGCGGTATTTACGGGCCTCGGATAAAATTCCGGCAAAGGCCTCGGTCGCAAAATTTTGAAACTCGTCAACGTAAAGATAAAAGTCTTTTCTTTCATCCTCGGGTATCCTGACTCGCTCCATGGCTGCTAACTGAACTTTAGTGATGAGCATCGCGCCCAAAAGCATGGAGTTTTCTTCGCCGATACGCCCTTTGGAGATATTGGCCAAAAGTATTTTACCCTCGTTCATAAGGTCGTAAACGTCAAAACTGGACCTTGTTTGTCCTACTATGTTTCTAATGAGTGCTGTGGAAACGAATTGGCCTACTTTATTCTGAATCGGAACAATCGCTTCGTTGCGGAATCGGTCCTGCCACACCTCATACTCGTTTATCCAAAAAGCTCGGACGACAGGGTCGGTGACATTGGCAAGAATTTTTTGGCGGTAATCTTTATCGGTTAAAATACGCTGAATGCCGAGAAGTGTCGTGCCTGGCGTTTCAATAAGCGCCAAAATACAATTTTGCAAAATGTATTCCATCCGGGCCGACCAGACATTGGCCCAAATTTTGGTAAAAATTCCGATGAGTCCCTGCGCGACGAGGTGTTTGTACTTTTTATCGGGCACCTCCAAAACATTGAACCCCAGAGGATATTCAGTGTCCGCGGGGTTAAAATAAACGACGTCCTTAATTCTGTCTTTTGGAATTTTTTCCAAAAGCTCCTCAACCGTTTCGCCGTGCGGGTCAACAAAACAAAGACCCCGGCCGGCATTAATGTCTTGTATCGCGAAATTTTTGATGAGCGCCGATTTTCCGGTGCCAGTTTTTCCGACAACATAAGTGTGCTGGCGGCGATCCGAAGTTGCGATGCCAAAAATTTTATTTTCGCCCCTAAAATTGGTTCTTGCGAAATAAACTGTGTCTTTTGCCATTTATATATCTATTTTACCATAGTGCTTCAAACTATCGGCTCCGGCGGACTGTCTTCCGGCGGACTTTCTATTTCGCGGCTAACATCCTGCTCTTTGGTCGAAATGCTCGGCGGCGGTCCCGCCTGCGTAGGCAGACCCAAAAGCTCGGCCTCTTCGTCGGCGATTTTTCTTTTGACCTCGTCAACTGGCGCGGCATAAGTCCCGCGGCTGAATTCAACAATCCGGTCTTTAAAAGATTCGTGGAGCGGTGGCAAGATTTTTAAGGTCTCGGCCGAAAATGGGTCGTAGGTATCGCCGTCAATGGTCATTTTTATATAAAATTGCTGGGTGCCCAGATTAACCATATCTTTGGCTTTAAAAACCGGTGTCATTTCGGCTTCCAATTTTGCCGCATCATCTCCGCCAACCCTGAAAATGACCATAGTGCCCACATTGCCTATGACCGACTCGCGAACATGCGGAATCAGCTGACCGAAAAACTGATGGGCCACCGTTAAAGAAATGCCGTATTTTCTGGCCTCGGAAAAAATATTAACAAAGGTGGCCGTAACCAAGTTATGAAACTCGTCCACATAAAGATAAAAATCTTCTCTGGATTCTTCGGGCACCGCGGCTCTGGACATTCCGGCCTGTTTTATTTTAGTGATAAACATTGCGCCAAAAAAGCTGGAGTTTTCTTCGCCGAGTTTGCCCTTGGAAAGATTTATTAAAAGAATTTTTTTGTCATTCATTATTTTTTCCAAATCAACTTTATTTTCGTTCTGACCGAAAACATAACGCAGGTAGGGGTTGGCCAAAAACTGCCCGAGCTTGTTGACTAGCGGAATTATCGCTTCGGTGTCGAACTTTTCGGACCAATCGGCAAATTCAATCGCCCAAAAACGTTTGACCATTTCATCCTCTATGTAATCAATGACTTTTTGACGATATTTGCGGTCGGTGAGCATTGAAATCATTCCGCGCATCGTGGCCCTTGGAAAATCAAGAAGCGCTAAAACCGTAAATCGAAAAACGTGCTCAAGCCGAGGAGTCCAGTTCGCGCCGAATTGTTTTTCCATCACCTCAATAAGGCCTTGAGCGACCTGATGCTTTAATTCCGGATTGACGTTTTGCAAAGGATTAAAAGAAATCGGCCAGCCGGTATCCGACGGGTCAACCAAAACAGTGTCTTCAACGCGCTCTTCGGGAATGAATTTTAAAACATCTTCAATCACGTCGCCGTGCGGATCAATTAAACAAAGACCGTGACCGTACTGGATGTCCTGACGAAGCATCAGTTCAAGCATTTTACTTTTACCCACCCCGCTTTTACCGATTATGTACATATGGCGCCGGCGGTCTTTGCGTTTAATGCCGAAAATAAACCTTTTTTCTTCAAGGCCGGCGATATAATTTGTTTTGCCGAAAAAAACCACATCTTTAGGATCAACCTGCCTATAAATAGGCAGTTCCGGCGGAGGCGGCGCGTATTTTATGATTTGAATTCTCCCTTCTCTAGGCATTTTATTTAAATCGCAGTTAATTCTTCTAAAGCTTTTTTGTAGGCGCCCAGCGCTTTTGTGGTTTCTTCCTGACTTAGCCTGAAATTAGGCTCATGAGCAATCTTATTTCGCAATTTGTGAGCTTCCCAAATATCATTGATGCTGGGCAATTCGCCGGGCGCTGAAGAACGAAGTCTTTCGGCTAAATTTTTGCCTAAAAAACCGAGGCGGCCCATAGTGTCTTCCAGCAAAATATCGGCTTCAATAATAGACATGGCGTATCCTTGGTGTCCAACGGATCCGGCTTTTTTGATAATGGAATCCCACTTGCGTCTGCGCGAAATCCTTTCGTCCTCTTCGGCTATGCGTTTAGCTTGAGGCAATTGATATGCGCGACGCCCCTCCAAGACATAAAATCTCAATCTGTACGGCCATACTCTCACAAGAACTACAGCCGAAAAAACGAGAAGGGCGGAACCCAAAACGATAGCTGATTGGCGAACATAAAAATAAAAACCCGACCAAAATCCGAAGTTAACCAAAAAACCAAAAGAACCCAGTGCTTCTTTTAAAGCGCTAAAATCGGGAGAATACATATATTAAGAATAACAATTACTTAGGTCTTATCCAACTTCCTGGTTGTAACACTCCTCGCAGTATAAAATATCCGGTTTTTCGGGCGAGTAGCTGGTTATCACTTCTTTTCCGCATCTGGAGCATTTGCGGCTGTAAAAATGAGGCAAGTTAACCCGGCTCAACCGTTCGCGATGCCGACATTCAAAACATTTTCGCGGCAACGGAAAACCCCAGCTTTTAAGCAGAGTTACTTCGGCCGGTATTAGTCTGTAACCTCGGCCGCAAGACGAACAGCCCAGAATTTCTTTCAAAACATCATCTTTGGCGTCTCCAATGTCGTCCGGCAACTCCATAGCCTGCTTGGTTATTTTATATGCCGGCGAATCTTCTTCTCGCCAGTGCCAACCCATAGATTCGGCTTCTGACCGCGACAACGGGAAGAGAAGCTGGGCGTCTGTCTCATTATAAGCAAAAAGCGAGAAATCGTACGGAAAAAATTCGCCGTAGCGAAACACTCGGCCCTTCGAATCCGTATAAGGATTTTGATTCATGTCTTCAATAATACGGGCGCGAAGTTTCTCGTAATCGTCTTTGGAATATTTTTTATTAAATATACAGTATGAATGTTTGCCCAAGCCGGCACATCCGAAAACATGCTGGGAAGACCAGCAAAACATTGAATATTCCACATCAAAGCCCCCCAAACAGCCGTAAACGAAACGAAGTGAATTTATTCCCTCCCCCACATCTTGGCACTCATACACGTTCTGAGCGTTATTACCCCAATAAGAATAGTCGTAAGAATCTTTAATCGGATCAATGCCCAAAAACTGGCAAAATCGGCTGTCTTCCGCGCCAACCACTATATAGCTGTCCCGGGTGTTTTTAGAGTAATAGACATACTCTCCGGAAGAATTAACATTCTGGAGGCTGTGCATGTACTTCTGCGGATATTTAAGCCAAAACGCTTGAGCTTCTTTTTTAATTTTTTCAAGCTCCGAATATGACGACAATTTAAACTCGGCTAATTTTTTAAAATAGTCTTCTTTGGAATAAGGTTTATTAAAAACATTATATTGCTTGCGCCTTAAGCCGACACAGCTGAAACAATCGGAGCATCCGGACATGTCTCTTGAAAAATAAACATCGTGGCAATCCTCACAGTCCTCGGAAAAAAACAGGCGGTTGTTTCTTGCCGAATCAATATTTTGAAAGCAAAGTTCGCTTGCGCTTACAAGATAGGAATCCATAACATCGGCACAATGCTTAATGGAGACCGAGTAAAAAGAGCGTTCATCATAGTCGGCGTCAAAAATCAAATAGCAGTCCTTAAGGTGGCCGGCCGCGTTTACAAATTCGCTGTTAACGAGAGTGGGATAATCAACGCTTAAGGCGGGCCACGGAACAGAGGTTAAAAAATCCTTATACTGCTCAAAAAAATTGCGTGTTGGGTCATATTCTCTCCCATAAGAAAGTTCATCCCATTTATCAGACCAGTAACACGAGCTGCAATAGACAATAAACGGTTTGTCGGTAGAAATCCACGACAGAATGTTCTTGCTGCATAAACCGCATGCGCGCTTGTAGAGCTTCATCGCGTTTCTAAACATCAGCCGGCGCTGAAACCTGCACTCCGGACAAAAAGTCGGCGGGGGCACTTTCATCCGAGCGTAGAAATCAAAATCTTCCGGCTCAATGACAAAATCTCGCTTGCAATTTTGACAAGTTTTATTTTCCGAGGTCATATTTAATACGCGTCTTTGCGATTATAAATTTTCAACACGATAATTTTATTCTTTACGACGTCAAAAAATATTCTGTAGTCCCCGACACGAAACCTAAATTCGCCTTCTCGAGAGTCAGTTAAACGCTCGGCAAATTTCAATGGGTCTTTTTGAGCCGCATAAAAACGCATCTTTTTAGCGATGCGTTTTTGAATGAGCGCAGGCAACCCCCTTAGATTGTCCCGCGCCCTGTAAGTATAATAAAACTCCATACGGCGGATTAAATGCCGAGTTCTTGAAAAAGTTTTTTTTGCGATACAATTTTTCCAGCGGCAATATTTTTGCGCGCATCATCAATGTCTTTCAAATGTTTTAAATAAACCCAAAACGCCTCAAAGCGCTTCTGTAAGGCTTTAAGTTTAGTATACTCTTCTTTGGGTATACGAATATATTTTTCTGCAACGTTTGCCATACTAAAATACTATCAAAGAATCAGACGCTACGCAACCTCGCTGTTATAACACTGCTCGCAATATACTATTTCTTGGCGCTCTGGCGCATAGCTGGTCTCAAATTCATTTGGGCAATGGCTGTTTTCGTGAAAGTGCTTTA
>JBBTVC010000077.1:0-25217 GCA_038063435.1 Patescibacteria group bacterium | reverse complement strand
TTTTTGAATTTTCAGAGAACAAAACTCCAATTTAGGCTATCAGAATTAGACTTTTTGTCAATTATTGAAGTCTGAAGTTAATGTTTGAAGTCGGACTTCGAACATTACTTTTTCAGACGTTAAAAAACCGCGCCGATTAAATCGGAACGGTTTATTTAGTCATGGATTTATGAGTAAAATCAAGGAGCCAATTGCACACAAAAAGATGGAGGCTTTCAACATGTCTGTATGAATCTGACGGTACATAGAAATTTATGTCGCCAAGCTGACGTAAAGGATTATCCGAACCAAAGCCTGAAAGCGTGATGATTTTGAGCTCTTTTTCGCGCATCGCCGAAACCGCGCTAAGAATGTTCGGCGATTTTCCGGAACTGGAAATGGCAATAAGAACGTCTTGAGGATTGGCTAAAATCTTAAGCGGTTTCGAAAAAACATTTTCGAAACCCAGGTCATTGCCCATGCAGGTTAAAAGCGTGAAATCAAGAGGCGCGAAAGCGGGAATGTCGCAAGTGCGGATAAAATCGGTGGCTTGGTGACTGGCAATCGCAGCGCTTCCTCCATTGCCAATAAATATCAATTTCCCCGAATCATCTTTAAGAGCGCAAATCACCTCTATCGCGTCTTTAATGCCGGCGGCTAACTCAAGCGGATCGCCATTGCGGTCGGTAACTTTAATATTGTGCATTGCGCCAATAAAGTTGCCTTGGTAGGAATAAATTTCGCCGTCAGTCCAGCTCATTGCCAAACCTCCTTCAAACACCGCGTGAGTTCTTCGCGCTCAATCGTGCTCCTATTGCAAAGCGTTTGAACGTGAATGGAGCCGGCAATGCTCCCGATGAGTCCCACTAATTCCATCGACGCTCCCACTGCAACGCACGGCGCTGTCACCGAAAGATAGGCATCGCCCGTGCCGACCGAGTCAACAATGTTAGCCGGAAATGCCGGGACATCCATAACAACGCTTTTATCAAAGATGAGAGCGCCGTTCTTGCCCAAAGTTATGCTTACTCTGGAACAGGACATTCTGTCGGCAATAGCGCCGACGATGTCTTTTATTTCGCCGAAACGGCTACCCACCGCCAGACGCGCCTCAATTTCATCCAAACAGATATAATCCGCCCTAGGAAACTTATAAACCGGATTAAAGCCAAAGTTAGTGCTGTTGGTCTGGACGTTTAACGCCAAGAATCTGGATTTACCGGCTAAAAGCGCGATTATTTTTTCAGTAAAAAACCCGTGGCCATAGTCAACAACCAAAACCAAATCATGCTCGGGAATTTCGGCCTCTAAAAATTTTAATACATCCAACTCTAAATCTTGAGATAAAGGGCTGTGATCAAAATGATAAACGCCAAAAAGCCTATTATTCGTGCCGTTTACGGTAAAACGCGTATTGACTGTGGTCGTAGCGCCTTGCCGGTAAAAAAAGGTTGAGTTGACATTCGACAGTAAATTTTTATTAACAAATCCGGCCATAGTCCTTTTTTGACCAAGACAAGTCGCGAGGCGAACCTTGTCGCAAAAACCGGCAACATGGTTGGCGCAAGCCAGAATCCCTCCGGCAAAATATTCGCTTCCAATGTAGTGACTTGTAAGCAAAGCGCCCTTAGGCGACTTGCTCATTGGCTCAACATAAGCGTATTCGTCAACAATCGTCTCGCCTATTACCAAAACCGATTTTCCGACAACCTCTTGCAAAATATTTTCCACGACCTTAAAAGAATGACGATCTTTGATGTATTTACAGAACTCTGCCCATTCGGTGTTAGCCGAGGGCGGCTTGCTGTTCCTGGCCATCTCGGCTGCCTCCTGGAATAAGGTTTTCATATGCTATTTTCAGAGTGCGACTGCCAATAGTCTATGTAAAAAGTCAATCTATTTCAATCAAAAAAATATTAAAAAACATTTTTGTAAAAAAGAAAGGCCCCAGAAATTTTTCGGGGGCTTTAAATTTTATTTAAGAACCGTAGTTATGGCTTTAATTAAAGACGCCGGGGCGCCTCTTTTTTTAAGTTCCTGTAAAAAAACAGCCAGCTCTACTTCACTGAAAACCTTTTTTAATTCCGTAACGAGCTCGCGGAATTCCGAAGAATAAACGTTAAAATAAGTGTTAAGTAAATGGCTTGAGCTTAAAGTCGGCTCATCGGTGAAATGAATTCTTCCGCCAACCGATTCAACGGCCTCTTTTTCATCAATTATTTTTCCTGTTACATCGTTATCAGAAACCTTGTAATCCTGACCCTTGATGTAGACATCGGGCTTTAGTTTGCGAATGAGATTTGCCGCATTGTTTTCGTGGTTGATAACCACAAAGTCCACGCATTCCAAAGCGGCGATAAAACGCGCGCGTTGTTCGTGGGTATAAACCGGACGGCCCGGACCACGATTAACGAACTCGTCGGCTGTAGTGCTAACCACTAAAATATCGCCCTCGCGCTTCGCCGCCTCAAAGTGCAAAAAATGGCCGAAGTGTAAAAAGTCAAAAACGCCATGGCAATGCACGATCTTATTATTAATTCTTTTTAAGTTAGCAAGTATAGCGGAAAGCGCTTCAACGGATTTTATTTTTCGCCTAGTCCAGAACTGATTAGCCATTTTATCTTCCATTTCCAAGATGCCTAAACCATGCTTCGGTGGCTTTCTCAATTTTTTCCGGCGTCCAGACCGGAGCGTCTTTCCAATAATCAATATTTTTCAGAAGCTCGCTAACGCCATCTTCAAAAGAAACTTTTGGCAACCAGCCAAGTATTGATTGAATCTTTGAGATGTCGGCACAAGTTATATCCGGCTCGCCCGGCCTTTTAGGCAGGTTTACGACTTCCTTCGCGCCAAGCAAACGCACGATTTCGTTGACGCTGTGGGGCTTGCCTGAACCGATATTGAAAATTTCTCCGGAAATATCAGATTCAGCCGCGGCAAGAAAAGCGCGCGCTACATCCGAAACAAAAACAAAATCTCTTTTTTGCTCGCCATCGCCAACCACAGTAAAGGGTTTGTTGTGAATTAACTGCGCAAGAAATACTCCAAACACCGCGCCGTAAGCTCCCGAAGTTCTTGAACGAGGCCCAAAGACATTAAACAGGCGCAAAGAAATCGCCGGCAATCCGTAAATCTTATCCCAATGCATCACCAGTTCTTCGCCAAGATATTTTGTCAGAGCATACGGATATTGCGGTGAAATTTTTGCCGTCTCCGGTGTAGGATAAACATCCGGAATGCCGTAGCAAGAAGATGACGCGGCATAAACAAACCTTTTAACCCCTCCGCGTCTAGAAGCCTCAAGAACATTCAGAGTCCCCTCAACATTTGTCTGAAAATAATCGGCCGGCTTTTCAATTGAGGGCACAATGTCGGCAAGACCAGCTAAATGAAAAACCCAATCGGCGCCGGCAAAAACCGGATGAATCCGGCGATCGCAAATATCATCCCAAAAGACTATAAGATTTCTGGCTCTTTTTTTAGCGGGCAGCTCTAAAATATTTTCTTTGCGTCCGGTCGCCAGATTGTCTATAACAACGACTTTATGGCCCTCATTCAGTAAAAATTCAACCAAATGACTGCCTATGAAACCGGCTCCTCCTGTAACGACCGCGACTTTCTGCCTCGCCATATTCCGCTCCTTCCGGGGTTAAATTTTCAACCAGCAACTGCCATTATTATAAGGAGCGCGCGATAAATGTCAATAAATTTCTAAGTAAAAACCGAAGAAAAAATCTTCGGTTTTATCTGTTCATAACCCGTTTTAAATCAGCGTCAATCATCATGCGCACTAATTCTTTAAAATCTACCCGCGGACTCCAACCCAATGTTTCTCTTGCCTTAGACGAATCACCGATCAATAAATCAACTTCGGCTGGCCGCATAAAACGCTCGTCCTGTCTAATATACTTACGCCAATCTAATCCTGCGCAAAAAAAAGATTCTTCAACAAATTCTCCAACACTGTGGGCAACGCCAGTCGCTACGACATAATCATCCGCTTTTTCTTGCTGCATCGCGCGCCACATAGCTTGCACATAATCACCGGCGTATCCCCAATCGCGCTTCGCGTCTAAATTACCCAAAACCAGTTTGTCTTGCAAACCGGCTTTAATCCGCGCCACGGCATCGGTTATTTTTCGTGTCACAAATTCGAGGCCTCTGCGCGGCGATTCGTGATTAAAAAGTATACCCGAAACGCAAAACATGCCGTAAGACTCCCGATAATTCACGGCCGCCCAATGAGCGTAAAGTTTAGCAATGCCGTAAGGACTTCTAGGATAAAACGGGGTTGTTTCTTTTTGCGGAACTTCCTGAACTTTGCCAAACATTTCAGAAGAAGACGCTTGATAAAATTTAACTTTCGGATTAACAACCCTCATTGCTTCAAGCATCCTCATAGCCCCCAAACCGGTAACATCTCCGGTATAAATCGGCTGACGCCATGATTCGTGAACAAAAGACTGGGCGGCAAGATTATAAATTTCATCTGGTCCTGCCTCCCTCAACGCGGAAATTAATGAATTTTGGTCAAGCAAATCGCCGGAAACAAAAGTTATTCTATCACCAAGATGAGCTATGTTGCCACGATTCTTGGTGCTAACCCTGCGCTCCAAACCGTAGACAGTATAATTTTTAGACAGCAAAAACTCTGCTAAATAAGATCCGTCTTGACCGGTAATGCCGGTAATAAGAGCGGTTTTCATCTTTTTTGTCTCCCGCTAAACAAAAATTATCAATGACCCAACTGCCGCTATTATTCATTATTTAACAAAAAAAATCAACGACCCAGAAAAGCAAGCTCTTGCTTTTTTATTTTTTTCGTATATAATTTATACCAGTTTAAACGACGTTTTGACAATTGGCGGCGACAAGGAGGAGTTAGGGATGACCGAACAAATGACGATGCTTTTTACTTTGACCCTCAGCGGAGCAGCGATCTGGGGCTTGGTTAATGTCATTAAAAGTCATCTTCTGCGGAATAAGAATATACACGAGGATGTCGTTGTGGTCGGCACGATGCTTGGCGCATCTTTAGTGGCGTTTTTAATCCAATTTATTTGGGACGGCGTTCCGCACGGCCGCATCATGCCATCTTTCTGGCTGCCGTTCGCTGTAACCGCGCTGTTAAATATCGGCATTCAATATTTCAGTGTTAAAGCTCTTAAAATTGAAGATGCTTCCGTAGTAATCCCGCTCGCGGCAACAATGCCGATATTCGTTATTTTTATGTCCTGGTTTTTACTTGGGGAATGGCCGACCTTCTTAGGTCGCGTCGGCATAGGACTTATCGCAATTGGTTCTTATATTCTTTACCTTAAAGGCTCGCCGGTCGCCATGCCGAAGAGGCTTGAAAAAATAGTGCCCGAGAGACTGCGTGCGCCTGTTCTTTTTTACGGCGCTCCGTGGCTTCGCTTGTTTTCATCAAACGGCGCGCGGCTCGCGCTGCTAACCGCTTATCTTGGCGCGGTTGCCGTCAACTTTGACAAGCTGGCGGTTCTGGAGGCGACACCGATGCTTTTCTCCGGAAGCGTGTTTCTGGTGGTCGGCGTCTTTGTCTGGATTTGGTCGGCGACTAGCGGCCGGTGGCAAACCCTTGATAAAAGCAACTTTAAAATAATTTTCCTTGTCGGAATGCTTTTAGGAGTTGGCGCGGTGATTATGAATGGCGGCTATATCTACGGCATAGCGCCCTACGTCGGGACGCTTAAGCGCACGCAGATTTTCTGGACCCTCCTCTTTGCCGCCTTATTCCTCGCGGAAAAACACACCGCGATTCGGCTGGTCGGCGCAACAATAATGTTCTTTGGCGTAGCCCTCGTCGCATTTTAAGAATTGTTAATGATTTCTCTGAAATCCAAAACCCCAACATTACTGTTGGGGTTTTAAAACATTTTGGATTGAAAAAAATTAAGCTATCAAATCGTGGTCCAACCGCCATCTGAACTTATGTATTGATTATAATAATAAAATGTTTTAAAGTGTTTAAAGCGGACCTTAAAAAATTAAAAACCAACCGCGGTCGGAGGGAAAACAATGGACCAGCCCGGACTTATTCTTTTTATCACGCCTCCTTCGGCATTTACCGCTTATACCGGCACGAAAATCAACGCCGGAGTCCAACACTACCCGCTTCTCTCTTACATGTATCTTTCAAGCTACGTCAAAAAATTCGGCTTCCAGACAAGGGTTCTTGACCTGGGAATTGAAAAAAATCCGTGGCCGCTTCTGGCAAAAGTTTTAAGAAAAATGCGTCCGCGCGTAGTTGCTATGACCTGCACCACTCCACTTTTTTACGAAGTGCGCCTCATTGGCATGATTGCTAAAGCTATATTGGGCGATAGCGTCACTGTAGTGCAGGGCGGGATTCACGTATCGGCGCTCCCCGAAGAAAGTCTGACCGAAACAATGTGCGATGCGGTGATTTTTGACGAGGGTGAAATAACTTTTCATGAAATCTGCAATGGCTCTCCGTTTGAAAATATTCTGGGCATTGCTTATCGTAGCGACAAAAACCGGCGGGTTGTTCTTAGCGCCGACGAAATCATAAACGATATCGTAAACGGCAAACCGCTTTACGAAATTGAGGGCGTTCAAGATGATCCTCAAGGACGCGAAATACGCCGGAATCTGCCACGGCCTTTAATGAGCAATCAGGAACTTGACGCCCTACCCTTTGCCGATTTAGACCTTTACGACATTTACCGCTACAAAAATCCGAAACTCATCGCTCGCGGATATCCCATGATTCAGATGGAGACATCTCGCGGATGCCCGTTTCACTGCAACTTCTGTAGCGCGGATGACGCTTATCGCGTAATGAGTCCCGCCAGAATCGTGAAAGAAATGGAGGAATTCAAGCGCCGGGGCATTAAAGAAATCCGCATAATTGACGACCAGTTCGCAACCAACATGAAGAGAGCTAAAGCGATTTTTGAACTCATGCTTAAAAAGGGCTTGAAAATCCATATGAACCTTGCCAACGGCGTCCGAGCAGACCGCTTGAGCGCCGAACTTCTTAAGCTTGGGGAACGCGCCGGACTCTATCAGCTGGGCATCGGCTTTGAAAGCGGAGACCAGGTGGCTCTTGATTCAATGCAGAAAGGCCTTAAAGACGGCGTGACCACGGGTTTCAAATGTATGGAAATCATACGTAAGACCGGACTTGAAACCGTGGGATTTTTCATGTTTGGCGCGGCCGGAGATACCGAAGAATCAATCAACCGCACCATCGCCTATGCCAAAGCTTTACGCCCGGATTATGCCAAAGTAACGATTTCCACTCCTTTTCCGGATACGCGCCTATACGCCGACTTCAAACGGCAAGGACTCATCAAAAGCAAAAGGTGGGATCTTTACAACATCCACCGGGCCGAAGATGTTTACGAACATCCGAACGGCTTAAAACCCGAAATGCTGCGATTCTATTACAACCTGTTTTACAGCGAATATTACCTCTTTAATTGGCCGTACGTGTGGAGAAGGTTTTTAAAAAGCGTTAAAAAGGGCACCATTTTTTATGACTTATGGTACGGGCTTAAAACTTTCTGTCCACGGCTTATTCCTGGAGACCCCAGGTCTAGCATCCACTTAAAACCAATTTTCTTGTATCACGAGCTTAAAAGAAAAATTTTAGGCAAAAATCCAAGCGGCCAAGTTTCTTCTGATTACGTTAACAAATAAAAAAACAAAAAACCCCGAACTCTATCAGAGTGAGGGGTTTTCATTTTTTAGATTAATAGTCGTCAATGCTTTCTTTGCAAACCTCGCAGAAATCGCTCAATTCCGCGCATTCTTTACAAATAATCGCGCCGGGAATCTCGGTTCCCATTTCTCCGTAACAAATCTCGCATTTGATAGTGCGGGGTTCGCGCGGCAAATCAGCCAATTTCTTTTGGCATTCAGCGCAAAGAGCCATTTCTATTTTCCTCCTCTTTGTTCAAGAGCAGTGCCCTTTAAAATCGCGCCGCTAAAATCTATTTCTAGAAGTCCGTCTTCCTTCGCCTTGCTGAAATCGGCATCAGTCAGATCCGCTTGGGCGAATTTAGCGTTCCAAAAAATAGATGTTCCAAATTTAGCTCTGACGAATACGGCCGAAGTCGCGTCCACTCCGTCGAAATTAGAAGCTTCTATTTCGGCGTCCGTGAAATCGGCTGAACGAAGATTCGCTTTTCCGAAATTTGTGAGTGGAGCTTTAACCCGCCTAAAAGTGGCGCCCTCAAGGTCGGCTCTAAAAAATTGCGTCTCGGCAAATTCCGCGCCGTCAAAGCAAACGCTCTTTAAAATCGCTCCGCCAAAATTAGCTTCTTTCAGGCTTGCGCCGTCAAAATGAGCGCCGGTCAAATCCTTACTTGAGAAATCGGCTTCATCCAGCTTTAATCCGCGAAAATCCGCGCCGATAAGTGTCTCGCCCTTAAAATCGTAAACGAGCTCCTGGTTAAAAGCATTCAGGATTAACACCAGACCCAACCTCCTTTCGCGCCGTTAGTTCTCAATTTAAAGGTTCTGGTCTCGCCGTTGATCTTCGCTCCCTCAATGTCGGCGCCCTCAAGATCCGCGCGTTCAAGATCAGCCGCTCGCAAATCAGCTCGGACCAAAATTGTTTTCTTCAGGGTTGAATTGCTTAAATTGGCCCCCGAAAGATTCGCGTCCGTAAAATCCGCGCCGGAACAATCGGCGTGGTCCAGATTAGCTCCGGACAAATTCTGAGCGCGAAAATCCGCGCGCCATAACTTGCGCCGCCGCAAATCAGCCCCGATAAGAAATTCTCCCGCCACTTCGCAAATTACATTGCCCTCAAGATCATTAATTACCATCAACTCCTCCCTTCTTCGGCAAACCGCAGAAATGAATCCGGAAAAATAATTTCGCTGCCGTTTTGGCAATTTCCCAAACATTTCCCCACTTAAGAACACTGGACTTGCCGTAATCCCGCGCCTTGAGATACATCGGAACTTCAACATAAGAAGCTTCTCCGCTTTTAACCAGTTGCACCAAAATTTCCATCATGTAGGCCGGACCGTCAGTGGACATGATTACTGTGTCTAAAACCGGACGTCTGAAAAAACACGGTCCATTGAAGTATTTAAGCCGGGTGCCAAAAACAGCGTTAAATGTCTTAAGATAAACAGCTGAAAGAATTCTGCGGCCGGGTGTCCTCACCCACGGATTGACGGTGTAAGGAATGATCACATCGACTTTGCCGATCTCGGCGAAAACATTTTTCATCGTTTCAGGAAGAGTTTCGTTATCTCCGGGAAACCAACCGACATATTGTTTAGTGGCGCAAGAAAAACCATGCGTGACGGAGTGGCCCAACCCTCTGCTGATTATATGCGGACCAACCTTGATACGGCCATCTTGTGAACCTATTTCATCCATTATTTTAGGGGTTCCATCACTGCTTCCGCCGTCAATTAAAATGATTTCAAAGTCGCTAAATCCGTGTTTCTCCAACGCGTCTTTGGTCGCCTTAACGGCACTCGTAATATTGCCGGCTTCGTTTAACGCCGGAATAGCAACTGACACCGAGAATAAATCCGCCTTGGGTTTTGTTTCGATTTGCGATGGTTTTTTATCTCCAATCATAATTAATTTTACATGAACGGGGTTTGATTCTAGCTCTAATTCGCAAGGAACATTGGTATCTGGCCCTTCCGGACATGTGCTCATGGCTTATCTTCTCCGGCGAATAATCTTTCACAAGCTTATAAAAATTTTTTATGCTAGTCAAGTCTTTTTTCCGCGCGCTGATTTTTTAACGGCGAGAATAATTTCAAGAACAACCTTGCTTTGTTTTAAATCAATCAGTGTTTGTTTGCCCGTTTTAACGCATTCAAGAAAATGCCGCATTTCTTGCAAATAAGTTTCGTTGCGCTCAAAATTTTTAAGCTCTATTTTTTCGGCTTCGGCATCCAGCGGCGTTAAATCAGCGGTGTTTTTTGAAAAATCCAGATAAATTATTCCTTTTGCGCCCAAAATTTCCAGAAAATGCGCGCCGGGTCTTTTTAAAAAATCAAGGTGGAACGAAATAATTTTATCGGGATTTGAAAACTGAAATACGCATTCGGCAACGTCTTCCACGTCAATTCCAAGGCCTCCGAAATTACCCGCAGCCGTTAAAATCCTGTGCGGTTTTCCAAAAAGCCAGTAAAGGTAATCAATTACATGCGAAAGAGAAAGAATCGCTCCTCCGCCCAAATCTTTACGGCCGGCGTAAGAAATTTTAAAATCTTCCCAAGGATGCCAATCGGTTATCCGACCGGACATTTCGGCGCGAACCGATATTATTTTGCCGATTGCTCCGCTTTCAATCCATTTTTTTGTCTGTATAAGAAGGGGATGAAATCTAAAGTTATACGCGACATACGCGCTAAGCCGTTTGTTATCAATTTCCTTTATTAATTCGTCTATTCCGTCAAGGCTGTCTGATAATGGTTTTTCAATAAAAACATGGCTGCCGGCCTTCGCCGCCTTGAGCGCGAAGGGAATATGAAGAGATGTTGGATTTGAAATTATGGCCGCGATTGGTTTTATTTTGAGAGCCTCATCAATATCGGAGAAAACGGGGTGGCGGTTTTTATGTTCTTCCAAAACCTTATCTCCGAAATTCTTAGCGCCCTTGCTGGTTCTGAAAATCAGTATATTTTCGCATGGCGCGCCAAGGCGTTCAAGATTTTCCAAATGTCTTTTTCCGATACTGCCGAGGCCGCAAATTAAAAATTTTTCTTCCATTTTTTTACCAAGCCGTCCATCCGCCGTCAATTATAAGGCTGGCGCCGGTCATATAGGAAGAAGCGTCGGAGCAAAGAAATAAAATTGCTCCGGAATAATCTTCTTTCTGGGCCATTCTGCCAAGCATGGTTCTGAAACTATATTCTTTTTCAAACTGCTCATCTAAATAACCGGCTTTTACTCCGCCGGGCACAAGAGAATTCACCCTGATATTATAAGGAGCAAGATACGACGCCAAAGCTCTAGTCAAACCAAGAATGCCCGATTTTATTACCGGATAAGTAATAGCTTTGAATTTGCCTTCTCCATAAATCCTGTTATCGGGAGCGATGACTCCATGGGTTGAAGATATATTAACAATGACTCCTGATTTTTCTTTTTTCATAAACGGCATTACTGCCTGCGAACATATAAGCGCGCCGGTAAGCCCAACGCCGATTTCTTTTTCCCATATTTTTAAAGAGAAATTTTCATAGGGCGCGAATCTTTCGGTGTCTTTGAATCCGGAGAAGTCCGTTGCAGCCGCGTTATTTATAAGAATGTCTATTTTGCCGAATTTTTCTATGACTTTATCAACCGCTTCTTTAACTTGCGCCTCCTTCGCGACATCCACGGTCATCCCTATAATTTTTCCGCCGGAAGAAATTTCTTTTACGCGCTTATCAATTTCTTCTTGGTTTAAAATGTCAAAAAGAGCGACCTCTGCCCCGGCATCTGACAAAATTTTAGCGTATTCTTGGCCAAGCATTCCCGCCCCGCCGGTAATAATCGCGACCTTGCCCTCAAGAGAAAAGGATTTAAAAATTTTTTCTTTATCCATTTTTTATTTTTTAAGAAATTTATTAATAATACTTAAATACCCTTTATTAAGCGTTATCTCGTCAAAGTCATGGACTCTGGCCGCTTCCAATATAAACGGGCCTTTAAATTTTATTTCGCCAAAGGCTTTAAAAATTTCAGGAAAAACAGCGCTGCCTTTGCCCAAGGGATACGAAGCAGTTGCTCCGAATTTCCGGTCTTTGATGTGCGCCCCGCTTATTAGGCCCTTTAAGGCCCTTATTTCTTGGGGAACTTTATTTCCGACAAATGTTGTCCGATTGCCGGTGTCATAATAAACCTTAACCAGCGGGTGTTTAAATTGCTCTATGAATTCCCGCAGTTCAGCGGCGCCAAGCGAAGTTTCAAACGCTAACTCAATATTAAATGATTCGGCTTTTTTTAAACAAGGTTTGAGGTTTTTTATTATTTCTTTCTTTTCTTTTTGATTTTTAATTTCACTGTCCCCAAGAAAAGGAATTAAAATTCTTTCAGCGCCTATTTTTGACCCTTGCTGGATGAGCCGGTTAAGCATATCCGAACTTTTAACGGCGGCGCCCGCAAAACCCGAATCAATAAAAAAATAAGCGCAGACGGAAGGTATTTGTATTTTGTATTTTTTCATCAATTGCCGGATTTTCGCGATGCCGTTTTCGGAAAGAATGGGATTTTTTTTCCAATCTTTTTCGCAAAAACCCCACTCAATGGCGTTAAACCCGACTTTTTCGGCGGCTGCGAATTCTTCTGCCCAAGTTTTAGAAGGAAAAAACATCAGCTCTTCAGAGCGTGACAATCTTCCCTGGATAACTCCTACTATATTCTTCATGGCGCGATATTTTGATTACGCTCTCGACTTAAAATAGATTTGGCTCTCGCTTCGGCCATTGCCCAATCTTCTGAAATATCAATGTCTATATTATGTTCATTACCCATAATATATAATTTTGTTTTGTCTCCGAAAATACTTGGGGGGTCGCGAAACAGACAATCCGTCTTCATAATATAAAATGCGCCGTTTTTCGCGTAGACTTTCGGCAATGACTGCCGCCGCGGAATAATATCCTTCATCTCCTCGCCAGTAAAAATCCGCGCATAACCATTCTCATCTTTTTTTAACAGCCAGTGAGGGTTGTACTGCGCCGTCGCCTCTGTCACGGTAATGAGACTGTCGGCACTCTCATCTTCCAAAAACATCTTAAGCGCCTCTTGTATATGATGCGGCCGCTTTGTGGGCGATACGCACTCCAGCAACACTATAATGTCGGGACTATACTGTTCGTGCTTCCGCAACCATCGTACCGCGTTCTGCAATACCGGCAGAGTCGGCGTCATGTCTTGAGCCAACTCATCCGGGCGCATATAAGGCACCTCGGCCCCAAATTGTTGCGCGATCCTCTTAATCTCCTCGCTATCCGTATCAACAATATAGCGATCCAGCGCCCCGCTTTGAAGCGCGGCCTCAATCGTCCAGGCAATCAGCGGTTTGCCGAGAAAGTCTTTTATATTTTTTTTAGGAATACTTTTGGATCCGCCGCGCGCGGGAGTAATGCCTAATATTTTTAAATCTTCATGGGTGTTAGTCATTTTATTCTAAATCTTCCCATTTAATAACGGTGTTTTGAGGAATGTCTTTATTTGCTTTTCTACCGATTAATTCTATGGAATATTTTTGGTCAAGATATTTTGCGGGTATTCCCCAGCCCGGTCTTGCCGGCCGCACGTTTTCCAAAGTGATGGGGTCGCCTTTTTTAAGGTCAATATTAGAAACAACTCCGTGAAAAGCCCAAAAACGAGTTTCTTGTTCTTCGGGAAGAATATTTTTTTCTTTGCCTTTTAACGCCTGCTCAATCTTGCGTATATTATCAACCAACTCCTTCATCATTATGGGATCCAGGGACATAAAATCATCGGGAAACGGCCCGTTTCTATCCAAAGTAAAATGTTTTTCAATCACCCGCGCGCCCAACGCCACAGCCGCAATAGAAGTGTAAACTTCCGTAGTATGGTCTGATTGGCCGACCATTACTCCGAATTTTTCACGCAATACCGGAATCAAACCGAGCCGTGAATGAGAATAATCTTTTATCGGATATTCAGAAGTGCAATTCATTAATAAAAAATATCCGCCTTCTTCTTTATGAATAGAAACAGTTTCTTCCAATTCGTCCATTGAGCACATTCCGGTGGAAATAAATACCGGCTTTTTTGTTTGGGCGGAAATTTTGGCGACTTTTCTATGAAAAGGCAGATTGTAAATTTCTCCGGAACCCGTTTTAAACCCGTCAACCCCCATATCGTAAAGGACATCAACGGCTTTAGGTGAAAATGGGGTACAGAGATATTGAATGCCGATTTCCTCGCAATGTTTTTTAAGCGCTTTATGGTTTTCGGGCGAGAACAGAACTTTTTTCAAAATATCCTGCAAATCGCCGGCCCACATCTTTACTCCTGATGTCATTTCTTCGTCTGGAAAATGCATCTGGACTTTCAAAACATCCGCGCCGGCGTCTTTAGCGGCGCTCGCAAGCTCCCTTGCCTTCTCTAAACTGCCCATGTGCCCGTCGGATAATTCAGCAATAATCACCGCGGGAGTGTCTTTGTTAATCTTTAATTTTCCCAAGATAAGTTCTTGCATAGCTTTGTTATATACCATTATAGAACTTTACTCAAATCACTGTGGTTTCGCGAAAATCTTGTTAAAAATAGGTGTATTTTCGTTATGAAAATACACCTCCGTATTACTGGTCAAGAAATTATATGCTGGCAAAGTTTTGTCGGAAGTAGCGCGGCACCAATAACGCCGGCATTCGTTCCAAGCTCCGCGGGAAGAATTCCTGTTTTTTCGCGCGCAACCGGATGTACAATAAGCCGTTGCGCCGTACTTTTTACTGAAGCCCCAAACAACGGCCACGCATTAGATAATCCTCCGCCACCGATCACCAATACCTCTGGCTCAAAAAGATTGATGATGGTTGCAACACCAATCCCCAGATACTCGCCGTATTCTCTCCAGAGCGCTTGCATTTCTTTGTTCCCATTTTGCGCTTCGGAATTAGCAACCTTTGGATCAATCCCCCGAGTCACAAAAAATTGCTCAGATGCAAAATGCTCCAAATGCCCGGGCTCGCCCCTTCGCGCGCGCTCTGCGTCAATGATAATGAATCCGACAGCATGCGCACTGCCAAAAAATCCGTTCTGAAGCTTGCCGTTCTTAATGAAAGCGCCACTTGTTCCGGTACTCATAGTAACCATAAATACGGATTGCGCGCCCCTCCCGGCGCCAAGAAGCCACTCACTCACAATTCCGGACTGCACATCATTGACTACCTGAATTGGCACGCCATAACGTCTTCTCGCTTCATCTTTTAAATTAACGTGGTTTAAGACATCAAGCTGTGGTCCGGCGTAAATCCTCTTTTGAGAGACATTCCCTGCCGTACCAATTCCGATACCCAATAGTTGATCTGGGGAAACACCGGACATCAGCCCATCACTTACACCCCAAAGCACAGAGAAAAATTCTTTCTTCGTAGGCGGTTTACTGCGGTACTTTCTTTCCTCGGTTTGCATAATATTTTTACCATCAAAAATTATACCTCTAATTTTTGTGCCACCAATATCAATGCCAACCGAAAGCTTTTTGCGCTTCATTAGAACCCTCCTTATTCAAGATTTAAAGATCTTTACATCTTTTCACTTTCACTAGAATACTTTACTTAACTTTTCTTGTCAAGTTCCCCGTGAATAATGATCTCAAGAACTTCTGTGAGTGAATCAACGAGAAAATCCGGATGCGCATTTAAGATTCTTTCTGGAGCATTGTGGCCATTATTCATCATACCGCATACCGTAACGCCCGTTTTTTTTGCGCTCTCAATGCCATTAGCAAGATCATCCACATAGAATGTATACGCTGGCTGTATATTAAATAAGGCGCACGTTTCTAAAATGGCGGAGTCTTTTTGGAAAGCAAGACCACGATAATAATCCAGCAATGGTTTTGCGTTAAATTGAGACAATCCACGATCAAGCGCTTCCGGAGTTTCTGCGCTAATCACAGCAGTTTTTATGCCAAGCTCCCGGCATCGAGAGAGCACGCTAACCGCATCTTCTCGTAGTGCTACGCGGAGCGGATTTTCTTTTTTATTATAGTACTCGTGCCGTGTTTCTTTAAGAATTTTTCGCACCTCCTCAATGGTAATATGCGTTGGAACGCCACGCGCATAGAAAAATTTCATAAAATCCACATCTATTTCTCGACGATATTCTTCCAGCGTCGGCGTGGCGACACTATACCGCTCAAAAACTTTTGAGACGCATACATATTGAAGCGCCAAATTATTCAAAAGCGTCCCGTCCCAATCTAATAACAGGAGCCTTTCTGTCTCTTTATTTTTTTGAATATTTTTTATTATCATGACTATAGCGCATCACTATACTCAAAGCACTCCAATTATTCGAAAACCTTAGCGCATTTATCATTAAGAATAAAATATTTTCATATTTTTGTCAAAGATAATTGCGTATTTCATACTAAATTAAAAAAATCTCTCCGATACATCGACGTGTACCGAAGCGATTTTGCGGCTTACTTTTTAATCTCCCGAATCTTATCGCCCGTAAGCAACTCCGCTCCCCCATCGTCTGCTTTTCGCACATTGTGGTATGTCGGGAACATATCCATCATTTCCCGCCAGCGGTCGTATGCTTCCTGCTGTAAACACCACGGCGTATTAATCTGAATGCGCCCTGGATTAACCGCGGCATATGAAACCGTTGTTAAAACCTCGCGATCGTCTCCGAAAGCAAGCCAGCCAAAGCGCGCGCAAACTTCATACATTTCAGTGCCGGGATAAGGCGTTGCGATAAGTGGCGTAATCCCATGAACTCCGAGGGCCAGAAGTTCTTTACAAAACACGATAGTGGTCTCGAAGCTTTCTCTGTCCTCGCCCTTCATAAACAATTCCTGATTATTTTTTAGATAATCCCGCACATCCTCGTCTTCTTCAAAAAATTCCCCGTTGCTTTTTATGAGATAATTTTTATATCGCAACAGTAATTCAGGATTATGCAGATATTTTTTACTCAACCTGCCGCCGGGATACGCGACAATGAAGAAACATGAAACGCGAAGTCCGGCATCTACGCACCATTTCGCGACCTGTAGGGTCTTTTCGAGATGTTTTTCGGCCATCGGTTTATCCATCGCCAAAAGTGTGCGCGGGTCACCTGATTCAACCGGCAGATACACGATCTCTGTTCCGGCTTCTTTAAGAAGTGCCGCCAATTTTTCAGTCATTTTATCAATCATGATGCCGTTCGGAAACGTGCAAAGAAAATCATGACCCCGTTTACGCAAGTCGCGAAGATATTCAAGAACTTTAAGGGCTCTCGGCTCTTGAAGGGTAAAATTATCGTCTTCAAATTCAATGTGGTTGACCTGCCATTTCTCTATCGCCATTTTTATCTCTTGAAGTACGCGCTCGGGCGTAAAGGGCCGCCAAAGCTGTCCTTTCTCGGGAATGGAGCAAAACTCGCAGGTAAAAGGACATCCTCGGGAAGAAATGAGCGAGAGCGTCCTATCCGCTTGATTGCCTCTAGGCGACCATCTCACATACCACTTCATCGGCCTGAAATCGTAGCCGGGCGGCGGAATCATGTCAATCGTTTTCAACTGCTCGCTTCGTAGCGGGCTTTCAAAAATTGAGCCGTCGGCTTGCTTAAAAACGAGCCCGGGAATTTTATCAAGCGGATGACCATTTAATATTTTAGAAAACGCGATTTCTCCTTCGCCCTTAACGACAACATCGGCTCCCGATTCCAAAATAACTTGATGGGGCAGGGTTGTCGCGAGAATGCCGCCAATTACAACCGGGATGTCGGGAAAAACGGCTTTAATTTTTTTCACTAGCGGATAAAGAACAATGCGAGAATCGGTAAACGGCGCGTTGATGCCGATAACATCGGTATCGCGGGGAATTTGCGAAACAATCCATTCATCGGGATGGCCAAAACGATTGGTCATCTGATACTTTGTCTGTATCGGAACCCGAACCGTCTCTCCGCCGTCAATCATCGGGTCAATAAAAGCTACAATTGCGTGGCCGAACTGCAGAAGATAAGCTCCGACATAACCGAGGCCGAGCTGTTGAGAACGGAATTCAACATGGTCATAAAACGTCCAGGGACAAGCGATTAGAGTCACCTTTTTATGGATTATATTCGCGCGATCTTTAAGCGAACTATCATCATCAACAAGATTCATCCGCGCAGTAAGCTGGTCTTCGGCAATCAGACGCTCTGCCATAATCAACCGATCTGCCATGCCAAAACCTCCTTCGTGTCAAAAATCTGATTCTAGCAAGAACATAACAGCTTTATTGCTTTTTGGCTATAGCTAAAAATTGGCCGTCAAAAAATGGCATTGGCGCGTTTCTCAAGCCAAAATACGAAATTAATTTAATCACGATGTTTTCTGTAGCGCCAATCAGCTTGTTATTATGGTTATTAAACAATCGGCCTAGAGTGCGGGAGATAAAATCTTCCAGTCCATAATAAGTTATAAGCAATTTCGTTTCCAACACTTTAAAACCTCTTTCGGACAAAAAATAAGAAAGATTCTTCTCGTTAAAATAAATTAGATGTTCCGGCGGCTTAATCGCTCCGTGGCCCACAAAATTAGCCGTACTTAAGGTTTGAATGATCAGCAAGCCTTGAGGTTTTAAAATTCTTTTTATTTCCGCGATCTCATCATTAATATTTTTAAAATGTTCAATAACACCCATGATGGTTATTACATCAAAATAGTTTGAGGGATAATTTTGCTCTTTTGTACTTCCCAACGACGCGTTTAAATTCTGCTTTTTAGCGTAGTGAACTGCTTCCTCCGACAAATCATTGCCGAAAACATTAAAGCCGTGTTTTCGGGCGCACTCCATGAAAAAGCCGTGAGAGGCGCCGACATCCAACAACTTTTTGTCTCCCGACGATTCGTCCGATAAATTTAGAGGCGGCAGCCATTTTTTAATTTTAAAAAAATATATTTTGTCGTTCATTTCGGCAATTACCTTGTCTTTAAGATAATTTTTATAGCCGAACTTCCTGTTTTTTGCGCTTGCATTAAAGTACTCTCCGGAATTATAAAAATCATTTATTTCTTTATCGGAGGGCAGTGGATAAACAAAAATAAAATCGTCGCTTTGGCATTTAAAAAGCGACCACTTGCCGAACCTCTTAAAGAGGGAGGGTTGATTGCTGTTACAAATAGGGCATCTTAATTCCATAAATTTGTATCCAAAACTTTAATCTAACTGCCGCCGCTGATAACTTTTAATGTCCACTCATTGGGTTCTGCGTTTTCGTCTTTTGGCAAATCATTAGCATCCAATCTCGGTAAGATAAAAGGATTGCCGGCGGTTAAATCGGCAATTCCGACTTCCGCGGTTAATGCCAGTTTGCAGCCGCGGCTCTTTAGTAAAGCAATCAAAAAATCATTATACGCTCCGTAAGGATAGCACATTGCCCACGCAGAAGTATCACAGCCAATCGTTTCCAAAAATTTTAAAGAAAGTTCTATTTCTTTATTTTGCTGATCTTCAGATAGAGTGTCTAACCAATAATGATCCCAGCCATGACCGCCGACATACATTCCGTGTTTTGTCATGTATTTTAATTGATCGGCATCCATATATAATTCTCTGGAAAACGCCGCCTCATCTTTACTGACATATTTAAAAAATAAGTTATCAACGATTATATTTCGCAGTTTTTCGGGCAGAGCTTTCTGTAATATTTTTTTTATAAAAGAAACTTCTTCGGCATCAAAACGGCTTTTCGTTATTAATTTATTGCGGATAATGTCGTTTGGTTCAAGATTAAATTCTTTACGGTATTTATCCATCAAAGAATATATATTCTCAATGAGCAATTTTTTGTCTTCAACTGAAGCCAAAATAAAGTGGATTTTATTGACATCCAAAACTTTGTGCTCACAAATGGCCTTGCCAGGAGGGAAAAAACTTCCCTGTATCCCCAACTCATCCAGAATAGGAAACGCTGATTCAAAATGGTCTATGTACCCGTCATCAAATGTTAAGAGCAAAGAATTTTCAGGCAGTTTTTTGTTTCCCCCAATAGCCTCAAACAAGTCCTGCATTCGAATAATGCCGTAGTATTTCAAAATATAATTAAGCTGTTCTTTAAAAAGATTAATATCGAGGCCCTTAATTTGAGGGTGGCGGGAATGCTTTAAATTCCGAACGTAATGATACGTTATTATTGAAATTTTATTTGCCATGCTCTGAAATTTATTTTTTAGCTAACCCTCTGGGTATATTCGGCCTATCCAAATCGCCCTCAGATAAAGTCATATACCAGGAATTAATATCTAATAATTTTTCTTTAATATATTCCAACGAGTCGTCAAAGTATATCAAGAAATTAATGGGACCTCTATTTCTTTCTATTGGTTTAAAAACTCTGGGAAATCTATTTAAACCGAATTTATCCGAATTTATAAACCCGCGTTTTTCCAGCGCCTCGGCATAAAATTTACCGGTGGAAAAAAAGTCAATGAAATCCGCGCGTTTTTGTTTCATCAGTTTAACGAACGCGCTGATTATAAAATCGTCGCATTCGCTCATAGACACCAAATCAACAATTCTGCCGATTTTGTATTCGCGATTGTTCTCTTGAGCTGTTTCTGTTCTTGAAACCAGATATCCGTTTATTTCGCCGTCCTTTTTAGCGGCGTACAAGCTGTATTTTAACAGCGGATGATTTGTAAATCTCCAATTTAGATAATCGTCGTCTCTTTCCACAGTAACAGGAAATCTATTGCGCGCTTTTTTCCAAAAATCATTTATGTCATCGCCAAATTTTTCAATTTCCTCAAAATTATATTGCGACAAACATTCCGTCTCTTTTTCCATAAATTTTTCAAATTTATGGAAGTCCGGATTTTGAGGGTTTTCAATAAGCGCGCATTTTTGGGGATCTATGATAAAAATATATCTATCAAGATTACCCATGGCAAACCAGTTGCCTATCCGCTTATACATCTGTTCTGTTTTTGGATTATACCCCGTGCCCGTAATCAAAGAAAAATTCTTTTGGCAGGCCGCCACAAGAACGCTTCCCAAACCCAGCGCCCTGCAAGCATTATCAATCATCAAGTTACATAATGCCCCGCAGTTTTTATGAGTCTTATCAAATACTTTCAACTTGTAGGGCACCAGGCCCAGAAAGCCGAGAAATTTTTTATTTTCCTTAATAATCCCCACGGAATAATTCTTGAAAAAGTTGTGGGGATTTTTAAGATATTGCCAATCAAAAAATTCATCGTTGTTTAAAATATACCGGGGGTAAAAATACGAGGAAACAAACCGCTTGAATTTTGACCGGTCTTTTTTGTCATAAAAAACTATCAGTTTCGCGAACCTTTCAAGCAAATTATTCATTTTCGGCCTTCTTTAGTATCGCGCAGTAGTTTATCGGCACATTTACCCCCTCGGGACTATCTTTTTCAAAAACAGCCTGCACCAGTTCTTTTTCCGGAACAAAGCCAGCCAGTCTGACATGCTCTCTCACATCGTTTGCGCACCTGTACAAATATATATGATCTACCATCTCGGCATACACCGCGACGGTTAAAAAAACTCTCCCGTTTTCATTTAGTAAAGTATGAAGCTTTTTTAATACACCCAGGGGATCTTCCACGTGTTCCAAAAATTCTCCGCATAATATTTTATCAAACTTTTTGTCAGTTTTAAATTTATAGATATCTTCCTTTATAATATCTATTCTGTCTTTTTCTATACGGTCCCACGACAATACATTTTTTGCAAATTCAATGGCAGTCTCGCCCAAATCTACTCCGGCCCCATTCCATCCGGAATTATTTTTTAAAAAATAACTTATAAAGATGCCGGTCCCCACCGGAACCTCCAAAATATCGCCGCGCTCATTATTGTTCTTTACAAATTCCGAAATAAAAAACTTAAAAACATTCCAATGAGTTACCCAGAATATTTGGGAAAAATATAGAGCCCACATATACCACGGCCCCTTTAATTTTCTATTCGGATCACTGTACACATGCCTGTCAAGTTCTTCATAAGACGAATATAAATAATGCCCCGTCTTATGGAGATGCAGCTGTAATCTCAAAAATTCCACCGAGAAATCAATTAATGTATGTACTTTTTTATGGTATTCGTCTTTGTTTCCTTTGACGTAGTCATAGCAATCTTTGCACAGCTTCTCCGCAAATTCGTAATCAAGTTCCAATTGTTTAATCTTGCGGAAGGTTGCTTTAAAAAAATAGCAATTTTCTTCCAGATAATCCGCGGCGGCAACAAAGTGCGGGTATTTTTCTTTTAATTCGTCAAAGGTCATTTTAAAGCTTGTTTATTGTAAAAGCTGAACTCTTGCCTTTCCGGAAACGTAAATCTTATTTGAAATTTTATCCGATATTTTTGTGTCTATCGTAATCAATTTCAATGCGTCCATTTTATTTATAACCCGGCCTTGAATCATTAGTTGGGTGTTGGGTTTTACGAAATTCTTAAATTGCAGTTCTTGGGACAAATAAAGGCAATATTTTCCTGGAAGATGCGTCCCCACCAATGTGGAAAACAGAGAGGAAACCAGCATGCCGTGCACTATTTTTCCTCCGATTTTTGTGCTTAATGCGTATTTTTCGTCCGAATGAAGGGGATTAATGTCGCCGCTGATTTTCATGAAAGATTTGACGTCTTCTTCCGTTATAACCGCGTCAAACGAAGCCTCGTCTCCGATTTTAATATCTTTATATTTTAATTCTTTTAATCCGCTTGTCTTCATTTTAAATTTCTATATTATATTTCCTTAAAACCCGCTTCATGTCGCCTACGTTTTTAACTCCCGAAATGTCTTCAATCGTAAATCTAAGGCCGAATAATGACTCCAGTTCGCTGGCAATAAGCAACCCGTTGAAAGAATCCCACGTTTTAACATCGTCAGGCGATAGCTTATCATTTATGTCTGACTTAGGAATTTCCAGGATTCTGACCAGTAATTCATCGAATTTCTTTAAATTATCTTTTTGGGTGTTCATTTTTATCTTTTAATTTTTAAAACGTAAAGGTTCTCGTTTATTTTTTGAAATCCGCGTTTCTCATAAAAGTCGGCGGTTTGGATATTTTTTGCAGTGGGAATATATTCACCAACCAATTCTTCAATTTGGTTTTTTCTCGCTAAATTAATAATGTATTCTATAATATGATCCTCCACTTTTCTGCCCAGTATTCTACAGCTCAATAAGAAAGTTTCAATCCCCCATCTCTTATCTGATTCTTTATTAATGATGAATGAACCTGTAAGTCCGTAATCTCCAAATCTATCTTTTACATTTACAGAAAAAGCTTCGTGGGCGCTGGAATTTATAAAATTAGTGATATCCTCCTCCGAATATTTTCTTGCCGTTAAATTAAATTGGTTTGTTTTTTTCGTAAGCTGCGATATTCTTGGAGCTGTAAATGCATTTGCCAAATCAATCTTTACTTCAAGTTGTAAACTTTTAATGAAGTCCTCTATATTATGAAATTCTTTTTCAAATTGGTTTCTTTTACGATCTTGATAATATGACTCACCTCTTCTAAAATCTTCGTTGGTAATTTGCAATCTATTAAAATCATTTAAACTCTTGAAGAACCTGACATAATTTGAGGGGTCTTCTGGCAAATCTACCACAAGAACTTCGGGCATCAATTCCCTAACCAGCCCTCTATTAATTGGATCGTCGTCAACAAAGACCAGCGAATCAGTGCCTATATTTATCTCCTTTGCTATTCTTTTTAAATTACTCACTTTATCGTCCCAATTTATTTGAATTGAAGCGAAATCTTTCTCTCTCAACATCATGTGAGGATGTTTTTCAATCACTTCTAATGCGTCTTCGGGATTATTTTTGCTGTTTATCGCGAGTATGATTCCTGTTTTATAAAGTTCGCGTATATATTTCTGAAAATCTTTATAAGCCTTGCCGGAAGAGTCGTCGTCAAGTTTTATATTATTAAATCCATCTTCCCCAACCACTCCGCCCCAAATCGTATTATCCAAATCAAGAACAATGCATTTCTTATTTTTAGAGCAAAAGGGCTTAATAAAACTCATTATTTCTTCTGCCAATAACGGCAGATATTGAGGACTAATATACATATCGGCCAAATAGAGCATTTTTTCATCAACTATGTTGTATTCTCCGTATTTAGAAAAAAAGGCCGCCAGATCAACAATGTATACCCTGTTATTGCCTATAAACTCTTTTTTTAAATTATAATTAAAATTCACAACCGCGTCTTTATAGGATGCCTGCGTTTTTTCGTCAAAAATTCCAAACGGAGAATAGGACAATAGAGGCAAATTTGAAACTATTAGAGTCCCCTCAATATTGTCTAAAAATATGCGCGCCAAAGCGAAGAACTCTTGCGTTCTGCCATTAATATATTCTGATCTTTGTTCTAAATTCTGGTCAAGTAATTTTTGTAAATTATCACCGAGTAGATATTTGTGATCAATAAATATTGCGGTGATATCGGGTTTAAATTTTCTCAACCCGCTATCTGCGTCAATAATTTCCTGGTCAATTTGATTATAATCTGCGGCGTATGCCAATAAACCGGTATTAATATCGTCATGGCACTTCACAGAAATAATTTCACCCAAGCCATTAATAGTAAAACTGGACAGGATGGCTATTTTTAATTTATTTTCTCCCGTCTGTTCTAATTCTTTATACCTTTTCAGGTAGTATGATAATTCCTCTTTATTCATTTTTAACTATCACGAACGCAATTGCTTTGTCCTTTTCGTGCGATAAAGATAATAAATATTTTTTCTTATCCCAAACAATAAAGGGCTTATTGTTTTTGACTTTTACCTCTATGTCCTTGTGGTCTTTAATTGTCTTGCTTACTGCCTTTATAAAAGCCTCCTTCGCGCAAAATCTTGCCGCAAAATGTTGAGAAGAATCTTTTTTACTAAGGCAATATCTAATCTCATTTTTATTGAATATTCTCTCGTAAAAATTTTTGTTTTTATTAAAATTAAGCTTTTGAAAACGAGATATGCTTTCAATATCAACTCCGATTCCTAATTTTTTTGAGACCATAATATGTAGATTTATGGTACTCCAAAATTATTTTTAGTCAAGGCTAAAAATCTATGTCCAGAAACTGTTTTTGCGCTTTAATTTGCCAGACATTTTTATTCAATAAAATATCCAAAAATTTTTTGTCGCTGCCGGCATCGCCAAAATGATTCGTCGACTGATAACGCGTCGGTGAACCGACAATTTCTTTTATCAGAGCCAAAATGTCGTCTTTATTGTACTCACAGCGCTTGACACTCTTGACCATCCCCGCCTTTATTCGTCCATTTTGCCGACTGCCGATATCAATTGTCGGAACGCCGTAATATGGCGCTTCACGAACACCGGCCGAAGAATTGCCGATGATAAAACGCGCGTTCTTTAAAATGGTCAAAAAATACTCAAAACGCAAAGAGGGGTGAATGACAAACCGAGGATGGCGCGAAAGCTTTTTCTGATAGACATTTAAAATAGCATCGGTCCCGGGATCATTATTAGGGTAAATAACCACATAATTCGAGCCTGATTCCAGAAGCGCTTCAACCACCTGATTGGTATG
>JBBTVC010000076.1:0-4773 GCA_038063435.1 Patescibacteria group bacterium | reverse complement strand
TCTGCGTGCCGTTTGCGTGATTTATAACAACGTAAAGCCCATATCCGCCGTTCCAACCGTAGGTTCGGCTGACAATAACATTGCCCGGGGCCGAAGCAAATACCGGCGCGCCGCAGTAAGTGGCAAGGTCAACGCCGTTATAGCCGTGAATATCCTGCGTTTTGCGTCCTCCCGAAATAGGGCGCATATAATAGCCGTCATAAACCGGCCCGCCTCCTCCTCGGTACGGATTTCTGGAATAAGCCCCGCTTGATACGATGTAAGATTCGCCGTTTGGAATGACGATGGTCTGTCCAACCGTCAATTTGCCGCCCAAAGGCAGGTCGTTAAAATTGATGATTTCATCAACATCTCCCTTGAATTTTTTAGCCACGGACTGGATGGTGTCCCCGGATTTTATTTCGTATTGAACCCCGGAAATGGGAAGGATGATTAGGGTCTGGCCGGCAGAGATAAGGTCGTTTCTCTTAAGATCGTTGGCCCAGACGATAGTATTAACCGAAACGCTAAACATCTTGGCAATGCCTGAAAGAGTGTCCTTTTCCCTGACGATATAAATCGAAATTTGATCGCGGCTTTTGGACTCAACCTCCACGTCGGCCAAACTTCCCATAGGCCCGGAAACGGGCAAAAGGGCGTTGTTTTGAACGATAGTTATGTCCCCGCCGCCAATTCCGGCTAAAGGGTCAATGTTGGTCGGCGCGTCTAAAAGCGGCATATTTTGCGAATTTAAAACCGTAGCCGGCTGGGCTTTGGCGTCAGCGCCGAACAGGTTTTTTAAAACACTCATGAAACTGGCTTCCGCCCGGCCGAAACCGACAAAAAATAGGCCGGAAACGGCCCAAATAATCAACAAACCTTTGAGTCCCGAAAGGGTTTTAAAAGAGGTTATAAGGCTTTTGGCAACCCTCTTTGGGCCGCAAAAGTTTTTATTGGCGTCTAAAATAGGCTTAAATTAAGGGGAAAAACCGAAGATCGGCCTTTAAACAACAAAACCGGTACATCTACCGGAACACATTAATCATAGCCCCTCCAAAGCCCGGAGTCAATTTGGGTCAAATTACTTATCCACAGCCGTAAATATCCAAAAACTTGACAAAAGTCTTAACTTTATTTATAAAAATGTTTGATAGCAAGCCAAAAGCAGTATAAGGTCGGGATATGGCAGACAAGAACATTCTTCTTGCCGACTTAAACGTAGCGCAAAAAGCGGCGGTTTTACATAAAGACGGCCCGCTTTTGATAATAGCGGGCGCGGGCTCGGGTAAAACCAGGGTCTTGACCTACCGGGTCGCCCAACTGATCTCGGGCGGCATAAAACCGGAAAGTATTCTCGCTATGACTTTCACAAACAAGGCGGCAAACGAAATGAAAGAGAGAGTGGCCAAACTCCTCCAATATCCAGCATCCGCTCCGTGGATCGGCACGTTTCACTCTCTCGGCGCCTGGATTTTAAGACATGAGCACAAAGCCGCCGGAATTTCCAAAAACTTCTCAATAATTGACGAGGAAGACAGGCTCGCGCTGGTAAAAGAGGCGATAAAAGAGCTTGCCGTAGACCCGAAACAATTCCCGCCGTCTAAAATCAAAAAAATAATCTCGCAAAAAAAATCCGACCTTGTCGGCGCCGAAAACTTTTCGTCCGACGCCAAAGACCGCTTTTCTAAAACCCTCGGGGACGTTTGGCGGTCATACGAAGAAAAACTAAAGTCGTCGGACTCGCTTGATTTTGACGATCTTCTGGTCAGGACCGTTTCGCTTTTTTCAGGGAATGCCGAAGTCTTGTCAAAATATCAAGACCTCTGGCAATACGTAAACATTGACGAATATCAGGACACCGACCATGTCCAATATATGCTGGCAAACGCCTTGGCGTCCAAACACTCAAACATCTGCGCCGTAGGCGACCTAGACCAGTCCATCTATTCGTTCCGCGGAGCCGATTTCAGAAATATTTTAAATTTTGAAGCTTCGTGGCCCAAAGCCAAGGTTATAACCCTTGAAGAAAACTATCGCTCATCCAAGCCCATACTGGACGCGGCCAACGCCGTAATTTCAGAAAACAAATTGAGGCGGCCTAAAAATCTTTTCACCAAAAAAGAGGGCGGGGAAAAACTGGCGATATGCGCGGCTGAAAACGAAAATGACGAAGCTGATTTTATTGCCGCTAAAATTTCGGAGCTCGCGAAAAACGGCGTAAAGCCGGAGGAAATCGCCGTGCTTTTCCGCACCAACGCCCAATCCAGGGTCCTTGAAGAAAAATTCCTGGCCTATAATCTCCCTTACCACGTGGTCGGCGTGAAATTTTACGGCCGAAAAGAAATAAAAGACGTTTTGGCTTACCTGCGCGCCGGACTCAATTCTTCCGACCTTTTGAGCAAAAAAAGAATAATAAATTCGCCCGCGCGGGGGATAGGCAAGGCGCTTTTGGTTAAGTATTTGGCCGGAAGCGAACTTAAACCGCACGAACGGGAAAAAATATCCGGCTTTGAAAAAAATCTTGCCAAAATCAAAACATTGGCCGAAAAACTTCCGGCTTCGCGTGCCGTGGCCGGGGTTCTTAAAGAAAGCGGGTATTTTGATATGTTTGACGCCGATACCGAAGAAGGGCTGATGCGCCTTGCCAACATCAAGGAACTGGTCAGCTTGTCGTGCCGTTTTGACGAACTAAGCCCCCCCTCGGGCATAATAAAGATGCTGGAAGAAGCAAGTCTGATGTCCGACCAGGATTCTCTGGACGGCAAGAAAAAAGGCGTTCCGCTGACAACTGTTCATGCCGCCAAAGGACTAGAATTTAATTATGTCTTTATCGCCGGACTTGAAGACGGCCTTTTTCCGCATACGACCATCGGCGGAGAAGATGAGAAACTAAGACTGGAGGAGGAAAGAAGGCTTTTTTATGTCGCCTTAACCCGCGCACGCAAAAAAATATATCTGTCGCTGGCCTTTTTTCGCACCATATTCGGCGAAAAACAGGTCAACATGCCGTCAAGATTTTTAGAAGACATCCCTCCCGACTTGCTGGAAAAAGCGGATGGAGAAAAAACCATTGAACTATGACGAAACTTGGCCAAAATTTTCTTACATCAAAATCAATAGCAAAAAGGATCGTTGAAGCCGCCGAAATTAAAGAAAGCGACGTCGTGCTTGAGATAGGCCCTGGGCGGGGGATTTTGACCGAAGAACTGCTTAAATGCGCCAAAAAATTAATCGCCGTTGAAAAAGACCTTGAACTTTTTAACTTTTTAAACCAGCGCTTTGAAAAATTCATTGAATCGGGAAAGTTAACTCTAATTTGCGCCGACATCCGCGACTTCCTCAAAAAACCGGCTAAACATCGGATATTTAACAAAGTCGTGGCCAATATTCCATACTATCTGACCGGCCAGCTCCTACGCCTTTTATTACCCAAAGTGGACAAAGTCGGACTTTGTCCACTTTGGACAGAAAAAATGGTTTTAATGCTGCAAAAAGAGGTGGCTCAACGCGTCGTAGCCCAAACTAAGTTTGGACCAAAGAAGGATAAAATGAATCTTTTGGCAATTTCGGTACAGGTTTTCAGCGACCCCAAAATAGCTTTTCGGGTATCGGCCGGAAATTTCAGCCCCAGACCCAGGGTGGATTCCGCGGTTGTTGTATTTAGTAAAAAACCTGAGGATTTCTTTAAAAAACATGGCCTAAGCCAAAAAACGTTCTTCAAACTGGTTAAAGCCGGATTCGCGCACAAAAGAAAATTGCTCAAAAGCAACCTTAAGTTGTCAAAAACCGAGTTTTTGACAAATTGCCGTGTCGCCGAAAACGCCCGCGCCGAGAATTTATCTCTTGAAAATTGGGCCTGTCTTGTCAGATGTCAAACATCCAATGTTTGACAGGTAAGTCTATAAACTAGTGCCTATAATGATGACCGTATATTGGGTCGGATATGTTTTTTTGCCGGCAACGCAGATGCCTCCGGCTCTGGCCAACCCCAAGGTCCACTTGCCCTCCCTGTTTGGCGGCCCATAGGGATAAGTAATCGCGGAATAGGGGTAAAAATAGGTGCCCGGAGTTGGCGGACCAAGAGTGAACATTATCCCCCCGGCACAGACACGATCAATTACTTTTATGCGCCCGCCAAAAGGCCCGCCCGTTAAAGCGGCCATGGCTTCATTTTTGGCGCCAGCAATAGAAAACGGCGCGAAAGCGGCAAAAACAAACGATAAAACGAGCGCGACGAACAATGATTTTCTCATGTTTTTATTATAGCAATGGTTATCCACACTTAAAAACAGGATAAAATTAAAGGCAAAAAGCAAATGCTATAATTATTGTAAGGCATACTGCCCCAAATTTTGGCATTTGTCATAGAAAAAAGAATAATTTTTGCAACAATTTTGGCTTTGACCCTGGTCATAAGCGGTTTTTGGTTTTTCAACAAGTCCGGAGACGAAAAAACCGCGATAAACTCCGAACAATCAGTCACCGCGACGACAAAATCAACCGTTGAATCGCCAGATTCAGATAATGACGGACTCAAAGACTGGGAGGAAACGCTTTGGGGCACCAATCCCAATAACGACGACTCAGACAACGACGGCATTTCGGATGGCGAGGAAATAAAAAATAACGAGCCAAGCGTCCCGACTCCAAAACAAGAGCCGTCCCAAGAAAACCCTCTAAATCTGACCCAAAAAACAACCCGCGATCTTTTTGTTTCATACATTCAGCAAAGACAAACAGGCCTTGACCCCAAAACAGCGATAGACCAGATTTTGGGAACGATTTTGGATGACA
>JBBTVC010000075.1:0-1591 GCA_038063435.1 Patescibacteria group bacterium | reverse complement strand
CCTCCTCTAGTTCGGGAATTGGCTGGACATGATTTTTTCGGCGCGGTCGGGCGGGGTAGCCAGCTCGACTGAGGCAATCCGGCTTTTCCTTATTTTCACCTCAAGGACATTCCCGAGATCCCGGCCGTCAACGAAACATTTAACCGGCCTTTTTCTCGGATTGAGATTACGCCAAACGACTTCCGAATCAAGAGAAATCTGCGCGTGTTTCCAGTTCGGCTGAAACACGTGCAAGCCAACGAGAGTTATGGTGCGGGCTCCGGCGTCAAGAATAGGAGTCGCGCCTGCTGATTTGGCATAAGCGGTTGAACCGGCAGACGTTGCGGCCAAAATGCCGTCGCCCTCAAGCCGGCTGATTCGTTTAATGCCGTCAATTTCCAGTTCAACCCAAGCGGACTGGCCCGAATCAAGGCGAACCCAGACGTCGTTAAAAGCCAACGCCCCCCTTTTTGTCCCGCTTATTCCTGTAATATCAGCGTAAAGCAGAGGCATCTGGTTTATGTCCACATTTAATTTTCCGTAAAGAAGCTCGCGAACCGAAGGACTCTCGGGATTATTCAGCAAAAATCCGTAAGTCCCATAATTGATTCCGAAAAAGGGCAAACGCTTTCTCCAGTGGCTACGAATAGCATGAAGCATGAATCCGTCGCCACCGACAACCACAATCAGATTGGGGTCGTCGGAATTTTTCAGACCCGACAAGCGCGCAAACTCTTCGGCTTTTGGATTGCGGTCGTCCACAAGAATTATTGGCCGAATTTCGTCTAGAACCAGTTTCGTTCTTGATCCAACCACTGCTCCGCGGTAAAGACCATATCGCTGAATATAATCCTCTATTTTCCGGTCAACCAATCCTTCAATGGGTTTGTGGGCAAAGACCCTTTCACGAACCTCCGAAGAACTTCCGGTAAAAGACGTTCTGAAAATCTTACGATTCGGCGGAAGGTCGTGGTCGGCTACTTTTGCGCCGTGTCTACGGACAATCGCGAAATTAAGATTTTGCCATACCTCGGCTCCATTTTCCCATTCACGCTGGATAAAAGATTGGCCTTTATTGCCGCCATTGACCAAATCGGTTCCTACAACGTGCCAAACCTCCCCGCGGCCCTTAAATATTTCATCAAGTTTGTGAGTGCGCGTGAATGTTCCGTTTTCTAAGTCAAAAAGTTCAACCCGAACTTTTGGCAAGTTGGCAAAAGCCATGTCGGCCATGACAGCTCGATGAAACGGGTCAATGTCGTTGACCGTCGGCTTATCCGGCCTTGGTCCGCAAGGAACAATAATCACCTCATCAAACTCGCGCGCCATAAGTTCGGCAATCGTCCGATGAGTCGGCCTTGGCGGATTAAGACTCCCTCCGTAAATCGCTATTTTTTTCATATTTTTCCCTCCTTTCAGGGTGTTTATTTTTTTCTAAAAGAACACTTGCCTCAATTCGCCTATTGGGCAGATTAAGACAAGAGAATCGCAGCCAAATATATTGGCTAAAATTCTCTTAAAAGTTGTTTTAAAGAATAACATAAACTTCATAAAAAATCAAGACTTCCTCCTCGCTCCGACAAATATGGGAGCGAGGAGGAAATAACTTTAA
>JBBTVC010000074.1:0-3296 GCA_038063435.1 Patescibacteria group bacterium | reverse complement strand
CTAATCCGTATCCGGCATCAGACGAATTCTTAACTACGCCATACTTAACCTGAAATTTCTGAACCGCTTTTTGAGTAAGCGAACCAAAGAAATTTGATTCTTTGCCGGGAGAACCGGCGCCACTCGCGGATACTCTTGTGTCGGGGTCGGAGTTTAATAGTTTTTGAAGTCTGACAACGTCCGAGTGAGAAGAACCTGTGGATAGCGAGCGGTTAAAAGCCGGGCTGACGCCAAGCGCAGATGCTGAAGGCTGGGCTACCGATGAAGGAACGGCTGGCGACACTCTCGGAACCGCGGGCGTAGCGGCTTGCAAAGGAACATAGGGCGCGGCGCCACCGCCTCCGCCGCCTCCGCCACCCCCTCCTCCACCTCCACCGCCGCCGCCGGCAGCGCAGGTATCAGAAGTCATTGTTATTGTAGTGGTAGCAGAAACATTGGTTGATGGGTTGGTAATAGTGTAGGTTGAAGCGCTTGCGCTACAATTCAATCCCGATGTTATTGAGCCCGGAGTGGTGACAGTAAGCCTTCGGCGATCAATTGAAGAAATCTCAATTGAAGCGCCGGGTGGCATTCCAACATCAAAACTACTTGAATCTACGACAATCATGTCAGTATTAACTCCTCCACCAACAACATCAAGAGTAATACCACCTATGCTTATCTTGGCGCTAGTCCCCAACGTAACATCCCCCAAGGCAGCCAGAGCCGCAATTGGCATCAAGAGGCTTCCGGCTAAAATCGTTAAATAGATTTTTTTCATAGGCGATAACTTAGTTTTTAGTTAAACCGCTAAGCTATCGCACAACCCAGAAATTAAAAGATTGAGCCGTTAAACTTGCGGCACTGCCCGTGGCATGAGTAATTTCCAATAAAATAGCATCAGCAGCAGTTGAAGAAGCGGCCGTAATACGCAAACCCGCATTCTGACCCGGAGGAGTAGTGGTAGACATGATAAATATTTTATCTCCAACCCGAACCCCTGTGGCGTCGCTACATGTGGCCTGTTTAGTGCTTGACGCTACAACAGCAACACCGGGATTAACACTGCAGAAGCCGACAAGCAATCCTCTAATAGCGGAACTGCCGCTGCCAACAAGAAGGTTGGTGGTGCTCGCGGTTCCATCAACGTAGAAATCTTTGTTGACGGTTAACGAATTTGTGGTTGAGGCGTTGCCGGTTATAATAATATTATCTACCGCGGCATCACCTAAGGTTGTGGCGCCATATGTCGCAAAAGCGCCGGTGAAATCCGCGGTGCTGCTTGCCCGTAACGCCTTGTTAAATGTAGCCTCGGACGAAAAAGTCGCAGCACCCCCAACAGTCAAAGTGGCATTAAAAGTAGAAGAAGCGCTAGCTGTAATATTAGTAAGCGTAGAAGCACCCGAAACATCCAGAGCTCCTCCGGTGTTTATATTAGTGCTAATAGTGGTCGCGCCGTAGGTTATGAGCGCCACTAAAAGAAACGAAAAAGCAACGGCTATGACCACGCCGCTTACTTTTTTAGTACTTAAAAAACTTAATATGTTTTTCATATTTTCGACTTATATAAGTTAATAATTATTAATAATAAAACTTTATATTAAGACTATTTGGGCGCAGAACCAGCGCCTTTATGTAATTATCCTCCCCAATAAAAAGAATCGCAAATGCGACCCTGTGGATAACTCTATGTAATGAAATCGTTCCGATCTAGTAACGGGTCGGATTCCGGCCGGCTTTTATCTCGTTTATCAAGTTTTGACCAATTTCTTTGAATTGGGGATTAAGCTCAATGGCGCGCTCAAGTTTTTGTATGGATTTGGCGCGCTCGCCGAGCTGAAGATAGGTTGCGGCTAGATTTACATGATATTGCGGATTATTCGGATTTTGCCTTATAAAGTCAAGCCAAATGTCACGCACGCGGGCAAAATTACCTACACTAACGTAAGCATTTATCAGTCGGGCGTCAGCCACCAAATCAGTGTCAAAATGCCTCGTTAAAACCTCCCTTGCGTAGCTATCCCGGCCATTAATAATGGCAGTGACCGCCAAATTTTTAACCGCGTCTGGAAAAGTTGGGTCAAAATCATAAGCCCGCTGCATGATTTCAAGGGATTTAATCGGCTGGTTCAATGATAAATAAGTATCGGCAACCATGAAGTATATCTGTTGTTTTTTCGGCGAAAGCTCTAGGGCCTTATTGAGCGCGGTCAAAGAATCATTGTGCCGGCCCAATCGGCTATACATAGCCGAAAGAAAAATTTGAGTACGGGCGTCGTCTGGAGCGTCTTTAATTTGTTTTTCAAACTCTATTGCCGTTTTTTGCAAAACCTTTTCTTTTGCCTGCGGGGTTAGACCGGAAGAAGAAACGGCATTGGCATAACTGCTCAACTGCTCCTTCGCCTCTCCCACGCCAAATGTCTTATAGCCAATAGATTTGTCAAAATCGGACAAAATAGTGTCAATATTTTGTCCTTGAGAACTTGCGTCCTTTATCATCTGTAAAAGCGCGGTATTGGCCAGCAGCGGCTTAATATTTAAGAAATACAGACCGGCTATCAATAAAAAGATTAGAATAGCGGAAACAAACGAATGAGCCGGCGTAAAAGTGGACAAAGTCGGACTTTGTCCAACTATTTCAGCTGTATAACGGACATGGATAAAAGACAGAACCGAGAAAAACATGATATACGAGAGCAGATTATCAAAAACAAAAAAGTTGTGGAAAATATAGGCGGCAAAAAGCGAAGTAAAAACAGCGGCGGTCATTAAGTTTTCATTATTTTTATCCTTGATATAGCCGCGCCAAAGCGCATAAATTGCTGACGCGAATATGCTTAAATAAGCCAAAAGGCCCAGGGCCCCTCCATGTATCAGCCAATCAAAAATTATGTTATGGGAACGGTCAAACCACGACTCTTGCGGCCACAAAGACGGCTGATAATACTTGTTAAAAACTTGATTGTAATTCTCAAGACCCCAACCAAGAATCGGCCTCTCTTTAAACCCCTCAAAAGACATGCTCCATATCGTAAAACGCGACTGCACTGTTCTGTCCTGAAGGCTTAAGTTGCTGAAACGCGAAAAAACCGGATTTTGGGTGATAAAATCTTTATTTTGAACCAAAAGAAAAACCGAAGCCAGAATAATTACGCCTCCGATTACGCAAAGTGAAGCGATTTTAGCCCGACGATCTTTGGCTAAAAACACCAAAAGCAAAACCAAGAGAATAACGCCGCCGACCAGTCCTAAAATCGCGCCTCTGGTTGCGGTCAAAAACACGACCGGAATTTCAAAAATAACAAGAGCGGCAAAAA
>JBBTVC010000073.1:0-1017 GCA_038063435.1 Patescibacteria group bacterium | reverse complement strand
ACATATCAAGCGGTTGGACAGAACAGGAAGCCGTGTGGGGCAAGGGGCAGGAAAACACTAAACTAGGGATTGGCAGTGCCAGAGAAAGGTGTCCGTTTTCCTGGGCTGAAATCCACTCCGATGGAGGCATGGAATTTATCAACGCGCACCTGTACGCCTACTCGGTTGATACCGGGATTAACTTTTCAAGGTCACGAGCCTACAAGAAAAATGACAACTGTCTGGTGGAGCAGAAAAATTACACGCATGTGCGAAGACTGGTGGGATATTTGCGCTACGACACGATCGAAGAAATGAACTTGATTAACGATTTGTATCGAGGTCCATTGCGGCTTTACAAAAACTTTTTCCAGCCGGTGATTAAGTTAATTTCTAAAGAAAGAGATGGTGGTAAATTGCATCGAAAATATGACAAACCCAAAACTCCCTATCAACGAATTATGGAGTCCCCTGAAGTTTCAAAAGAGAAAAAACGGGAACTGGAAAAAATATATCTGTCGCTCAATCCCGCCGAATTAAAACGGCAGATCGAGAAAAAAACCAATGCGATTTACCGGGCTTATCAAACAAAAATGAATTCACAAAAAGTCGAAGAAAAAATCCAAGAAAAAAAGAAAATTTCGGTAAGATTTTCCGAGGTTCGCCGGATACCTATTTCGGTTTGATTGTTAAATGATTTGACACGTTATCATAACAAAAATTTTCACAATAAAAAACCCTGCGACTATTGGAAAATCGCAGGGCATTGTGAAAAGAAAGTTAGTTAACTTTCGGCCTATCAGCATTGAGGACGGCTCGCAGAACAGCTAGGGGTTCATCTCGCCGCCAAGCGTTCCACGAACGAATGGCCCAACGGTAAACCTCTTCACTGGTAACCTGCTTACTGGCAATACCCGAAGCCTTTCGCGCATTTCTGCCCTTTTCGCCAATTTTACAGGTCATCAAAGCGTTTCGCAAAAGAAGCCGGGGATCATTTTTATTGTCTATGCCTACACCCTCGCGCACCACATCCCAGAA
>JBBTVC010000072.1:0-3357 GCA_038063435.1 Patescibacteria group bacterium | reverse complement strand
CGTCAACGTCAAATTCCAGCCGTTTTTTGCGCGCTGCCTGTTTGATTAAGTCCGGATTTTCTCTGATAAATTTAATATCAAGCATGGGTATTTTAGATTATACCAGTTTTTTCAGCGCCAGCTCCATGGCAACCGCTCTTGGGTTTATGTTTTTTTGGATTGATTTTCTCAAAACGGAGTTGGCCGTAAAATTTATTTTTTGGCGCACGAGTTCAAACATTTTTTCCGGCCCGTAGCCCATGTATTCGGCATAAGATGAAATTACTCCGCCGGCATTGGCAATTATGTCGGGCACTATCATAATTCCCCTTCTCCAAAGTTCGTTTTCTATATTTTCACGCATTGGGATATTCGCTCCCTCAACGATTATTTTTGCCCGGATTGATTCTTTGTTTGATTCATTGATTACATCCGTGACGGACGCCGGAATTAAAATATCAACCGCTAGCGAAAAGAATTTTTCGCGGCTGATTGGTTTTCCGTTTGCGCATTCTTTGAGCGACCTTCCGCATGATTTAACTTTTTTAATATCTTTTTCACTCAATCCCCCGCCGTCATATATCGCGCCGTATCTGTCGGCAACGGCCACGATTTTTGCGCCCGCGTTTTTAAGAAATTTAAACGCGAAACTGCCCACATTTCCAAAACCGTCTATCGCGATTGTAGCCCCCGCCATGTCAATTCCTTTGAGTTTGGCGGCGACCTTCGCGGTTTCGGCCACTCCGAATCCGGTGCTGCCCAGCTCGTGCGGGAGCCCGCCGAGTTTTTTGGGCTTTCCTGTGGCCGAACGTTTATCACCAACGGCATCAACCAGCCAAGCCATTTCTTTCTCGCCGGAATTAACATCCGGGCCGGCAACATAGCGTGAAACCAAAAAGGGCTTTATTTTTTGGGCAAAACTTTGCACGAATTTTTTTTTTAACGCGTCAGACCCGCTTTTCCATATTATTCCCCCCTTCGCTCCGCCAAAAGGAATGTTGGCCAAAGCATTTTTATATGTCATTGCTCTTGCCAAACGGAAAACCTCTTCTTCCGTAACATCAGGAGTCATTCTTATTCCGCCCTTGCCGGGCCCGAGCTTGGTGTTATCAATAACCAAAAACCCCCCCATGCCCAATCGGGGGTCGTAAACTTTAATAATGTATTCCGGTCCAAGCCGATCGCCTGTCGCGTCCATAAATATTAAATTATTTAATGCCGAGCAGTTCGGAAAGTCTTTCTTTATCAAAGCCGACGATTATATTGCCGTCTATGTCTATGACCGGAACGCCCATTTGCTGTGAAATCTTAAACATTTCCTCTCTAGCCAGCGTCTCTTTAGCCACATCTTTTTCTTTATAATCAATGTTGTGTTCCTTGAAAAACTCCTTGACCATCTTGCAGTATACGCAGGACGGGGTGGTGTAAATTGTCGTGTTTGTCATATTTATATTTTATCGCTTATCTAAGTATTTTGCCAAAAGCTCGGAGCTGGAGCGGATTTTCCCGCTTCTGCCGACATTAAAAACCATATCAATACCAAGCTCGCGGCATATTTTAGCTTCGGGAATTGAGGCCTCGTCTTTTCGGTCTCCGCCGTTGGCAAAAATATCCGGATGGAATTTTTCTATTGCTTCACCGACATCATCGCGCTCGGTTTGAAGCACATGGACATCGTCAACATATTTGATGCTTTTAATCAACGCCGCGCGGTCGTCTTGATTCATGAAAAATTTGCCCTTTTTTCGCATGAGCCAATCATCGCAATTAAGCACGACCAGAAGCCTGTCGCCGAGCTCCCGAGCTTCTTTAAACATCTCAAGATGGCCGATATGGACCGGGTCAAATCCCCCCGAAACCATGACCAAACGAGGTTTATTCATATAAAAATCATAATAAATTACGTCATTTCCGTCAAACTTGTTTTTATTTATTTTTCATTGTATTTTGAAGCTGGTTTTAAATCTTGAAAAAGGCGTGATTTTATCAATAATCTTTGCGGTTTTAACAATTGTTTTAATGGTTGCTGGGGTGGCAGTATTGTTGGTCTTGACTGGCAAATATCTTCTTTGAGCGTTTTGAAAAGTTTGAGACAAGAAAGTAAAAATCAAAATCTTGCGGTATGCCGCAAGATTTTTTGTTTTATAAAATTATATTAAAAAATTACGAACCTCGGTAGTTCTTGTCTCTTAGTTCTTGGGATTAAAAAATTTTCTTTTTCCAAAAACAGAAAAAATGCAAAAAGAAAGAACGAGAAATTTCTCGCCCTCAAATGGTTGCCTTCCAAGCTTGCTGGAATTAGCCCAGAATCTTCTCAAACTCTTTGCGTGGGATTACAAATCCGTCATGCCATTTCACTCTGTCGTGGCCATCTTTCGTTGCGTAGCCGAGAAATTTACCGCAAAGCTCACAAGTGATTCTTATTTTTCCTCGCTTTGTCTGTTTGACTGCCAGAGCAAGACCGCCAGTCAACCCAAAAGGCATATGATCGCAGTCGGCACGAGAAAATTTTTCGGGCTTGCAGTTTTTGCATGGTCGAAATCCTGCCTCTACCGCATCTTCCCAAAAATGGAAGAAAATGCGATTTTTTTTCTTGGCCCTCATGCCGGACTTGCAAGAAAGACGGCCGAATATCTTCATGGTCGTTATTCCAGCATACAAGGCGGGATAGGGGCTTTGAACAACCCCGCCATTCTTCCAAATCTTGTAAGTTCTCATTGCTCACCTCTTTCTCAATGTTCTATAACTAGACAGATATTAACAAGCAGTTACCAAGCGTGTCAATAAACAGAACCGTCATGTCGAAATCAATCCGAAAATCCAATGGCGAATGGTCGCCGAAGCGAAGGGCGAAGCCCCGAGCGAGGCAAATTCCTCTGTAAATAAACTTTGGTGGACCTAGGGAGAATCGAACTCCCATCTTCCGGATGCAAACCGGATGCTCTACCACTAAGCTATAGGCCCTTATCAAATCGCGTAATTTATAATATAATAAACGCGGACTTTCTTCAAGAGAATCGAGGCAAGAAGTGGACAAATTGACGCGAGAACGGCTGCGCGCGCGCAGAAAAATATTCGTCAGATTTCTTATATTTATTCTTCTTTTCTCTCTTCTTGTTTGGGGCTTGCGTCCGGAGTTCTTTTTCAAAAAACCCCAATATATTTTTGACAACTCATGGTGGCTTGATTTTGCGGGACATTTTTTTATTTTTTTTGTTATCGGTTTTTTGGCGATCTACGAAAGCCGGCTGATTTTGCAATCCGGCTTCAGGCGTTTGCGCGCGATGTTGATGGAATGTCTCGGCTGGGGAGCTCTTTTTGAAATAGGAGAATTTATTTTTGACCTGTTTCGTCCGCATTACTTTCCGTGGCTTGATT
>JBBTVC010000071.1:0-3618 GCA_038063435.1 Patescibacteria group bacterium | reverse complement strand
CTGTTTGTGCTTTAAGTTAATACAGCCGAAACAATCCCGGCAATCGGTGCAATACTTCAAAAACCAGCTGTCTCGGCATTCGTAAATTGCAGGATAACTGTGCCTGACCTTAAAAGAATCAAAGGCGGCGTTTGTTTCATAACAAAGCTCGGAGCGGGTGCCAAACGCATTGTCCACGCTGTCCTTACAATGCTGCATCCAATAACCGTAGACAATATTTTCATTAAAAGAACTTTCGATTGCCAGATAACAATCCTTATTGTTCGACGAGAGATGGGAATAATAAGTTTTTATGCTTCTCTTATTTATAAGCGCTACGCGTGGCACAATATCGGAAAGATTTTTCCACTGTTCTAAAAACGGCTGAGAACCATCGTAGTTTATTCCGTAGTCCATCGGGTCCCATTTATCAGACCAATAACAACCATCGCAATAGACCGGAAATTTAACCCCGCCGGAGTATATGCTTATTATTTCTTTTTTACACAAATCGCAGACGCGCTTAAAAAAATTTCTTTCATTTCTAAATACACCCCTTCTCTTTACTCGGCACTCCGGGCAAAAAGTCGGCGGGGGCACTTTCATCCGAGCGTAGAAATCAAAATCAGCGGGTTCAATTACGAACTCGCTTTTACAGTTTTGGCATTTTCTAGTTTCTTGCTGTCTTATCATTAATTTATTTAAATATACAATCGATTGTATATTTAAATCTCGGATTATTTTTTCTTTTCTTCTTTTTCTTCCGAAATTTTAAGCCCGGGCACGTCTTCTTCCTCCCCGAAAATCTGAAGGCCGGCCGGAGGACCCATACGCTTGGCTTCAACCCGCTTGATGAAGGGCGCTGTCAGAACCGGAAATGACGGCAGATGATATAGGGTTGCCAACTCCTCGGTGCTAAAATGAGTAATTTTAGACTTATTGTCAAAATAAAAAAATTGGGAATTAATAATACTGCCTATTTTCATTTCTTCGGGCATTCTCCTTTCACGATAATTTTTAAAAAGCCTCTGCTTCTTGGCCTCTTCTCTTTTTTTGGGAAAGAAAAAAGGAAACCTAATCCACCAGACCATTGTTCTGGTCTTAATGTTCGGAACAAAATAATTCATATTTTGAGTGGAATATTGGGCAAACGCACCCCTAACTCCTCGATAAGGCAATTGCCGGTTAAAAATGGCCCGCGGAGCAAAATAAATATAACGGATAATCGTTTCAAACTGCGACTTAGCGAGCTTCTGCTCAATTTTTTTTATAACTTCTTCTTCTCCCGGCGAGCGCCCGACTGTAACCGAGTCTTCCTCGTTTATTTTAACCTTGGTTACTGCTTTTTCTTTAAGCTCTTTAATCAGCCTGATACCGCTTTCTTTCCAAACGGGATTAGAGGCGTCAACCGGCCTTACCAGCAGTTGCAGCCACAGCTGTTCTTCTTTCTTAATCTTAGAAAGAACCTCAATTAAATTGCCAATAGGGTCGAGCCTTTCTTCTTCCTCAATGGTCTCAAAATCCGCGTATGTTTTAATTGGATAATGCGCGGATCTGCCCAAAGCCAGCTCAAGTCCGAATAAATCCAATCCGGCTTTATATAAATCAGTGGTCTTGGAGGGCAGTCGCTCAATATAATCAGCCGTTTCTATAACTTCGGCGTCTTTGTAGTTAGTATAAATATTTGATTCAATGATGTTTTTATATTTAGCCGAAGTTCGTATGTAAAAATGAATCTCTCCGCCGAGACTTGCAATTTCAAGGCTCCACCAATAAGGGACTTCGCCTTCCCAGTATTTTTCAATAAAGTTTTCGGCTTTATTGCCCAGACTGTAAATCTCACTCAAAATTTGCTCCATGGCCTTGGGCGATTTTTTAATCTCGCGCGGTATCAAAATTTCAAGAAGTATCCAGCGGTCCTTTTTCTTGGCAATAGCCGCCATATAAAACTGCCATAAGTTTTTAGCAAGAATAAAAGCGAATATAAAAAGCCAAAGCCACCATAGCTTGGCTAAGATTTTAAATACGGGGATTAAAGCTGTTTGGTATAAAGTATAGAAAAATTCTCTAAACTGAGCCATTACTCAAAGTATAACAAATTCCGCTTAAACTTTCCTGCAGGAAAGTTTAAGCCAGGTGAAACCGCCCGTCGGGAAGCTTTTTGAAACGAGATTTATTTTGAAGATTTATGAGAATGGTGTTGTCTTTGACGTGCCTTTCCTGTTTGACCAGTTTTATCAGTTCTTCTTTGGCAGTCGGGCCACGCTTTTCAAGCACCGCTTTTATGATGTCTTTAACCGTCCCCGGCTGGTAGCCCCAGGAAGATAGCGCGTAAAGGCCGCGGCCGACAAGCACAAAACGTTCGTCTTTAATAAGTTCGTTATGAACCGTCTGGACATGAGCGCGTTTCTTGGCTAATCCCTCAATGGAAGAAGCCACTTCGCGAAAATGCAGAGGTGAGCCGTGCTTTTTTAAAACGAGATAGGCAAAATCGCGCATGCCCGAAGGTCTGACCAAGGGAGAAGAGGAAAGACCCCATTCGCCGAAATTGTTGGAATTAATGTTTTTTGAAGTGCCGAGCCACGAAAAAACCGCATCAGCCGTCAGCTTCCTGCCAACCTCGGATTCAGCGTGGTTTTTAAACTTCGCGGCTATTTCATCTTTGGTCATCGGGTCATCGCTCAAAGCATTACAAAAATTTCTTATTGTTTTGTGGGCCTCGCTGGCAGATTTAGCGTCGCTTGTCCAGCGGTGATAAAACTCGGCATCAGCCCCAAGCCTTTCAAATAGCTTGCCTAAAGATAAGAAAAAGTAGACGTAATTTTTACCGCCGTCATTTTCCGCGAAATGGGTTAAAACTTCATCTTCGCGCCATACTTTTTCGCGGGCATCAAATTCCTTTTCAAGCTCACTGAAAATCTGGTCGGACCCCGCGAAAGCCGAGCTTAAACGCATTTTGTTTATAGCTGCCGCCTCAATCTGGCGCACCCGTTCACGGGTGATTTTATAGGTTTGTCCTATTGATTCCAAAGTCTGTCTTTTAGCGCGAGTCCCGATGCCAAACCGGCGCTCAACAACATCGCGCGCCCGGCCCGAAAGTTCTTTTAATAATACTTTGGCTAAATCTTCAAAATTATTTGCGGTCTTGACCATATGATTTAATTTGAGTCTAGCTTAACACCCCCATACTGTCAAGTCAAGCTCAATGCAATAAGTTTATAAAATTATCTTATACTATGTCAACCCCGCAGTAGAAATCCGACCAACTTCGTTTTGGTTGCTTCACAACCTGTCGGATTTTCACTACAGGGTCAAGTCAAGTGGAAAAAAACGCCCCCCGGTTAAAAACCCGGGGGGCCTTGCTTCATTCTTGGATAGCCCGGAAGGGGGGCTACCCGAAGATGGGCGCGACCCGTGTCAGGCCGACGCGCGCCGGATCGCTGGAGCAGACGATCTTGCGCCTCTCCTGGCCGATCTTGCGACTCGTCCCGCCGTCTGGCCTGCGGGACTCTTGGATCTTTTGGAACCTGTCAGGATAGTCCACTGTGGTACCGGTAAGACCACCCCCATCAACATTTTTGAAAAGATTTTTTTCATAATAATTTTAGTTAATATAATTTAATTAGTTTTTACGACCAG
>JBBTVC010000070.1:0-1334 GCA_038063435.1 Patescibacteria group bacterium | reverse complement strand
AAAACTCCGCGGGCAGAAGTCATAAAAGAATTTTTTTCTTATCTCCGAAGAGAGCTTGGCGGGCTGGGCGTGCCGCTCTCGGCCGACCTTTTTGGTATGACCACCACAAACGCCGACGATTTGAACATCGGCCAAATCTTGGAATACGCCGCGCCTTATTTTGATTACATAGCGCCCATGGTTTATCCGTCCCACTATCCGTCAGGATTCATTAATTTGAAAAATCCTGCGGCGCATCCTTACGAGGTGGTGCATTATTCTATGAAAGCTGCCGTGGAAAAACTCTTGAAAGCAAGCTCCACTCCATCAAAACTCCGGCCGTGGCTTCAGGATTTTGATTTGGGCGCGGACTATAACGCAGAAATGGTGCGAAAGCAAATGCAGGCTGTTTACAATGCTGGATTAACTTCGTGGATGATGTGGGATGCGGGGAATAAATATACTCGCGACGCTTATTTGCAGGAATAGTAAATGTTATAATTTATCTAATGGATAAACGAGTCATTGTCACTTTTTTTGCGGGTTTGGTTGTTTTGACTTTAATTTCTTTTTTACAAATAAATGATACTCCTACGGTTTTTGCAGGCGCCGAACACAATCTTTCGGGGTGGGCGTGGTCAGAAAACATCGGCTGGATAAGTTTTAATAATACTACTGGCGGCGGAGGAGCAAATTATGGCGTAACAGTCGCCTCAAACGGACGGCTTTCGGGATACGCTTGGTCCGAATACGTCGGCTGGATAACTTTTAATCAAAACGATTTAAACGGCTGTCCTTCGGGCCAGTGTAGGGCTGATTTTGACGAAGACACCGGACAGGTGACGGGCTGGGCGCGCGCTTTGGCGAACGGCGGGGGCTGGGACGGCTGGATTTCTTTGTCCGGCTCCAACTACGGAGTAAGCGTGAGTCAATGCGCCTGGGGCGGATGGGCGTGGGGATCGGATGTCGTCGGCTGGATAAGTTTTTCCGGTTCAAATTACGGCGTCAACGCTTCTGGTGACGCCTGCACGGCGTTTGCAGCTACACTCTCGGCAACGCCTTCATCTGGATACGCGCCCTTGAGCACAACAGTGACTGGCGGAGTTTCTGGGGGAACAGGAGCAATCAACTATACTTTTTGGTGGAACTGCTCAAGCGGGAGCTCAAACGTATCAACCGTCACCGGCACTTGCGGCAATCCAAACGATCCGGCAATCGGCGCTAAGTTTGACGGCGTTTCGGAAACTTCCAAAAACGTCGCGCATGTTTATTCGGCGGTCGGTTCTTATACGGCCAAAGTCATAGTTGAGCGCGGCGTAAGAGCGGATGAAGAAAGAATTTCAATAAGCGCAAAC
>JBBTVC010000069.1:0-2131 GCA_038063435.1 Patescibacteria group bacterium | reverse complement strand
CGAGACCAGCCCCGAAGCCATAAAATTTATTTACGCCGCGCAAAAACTTGAGGGAGTCGCCCGACACGCATCAGTACACGCCTGCGGAATCGTCATTACTAAAGATCCGCTGGTCAATACCGTTCCCCTACAATACGCGACACGGGGTAAAGATTCCGACGAAAAAACAATCGTCACCCAATACGAAATGCATACGATTGAAGATCTTGGGTTATTGAAAATGGACATCCTTGGCCTTAAAAACTTAAGCAGTATTGAAGCGACGGTGAGTTTGATTAAAGAAAGGTTCGGATTAAATATTGATTTTGACAAAATGGACCCAACTGACGCGCGGGTTTTTGAAATGTTGGCCAAAGGTCAAACTCTCGGTGTATTTCAGCTAGAAGGAAGCGGGATGACCAGATTCCTGACGGATCTAAAACCAACCGGAATAGAAGACGTCATCGCAATGATTTCCCTTTACCGGCCGGGACCCTTAGATGCCGGAATGATCCCCACATATATAAGAAGGAAAAATGGCGAGGAGCCGATAACATATCTTCATCCGAAGCTTGAGCCAATTCTTAAAAAAACTTACGGCATAATGATTTATCAGGAACAATTAATGCAGGCCGCGCAGGCCGTCGCTGGATTTACTTTGGCTGAAGCCGACACCCTCCGCAAAGCTGTCGGTAAAAAAATAAAAAAACTGCTTGATGAACAAAAAGAAAAATTTGTTTCGGGCGCTGTAAAAACCATAAATAACCGCCGGATTGGCGAAGAACTATGGCATATCATAGAGCCTTTCGCCGGCTACGGTTTCAACCGCTCGCACGCCGCGGCCTACGCTTTGGTGGCATATCAGACCGCTTGGTTAAAATGCCACTACCCTCTTGAATTTATGACCGCCTTGATGAATGCCGATGAAAAAGATGTTGAACGGATAGCGGTATTGGTAAATGAGGCTAAAAAAACGGGCGTCGCGGTTTTGCCTCCGGACATAAATCAAAGCGACAGCGGTTTTACGCCGAGAACCGGCGAAACCCCGACAATCCGGTTCGGATTGCGCACGATAAAAAACGTGGGCACGAATGTTGTTTCTTCGCTGATTGAAGAGCGCAAAATCAATGGGCCCTATCCAAGCCTGGCTGATCTTTTGGAGCGGGCGCAATCAAAAGATCTTAATAAAAAATCCCTTGAATCACTCATCAAGTCCGGCGCTTTGGACGGAATTGGCGAAAGAAATCAATTACTTAGCAATCTGGAAGCAATTCTTGCTTACCATCGCGATTCGGCAAGAACAAGAGCGCAAAACCAATCTTCTCTTTTCGGTCTGATGAACGATCGCGCAAGCGTTCCTCAACTAAAACTGGGCGCGGCCAATCCCGCAACAGATGAAGAAAAACTGCGCTGGGAAAAAGAGCTTTTAGGATTATATATTTCAAGCCATCCGATAGAAAGAATAAAAGATAAACTCGAAAAAGAAAAAATGAATATCAACATCGTCAAGGCTCTGGTTGAGGGGGCTCCGGCGGTTGTCGGCGCAATGATTGAGAGCATCCAAAAAATAACGACCAAAAAAGGAGAACCGATGGCCTTTCTTAAATTGTTAGACCTTTCCGGAAATCTTGAAGCTGTGGTTTTTCCCAAAACTCTCGTTGAATACGGCGGTCTTATCTCCGAAGAAGCCGGAGTTAAAATTAAGGGCAGAATGTCGCACCTAAACGGCCGAACCGCCCTCATTGTCAATGAAATAAAGGCATTATAGAATTGTTTTATGGCTGAAAAAGAGGAAAAATCTTCAAACGACCACAGAGACATAGGCCAAAAATTGGACTTGTTTTCTTTTCATGATGTCGCGCCGGGCGCGCCGTTTTGGCATCCGAAAGGAATGATTATTTTCCGCGAGCTTGAAAAATACGCGCGCAAAGTAAACGACGCGAACGATTTTTATGAAATTTCAACGCCTATTTTGGTAAAAGACGCGCTATTTAAGAAATCCGGCCATTGGGACCATTATCGCGACAATATGTTTTGGTTTAAAAATCCGCGCGATGATAATGAAACACTGGTCGTCAAACCGATGAATTGTCCCGAGTCCACTTTTATATATAATGCCTCAATCAGAAGTTATCGCGATTTGCCCTTGCGC
>JBBTVC010000068.1:0-9527 GCA_038063435.1 Patescibacteria group bacterium | reverse complement strand
AAAAAGATTGTTGAGGAAGAGGAGGTCATATTCAACGTCAATAACGCGGGGCTCGACGCTTCCGATCCTACAACCGGCCAAATACTAGTCATGGTCGGATCTAAAGATTGGTTTGCCGAGCCAGAACCCGAAAGATGCCGGCCCGGGATAGACTGCAAATTTGAACCGCACGTGAACGTGACCGCTTATGCTTCAGGTCGGCAGCCAGGTTCGGCTTTTAAACCTTTTGTCTACGCGACCGCGTTTAAAGAAGGTTATACGCCCGAAACCGTAGTTTTTGATCTGCCAACCGAGTTTAATCCTTCTTGTGATGCGGACGCGGCCAAAGCTTTGGCAAAAGAGGCGCTGGAAAACGAAACGGCCGAAAAAAAAGACAGCTGTTATCATCCCAGAAATTACGACGGAATTTTCCGCGGACCGATAACTTTGCGCGAAGCTTTAGCCCAATCCGTAAACTTACCGTCAGTCAAAACTCTATATCTCGCCGGTTTGAACGATTCTCTTAAAACCGCCGGCGCTTTGGGCATTACCACGCTAAACGATCCGGACCGCTACGGCCTGACTCTGGTTCTTGGCGGAGGCGAAGTAAAACTGCTTGAGATGGTCGGGGCTTACGGCGTTTTTGCCAATGACGGCGTCCGCAATCCGCTTACATCAATACTGCGAGTTGAGGATTCGGGCGGTAAAACTCTTGAAGAATTTGAACCGCGTCCCGAAAAAATTCTTGAAGAACAAGCGGTTAGATTGATAAACGACGTGCTTTCGGATAATGACGCGAGAACCCCGGCCTTCGGCGCAAATTCCCCCTTATATTTTCCGGGTTGGGATGTGGCCGCGAAAACCGGCACAACCAATGATTCGCGCGATGCCTGGGTTGTAGGCTATACCCCGAACTTGGCGTGGGGCGTTTGGTTTGGAAATAATGACAACTCCGAAATGGTTAAAAGTATTGCCGGTTTTATCGCAGCGCCCTTATGGAACGCTTTTTTCCAAGAAGCGCTTAAAACTCTCGAGAAAAAAGAATTTATCGCGCCCTCGCCCACAAATGCCAAAAAAGCGGTGTTAAATAGCGAGTGGCGAGGCAGTCTTACTTACACAATAGATAAAATTTCGAAAAAACTTGCGACTAATTTTACTCCTCCCCAATACCGCGAGGAAAAATCGCTGACCCAAATCCATTCCATCCTTTATTGGGTAGATAAAAACAACCCCGACGGTCCTATTCCGGAAAACCCAACAAAAGACCCGCAATTCTTTTTGTGGGAATATCCGATAAGAGCGTGGGCGGCGAGCCGTGGGATCCGCGAAGAAACATCAAAAGACGTTCCGACCCAGCTTGACGATATTCACCGCCCCGAATACGCGCCAAAAGCCTTTTTTGTCACGCCACCTCCGGACGAAGCGAATTATTCTGGATCATTGTCTTTTTCTGTTTCGGCTCAAGGTCGCTACCCGATAAGCCAAGTAGATATTGTTTTTGGCAATAGGTTTATGGGCTCAATTAAAAATCCGCCTTATTTATTTTCTTTTGACCTGTCTAAAATAAAAGATCTGCGGCCGCAGGAAATGCTGGTGATAAAAATATACGACAGTGTTGGTAATGACACGACGCTCGAAAAAGAAATCCGCCTTAAATAACTTGCCCCGCGCTAATGGAGGGGTTATTTAAACAAAAAGCTGTCCGGAGCCTTGTCTCCGAACTTAGCTTTCAGGAGTTGAAAAAGTGAATTTTGCGAAGTAAATATGGCAGTTTTGGCCCCCATATTTTGAGTGGCGACAATAATATGAGGACGGCGCACTTTTATGCTGATGTCTTCGGATTTTAAATTTGTTTTTTTTAAACACCACTCCAGAATTTCTTCTTCAATTATTTTTTTATGAGTTCGGATATTCTCAAATCTCCGCAAAAGATCAAATATTTGTTTAAACGGCACGTTGCGAATTAATAAATATTAAGAATTTTTCATCGGCATCACAAGATAAGTGTACGAAACATCTCTGGGGTTTTGTATCAAAAGCGGGCGATTCGCGCCTGAAAAACGCAAAATTACGCTTTCCGAATTCACCGGCTCCAACCCCTCAAGCAAGTATCTTTGATTAAAAGATATTTCCAGATTTTCGCCGGTAACCTGGGCCTCGAGCCGGCTGCTGTGTTCTCCGAGCTCGCTGTCGGTGGTTATTATCTCAAGCATATTATCCCCGGCGTAAGCCCGGAGTTTTGTTTCTTTAAGCCGTCCGGAAAAAACGCCGGCTAGTTTTAAATTTTCCACGAACTCTTTTTTACTCAGAGTGACTTCGGTGCTGAAAGCCGAGGGCATTATCTGGTCGTAATCCGGAAAACTCCCCTCAATAAGTCTTGTAAAATAAGAAAAAGACGGATGTGAAGCAAAAAGATGATTAGCATCAAAACTTAATTCGACATCTCCTTCAAAATTTTCAATTATCTTCATGAAATCGGCGGCTGATTTTCTTGGAAACAAAAAAGAATCTGTTTTTTTGGACTCGGCGTCGAAAGATTTTTCAGCCAGACGGAAAGAATCGGTCGCCACAATTTTAAACGTTTTATCCACCGAGCCTCTAAAAAAAACACTGGTTATTTCCGGTTTGATGTCTGAATCGGCTGCGGCAAAAAAAACGCTTTTTAAATTTAGAAAAAGTTTGTCTGTTTTAAAAGTTATTTTTTGGCTGTTTTTGATTTTAGGCAGTTTAGGAAAATCCTCGTAATTATAAGATTTTAACGTGGTTGAAGTATTTTTAGTCGTTAAATAAATATTATTATCTTTGGATTCCAGGTTTATTTTTTCATCACTCAGCGATGATAGAATAGAAATAAGAGGTTTTGCCGGAATGACTATTTTTCCTTCTTTTTTTACTTGCGCCGGTATTTTTGTTTCAAAACCGCTGTATAAATCAGTGGATCTGATAAGCAGATGATTTTTTTCCGCTTCTAAAAATACGCCGGTTAAAACGGGATTTGTGTTTTGATGGTTGGTATTTTTGTCGGCCAACTGAACGCTTTTTTGAAACTGATGTTTTAAACAGGTTAACTCCATAAATAAATATTTATTTAATTTAAATTAATTGTAGTAGTAGATGTTCGCGTGCATAAGTGGAAAATTTATTTTTAGCCTTTATTTTAAACAAACTTTGACTTGAAATTAATAATCGTTCCTGTGAATAAGCTGTAGAAAAAAATATATGTTTTTTCAGGCGCGAATTTTGTTGTTTAATTACTAACATTTTTTAAACATGATTTCCCGAAAATAATCACTGTTTTTCTTCCTCATATAATTGCGCTCTTATGATTTTTAATTCTTCTCTAAGGCGTTCATCTTTTTTCAAATCCTCGGTTATTTTGGAATAAGCGTGTATTGCCGTGGTATGGTCCCGTCCGCCGAACTTTTGTCCGATATAAGGAAAAGAGCCGTTGAAGTCTTCTCTCAAAAGATACATCGCGATTTGCCTTGGTTTTACAACCTCTTTTCTTCTGGTTTTCTCAAAAAGATATTTTTCCGGAACTTCATAAAACAAAGCAATTTTCTTTATTATTTGCTGGGCGCTGAGAATTTTCTTTGGTTTTTCGTTTCGGGTCAGTATTTCTTTGACTTCGTTCAAGTCTAAATGCCGTTTTTTTATTTTTGAGCGGATTATTATGGAATTAAGCGACCCCTCCAGCTCTCTTATGTTTGACTGTATTGTTGAAGCTATATATTCCAGTATTTCAAGCGACGGCCGGTATTCCAATTTTTCAGCCGCTTTCGATTGAAGTATTGCCAGCCTTGTTTCGTAGTCCGGTTCGGTTATATCGGCTATCATTCCGCCCTCAAAACGGGAGCGCAGACGGTCTTCAATGTTTGAGATTGATTTAGGCGGTCGGTCCGACGAGAAAATTATTTGTTTGTTGGCTTGATACATCGTGTTGAAGGTGTGGAATATTTCTTCCTGAGTTGACGACCCGCGGCTGGATATAAATTGAATGTCGTCTAACACCAGCACATCATACGAACGGTATTTGTCTTTGAAAAATCCGGTTTCGTTATTGCGAATCGCCGCGACCAGCTCGTTGGCAAAACGCTCCGCGCTGACGTAATAGATTTTTTTATTGGGATTCTCGGCTTTAACTTTATTTCCTATTGCCTGCATGAGATGGGTTTTGCCGAGGCCTACCCCGCCGTAAATAAATAAGGGGTTGTATAAAACGCCCAGATTTTTAATGACCGATAGGGCCGAGGCGTGAGCTAGCTCATTGAAAGTGCCAACAATAAAATTGTCGAAGGCGTAGCGCGGATTCAAATTGGTTTCGCGGTCGGTGTATATGTCGCGAAAATCCATTTGTTCTTCAGCTGATTTAGGTTCAACTGTCTTTTTTGGCTGGGCGGCGCTTTGCGAGGTTATTTTAAATTCAATTGAGCGAACCTCGGGCGAGCGGGCACGCAGGTATCGCAAAATATCTTTTTGATATTTGTCTTCCAGCCACTCTTTAATGAAAGCCGACGGAGTTCCTATTGTTATTTTTCCTTCGGCTTGGTCAGCGATGAAAGTGCTTTGAAACCAGGTCGCAAAATTAGCTTTTGAAACAGTCAGTTCCAACTCTCTAAGAATCTCTTTCCAAAGATCTTCATTGGTCATAATCATTTTAGAAACTTTTTAAAAACAATATTCACATTATAGCTCTGATATTTTTATTTACGAACGCTGTAAATTTTTACTAAACCTTATAATGATGTTAATAAGTTGTGGATGTGTTGTGAATATTGTTTAAGCCGACTTTTCGTGTTAAAGTGTTGAGATATGCCCAAAAGAACTTATCAGCCGAAACGCCGCAAAAGAAAAAGAGTCCACGGATTCCTTAAACGGTCAAGGTCTGCCGGAGGACGGAGTGTTTTAAAGAACCGGCGCAGGAAAGGACGTAAAAAACTGACCGTTTAATGGCAGCGCTTAAGCGAAGTTACCGTTTGAGCGGCCGCAAAACCATAAACGGTATTTTGCGTAGCGGCCGCCGGATGGGCGCAGGCGGCTTGACCGTCTATGTATTGCAATCAAAAAATTTAAACACCCGAGTCGCGGTCATTGTGCCTAAAAAAGTCGACAAGCGCGCGGTCAAACGCAATAAACTGCGCCGTCAGATAAGCGAAATAATGCGCAAAATTATCCCGCAAATCATCGAACCGTTGGATATAATCATTTATGCTGGGCCGCAATCAGCTGGTTCTGGTTTTGACGGACTCGAAAAAACTTTAAACGCCGTATTTAAAAAATTAATACAAGCCTGAAAATGTCCTGGTTTTCTATTTTCTTTAACGAGGTTTTTTATCGCCCTCTTTTAAACGCGCTGGTGTATCTCACCGGTTTTTTGCCTTTTAACGACTTGGGGCTTGCGGTTATACTTTTGACGGTCATTGTACGCCTGATAATTTTTCCTTTAACCCACCGTTCAATCAAAACCCAAAACAAAATGAAAATGATTGAACCCGAACTTAAAAAAATAAAAAACGATGTTAAGGATCGCGAAGAACAGGCCAGGCGCACCATGGAGCTCTACCGCGCTCACGGCATCAATCCTCTTTCCGGAATCCTCCTGCTTTTTTTACAGCTGCCGATTCTCATCGCGCTTTATCTTGTTTTTCGCGAAAGTCCGCATGTTGATCCCTCGTATCTTTATAGTTTTATCGCTTTGCCGGATTCGGTAAATACCGTTTTTCTGGGATTTATGGATTTAGGCCAGAGAAGCATACTGCTTGCGGCGCTTGCGGCACTTTCGCAATTCGCGCAGATTAAACTCTCCCAGATTCCGACTGTTTCATCCAAACCACATTCTTCCAAAGAAGCGCCGGATTTCGGTAAAATGTTTTCGTGGCAAATGACTTACTTCATGCCTGTTGTGATTTTTTTCGTCGCCATGCGTTTTCCCGCGGCGGTCAGCCTCTACTGGACAACGCTAAATATTTTTGCTACAGTTCACGAAGGAATAGTAAGAAACAAAGCTAAAAAAATTTTAACCGGCCATGTCGAAAGAAGCGATTCAAAAAATTCAAACCCTAATCCAGAATCTTCTTAAAAAGATGAGCTGTTCGGGCTCGGTGGATTTTATCGAGTATCCCGAAAATTTGTTTTTTTCTATCCGCGCTAATGACGGCAATATCCTGATCGGCGAAGACGGCGAAAGACTAAGAGCGTTAAATCACATAGTGCACAAAATAGTTGAGCGCGAATCATATTCTACGGGCGAAGATTTTAAATTTTTTATTGACGTCAACGATTACCAAAAACAAAAAATAGAGGAGCTTAAAGATTTGGCGCGCCTTTCGGCACAGCGGGTGCGTTATTTTAAAAAAGAAGTTGAGATGCGCCCGATGAACGCCTATGAGCGGCGCATAATTCACGCGACGCTCACCGAATACCCCGACATTTCCACGCAGAGCACAGGCACAGGCATTGAGCGCAGAGTGGTGATAAAGCCGCTTTAATCAGTTAGTTTGAGGCTCCAAAGTGAGCCGTTATTTTTGTCTATAAAATACAGAAATACATCGTTATCCGAAGGGCTAATCTGTTTAATATCAAATTTTTGCTCGGTTAGCATTTTTTTCTCGCCGGTCTCAAGATTTATTTGCCATAATGAATCGTTTGATGAGATTTCGCCTTTAAGCCAGGCGTCAGGATATAAAGCCGGTGTCATACCCTGGTCAATTCCGCAATAAATTATGTTTTTCGCTGATTTAGCGAAAGCGCATTTATCGGCAAGTGTCGCGGTTTGTAAGTCCGCGGTTTTTGCTGTTTTAAAGTCGTATATATAAAGACGCGGTTTTGATATGCTGTCGTAAGCCGAGTAAGCGAATTTTTGGCCGTCTGCCGAAAACTTTACTTGAAGTCCCAAAATATCGCCCAAAACTTTATCCAAAGATTCTTTTAAGAGGTCATATTTGAAAAGAAATCCTCCGGCAGAGCCCGACGGCCGGCTCGAAAAATATACTGAATTTTTTTCCGGCCAGAACAGATCAAAATCTTTAAACGGAAGATTTGTGATTTCAGTTTGTTTGGTGTTGTCGGTATTGGCTGTGATCAATCTGGCGCCGCTTGATGTCGGAATAAGATAAGCGATACGGTCGCGGTCTGGAGCGAATACGGCCGATATTATGTTTTGTGGTAAAACGACGGCTTTAGTTGATGTCGCGATAAATTCGGCCGAGATTACGCGCGCATTTGCCCCTTCAATATATTTAAGAATAGTTTTTGACGCATCGCGCGACCACGCAACTTCAAAAATTTTAGGAATGGTTGTATTTGAAATTCTTACTTGTTCTCCTCCTTTCGGCCCGATTTCCAGGACATGTCCGTCCTGCTTTAATAAATATCTCGCGCCGTTTTTTGTCGCGCTAAAACTTTCAACCGGACCCTGGTCTAAAAGAACCAGCGCCTGTTTTTCTTCGGTTGTTGGCGTGGGTTGTGGTGTCGGCTGGGTCGGCTCGTCTGCGCCAAAAAGGCCGAACGGGAATCTAAGAATCGTTCCGCGCCCAGACGTTTCGGTTTCGGCTTCCGGTCCCAGCGTAAGCCAAGTCGCCCCGCCGGCGATTACGAGGATGAAGAATATTATAAGTCCGATGGCTAGTGGTTTATTCATCTGCTGGTCTTATTATACCAAACTTTAGACCGGTTTTATAAACGGTTAAATTCTTCGGGAGAAATTTTCATCTCTTTGAAAATCTTATGCAGTAATCCTTTGGGAACATCGCGAGGATGCTTGTGCGGTATCGGTATTGTTATCTGTTTGGCGGGGTGAAAATAAATGGTGTGCTTGGTTTTGCGGGCTGGAATATAATTGGCTCGCTTCAGTTTTCGAGCAAGTTCGCCGTAGCCGATCGGCTTAAGTTTTGGCATATTCGGGAACGGAAACAAAGGAGAGTTTTTTTACTGTTTCCGGGCCGACCGTTTCTGCGGGAGGTTTTTGTTTAAAGTCACCGATAACCTCTAGACACTCTTTAATTGCGAAACGAATATTTTTATGCGCTTCTTTAATTGTTTTTCCGTACACGACGCAGCCGGGAACGGCCGGAACAGAAGCAACATAACCGCGCTTCTCGTCGCGTTCGTAAATGACATAGTATTGATTCGCGGATTTTTTCATAAGCATATTATAAATTATAAACTTATTTCGTCAAATCGCCCCTCCGGCGATTATGAGTATGAAGAAAATTATTAATCCTATGGCCAATGGTTTGTTCATTGTTTATTTGTTTCGCATACTCTAGTTGCCTTGAAATCGTTTAAAGGACTGTTTTTCGGAGTACCTTTTAGGATTTCTATACAGTTTTTATCGTAAGCTGCTGTTTTTTTGTCTAACTCTTTTTGGACTTCATTGCCCGAAAGAATACCTCTTCTTGCTAAATCATTTTTGATTTTCTCCCTTTCTTGCCATACCTTGAAGGCGTCTCCTGTCACTGTTTTGTTTGAGTTGGGTAGGCCCACAACGCCTTGTGCCAAAGCATTTTTTTGTGTTTCACTCATGTTGGTTGTTGGTTGGTATGAACTTTCAGTTGATCCGAACAATACTTCGGTCCAACTAGGGCATACCCCGTTTTGGCACTCCAGCGTAAATCCAACTGGGGCTTTGGGTTTTGTAAAAGTCGGACTTATGGTGTTTAAGATGAGCCATGAGCCGAGAGCGACGGCAAGGCCCAGAATTGCCGCGTAGATGCGGTTTTTGGCTTGTTCAGTTTGCGGGGGGCTGATGGCGCCGGCCATCCATTCAAATCCGGCATATATTATAGAAAGGGTCGCGATAATAACCGCCGCGGCTATCATAAAAGGAAACAACCAATTTAAAAAGGCCATAAATCCTCCACGCGCCTGGCTGAATTCTGTTGTAAATTGAGTTACGGCTTGTCCGCCGATGACCGCTCTGTTTTGAGCAAAAGAAACAGCCGCTCCCGTGAGCAGTAAAACTATTATTAATATATGTAAAGATTTATAAAACATTTATTGAAAAATTTTGGGATGCTTCTTGTAAGATATTTGCGATATTTTTTACCAAAACGCTGACGCTTGAGCGGCCCCCAGCGTCTGCGGCGGCTTCAATCAAAAGAGCGTTTTTTGGCTCTCCCAATTCGGCCGGCTGTCCGTTTAAGTTCCAGAGATATTCAAGATTTTGGGCGAGCGAAAAGAAAAACGGATAGGCTACGAATGTTTTTTTATCTCCGGCAAACATAGTTGCCTCCGCGTTATTGCCAAACGCGAAAGCGATTTTCGGCCCCGAAAGAGCGTCTTCCTCGTAAACTGAAACGGATGGATTTATTGTATTTATATTTATTGTTTTTTTCGCGGTAATGTTTCCTGAAACATCCGAAACTTCAAGGTTTACGGCATGTGTCAGACCCGAAGAAAATCCGGCCGTAAAGCGAAAAGTATTTTTACCGGAGCCGGATTGCGCCTGCTTAAAATCGTCGTCAAGCGTCCAGCGGTAAATCAGGTTTGAAGATGAAATTTTTCTTCCACCGGAAATCAGATTCGGAAAAGCGCTTACGACGACCCCG
>JBBTVC010000067.1:0-11762 GCA_038063435.1 Patescibacteria group bacterium | reverse complement strand
GGTTGCGCAAAACAAAAAAAATATCTTTGAGACCGATTTGTTTCCAAAACTAACCGCGCTTTTATTGGTGGGCGACGAGGAAACCATTCGGAGCGGAAGAATTGTTCTAGACCATTTACGCGCGACAGTGTTTTTGCTTTCTGATGGCGTTAGGCCATCGAACAAAGAACAAGGATCTATTTTACGGCGCTTAATACGCAGGTTAATGATTCACTCTAACCTGTCTGAGATCAAAGAAAATCTTCTTTTGCTGTCTGAGGCCAGGCTGGTTAATTTTGTGGGGGAGGTTATTGGTTTATATAGTGGCTTTTATAAATTAGATAAGGATGCTATCGTCAACGAGTTAAAAAAAGAATTGCAGGTATTTGGTTTGACCTTGAAAAGTGGTTTGAGGCAGTTTAATAAACGTTATCCCGGAATGCGCACCCACATGTTGGTTCCCGGGCAACCCATTGAGCCGTTTATTATAGGTCAGGAAGTTGGTAAAGACGCCGCTGATCTTTATCAAACATTTGGTTTTCCTGTTGAAGTAATCCGTGAGTTATTGGAAAAAAGGCTTTATAAATTTGATCAAAAAGAATTTGAAAAAACCTTAAAACAGGAAACAGAAAAACATAAGGAGATTTCGCGCGCTGGCCAGGAAAAAAAATTCGGAGGGCACGGGCTTATTTTGGACACGGGAGAGCTTAAAGCCGGGAGCGAGGAAGAACTTAAAAAAGTCACACGCCTGCATACGGCCACTCATCTTTTGCAGGCGGCTTTGCGTGAAGTTTTGGGTTTTGATGTAAAACAGATGGGCTCGGATATCACGCCTGAACGCACCCGTTTTGATTTTTCGTTCGGCCGTAAATTGACTCCCGAAGAGCTGAAAAAAATCGAGACGCTAGTCAACGACATGATAAAGGCGGACTTAGGTGTTAAAATGAAAGAGATGGATTACGAAGAAGCGGTCAGTTCTGGTGCTTTGTCTTTTTTCAGGCATAAATACCCGAAAATGGTTAAGGTTTACAGCATCGGCGAAGGCGACAATGTGGTTTCACGCGAATTTTGCGGAGGTCCCCACGTTTCAGATACCGGCGAGATAGGGAAATTCGTTATTACTAAGGAAGAGGCAATCTCCAGCGGCGTGCGCCGTATAAGGGCTTCAATTAAACCCTAGTTTTAATGTCTTTCTTCAATTTTTTTAAGCAACCCAAAAATAAACCAAGATTGGTTTTAGATATCGGCAGTTCTAGGGTTAATGCCGTTTTAGTTCAAAACGACCCTTCCGGCAAAATCGAAATATTGAGACTATTTCAATCCGAGAGCGTTATTTTACCTGAGACGGATTTAAAAAGTCTTTGGAGAAAAATGTCCGGATCGGTTGAAAGTTTGGTTTCGGAATTCGCAAAGAGCGGCATTAAAACCGACGAGGCGCTGATTGTTTTTTCTTCGCCGTGGTATTTTTCAGAGATTAGAAATATTGAAAAGACATTTGACCGCCCGACGGCAATGACAAAAAAAGACCTGGAAGAAATGCTTGATGCCGAAGAAAACAGTTTCAAAAAAGACGCCATGGCTAGATTTAGTCTTAATGAAGAAAACGCGGTTTTTGCCCGTCCGGAAATTATGGGCGCGAAACTGAACGGCTATCGGATCAGACAGCCGCAAAACAATGTTTTAGGCAAACCGATTGAAAACTTTTCAGCCGCGCTGTATTTATCGTCTTTTTTTGGCGCAGCCGTTTCGCATTTAAAAAGACTTTTAGCGGACTGCGGAATCGAGTCCATTGAATTTCGCAGTTCGCCCCACGTTCTTTTTAAAGCCTTTTCGGACAACGGCCTTGACGATATTTCCATAATTGATGTCGGCGGCGAAATAACTGATATAATAATGATTAAGGAGGGCGAGATGAAAAAGATAGTTTCATTTGGCCGCGGCCTTAATTACGTGGCCAGGCGCATAGGGCCGGTTTTTAATGTGGGGCTAGATGAAACAATGGCCATGCTTTCTAATTATATTGAAGGTAAATTAGACGGTTCTTTTAAAGAGTCTGTATCGCAGATATTGAAAGAGGCACTCGTAGAGTGGCAGAATTTATTTAGGGAAGCGCTTGAAAAACATGTGTTACCAGACCTTATGCCGGATAAGATTTTAGTGACAGGACATGGCGGCGGAGTCATTGAATTTAAGAAAGTCTTGAGTGATCCGGTCTTTGGCCGCTACACCGTTCGCGGCGGTCCGTTTTCAGTCGTTCAAGGACTGCCGTCAATATCCGCCAGTTTTAAAAACGCCGACCATGTTTTAAATAAACCCCATTTGTCATTGATTAATTTTTATTTGCTTTATGCCTAATAATAATTTCGTTCGGGATATTTTACCTGCAGGAAACCGCCGTATTAATTTGACCAAGGGGCGCGAAAAAGAAAAAGGTCCGGAAAAACCCAGAAGAAGGCTGCCCAATTTTTTTAAGTCAGGATTTCGCGTCGGCAAGCTTAAATTTATAGTCGGGGCGGTTGTTTTGTACGCGGCAGTTTTGGTAACGGTCGGCTTTTTTTCAAGAGCCGAAGTAGTCCTAAGATTAAAAAGCGAAAATCTTGATGTAAACAGCCTTGTTTCCGCCGGCGCTTCCAGTGCCGATATTTTAGCCGAAGGAGTCATATTTAATGACCAACTCGTCAGGTCGGCAAGGACCGTGGGGGTAAAAGATTTTAACGAGCGCTCGTCCGGAACCGTAATAATATATAATGCTTACAGTTCCGAACCCCAGTCATTGGTTGCGGGCACCAGATTTGAAGCATCCGGCGGAAAAATTTATCGCATAAATAAACCCGTTACCGTTCCGGGCGCCAAGATAATTGACGGTAAAATAGAACCGAGTTCCATTGAGGCGCAGATTTTTGCCGACCAGCCCGGCGCTGGATACGATACCGGCTTGACGGATTTTGTTATACCCGGTTTTAAAGGCACTCCGAAATACGATAAATTTTACGCTCGCTCCAAAACTCCGATATCGGGCGGTTTTGTCGGCCGCGCAAATGTTGTTGCCGAAAAAGACGCTGCGGAACTCGTAAAAAACATAGAAGAAGAACTTAAGCGCGTCTTGATTGCAAAAATGCAAACCGATCTGCCGGAAGGATTTTTTGTGCCGGAGGGGGTTTATCAATACGAAACAGAAACGCGCTCGGTTGAGCCGGCAATAGGTTCAAAAGCGGATGAGTTTAAGTTAACTATGGACGGCAAGCTCAAAGTGTTTTTCGTCCGCAAAGAAGACGTTAAGAAAAATATTTTGGAAAATTATAAAAGCGATCCCAACTTTGCGAATATTGATATACCTAATTTCGGCGATTTGCGGGTCGTTGCCGAAAGTCCCGATTTTAAGTCGTTTACGCTCAATCTAAGGGTTAAGGGCCAGGCGAAAGCCGTTTGGAATGTTGAAGCCGGCCGTTTAGTCGAGGAGCTGATTTTGGCCGCAAACGGAGCCGAACGGCTGAAAATATTTCAGAATTATCCTCAGATAAAACAAGCCGGGATCGCTTATCGTCCTTTTTGGTGGAGGATTTTCCCGGATAGAGCCGAAAGGGTGTTTATAAACAGCTCTTACTGAAAGATTTGACTTCAACACCCTTTTGATTTAAGATAGAATTTGTATTTTTAATGGCCCCAGATAAAGGAAATAAAGAAGTAAAATTAGGCGTAGTTACGGAGGCTCTGCCCGACACGATGTTTCGGGTACAACTTGATGACGGGCTAGCGCTGATTGCATATCTTGCTGGAAAAATGCGCCATTTCAGAATCACGGTTTTGGTCGGTGACAGAGTTAAGGTGGAGCTTAGTCCTTATGGCCAGACGCGAGGCCGGATTGTCCAAAGATTATAAAATTGTAAAATTTAGAATGAAAGTTAGAGCCGCAGTTAAGCCAATATGCACGAAATGCAAGGTTATTAGGCGCAAGGGCCGGGTGCGCATAATTTGCGCGAACCCAAAACATAAACAGCGCCAAGGCTGATTAAAATATTTTTATATGGTTCGAATCGCCGGAATAAATATTCCTGATAAAAAGCGCGTTAAGTTCTCCCTGCCTTATATTTATGGGGTTGGGAGGTCTTTGACCGAAAAAATATTAAACGAGGCCAAGATTGACGGCGACAAATTAGCCGGCGCTCTTACGGCCGAAGAAACAAACCGGATCCGCGCGATTCTTGAGGGGCATTATCAAATAGAAGGCGATTTGCGCCGAAAAATATCTTCGGACATAAAACGCCTGAAAGATATAAAAAGTTATCGCGGATCGAGACACTCGAGGGGTTTGCCGGTCCGCGGACAAAGGACGCGCACCAATTCCAGGACTCGCCGGGGCAATGTTCGTCGAACGACTATTAGCGGTAAGCGAAAAGTTGAGAAGAAATAAGGGAACACTTACCCAGCTCTTAGAATAATATTAAATTATGATAAAGAAATTAAATAAAAATAGAGAGACTAATAAATTCACGACAAAAATCACGCTAAGGGCTGGGTGCTCAAAAATTATAGTCGTTAATAATTTAACTCCTTAATTTTTGGCATGGGAAAGAAACGAGTAATTAAAAAAACAACCGGAGGTGTCGACCACGAATTGCGGGCCAGAGCCGCAGGCCGTCTGCCCAAGAAGAAATTAGAAAGGGGTATTCTAAACATTCAGGCAACTTATAATAATACAATGCTGATGCTGACTGATGAGAGGGGAAACGCGATTATTTGGGCTTCTGCGGGATCGCTCGGTTTTAAGGGCGCCAGAAAAGGCACGCCATACGCCGCTGCCAAGGTGGCCGAGCTTGTTGCCGAAAAAGCCAAAATGATAGGTTTAAAAACCGTTAGTATTAATGTTAAGGGGGTTGGCTCCGGACGCGAGTCGGCGGTTCGTTCTTTTTTGGGTCAGGATATAACACTCGATACAATAAGAGACGTTACGCCGGTGCCGCATAACGGTCCGAAACCGCGCAAACCCAGAAGGGTTTAATTATTATGCCAAGAGTTACTTGTAAAACTTGCCGGCGTCTTAGTTTCTCTGTTTGCGGTAAAGAGAAATGCGCCTTTAAAAGGAAGCCTTATTCGCCTGGCGTGCATGGTCGGGCGCGGGGCGGAAAAAGGCGTTCGAACTCCTCTGAATACGGAAGCCAGCTTAAAGAAAAACAAAAGATTAAATTTCTTTACGGTTTAAGGGAGCGACAGTTTAAAAATCTGGTTTCAAAAGCAATCGCGGCGCGTAGCGCTGAAACATCCCGCCGGATGATTGAGCTTTTGGAAACCAGACTGGATAATGTCGTCTACCGCCTAGGTTTTGCCCAATCTAGAAGCGCCGCGCGCCAAATGGTCGGACACGGACACATTTTTGTTGAGAGCAGAAAAACAACCATCCCGTCGCGACAGATTAAAACAGGACAGATTATATCCATCAGGCCCCAAAGTTTGGGCCGAGGAATCTTCCGCGATTTGGATTTACGGCTTAAAAAACAGCATATTCCGTCTTGGCTTGTGTTGGATCAGAACAAACGCGAAGGTCGAATGGTCGGGCTTCCGCCGCTGGAAGAGTCGGATGCCGGAGTCAATTTAAACGCAGTTATTGAGTTTTATTCGCGTTAATGTTATAATAACTATTATTTTTTAATTTTTAATTTGAAACATGGAAATATCAATTGTCTTACCGTCAAAACCTAGAGTAATCCTTGATGGGCCGGATAAGGGCGTTTATGAAATTGACGGCCTTTACCCGGGCTACGGTCACACCTTAGGCAACAGCCTAAGGAGGATTCTTTTGTCTTCTTTGCCGGGCGCTGCGGTTACCAGAGTAAAAATTGAGGGCGTTGCGCACGAATTTTCAACTATACCGGGAGTGAAGGAAGACGTTATCGCGATTCTTTTGAATCTTAAAAAACTTCGTTTTAAAATGACGACTGACGAGACGCAAACCATCAAGCTCAAAGTCAAAGGAGCTAAAACGATTAAGGCTAAGGATTTGGATTTGCCGGGGCAGGTTGAAGTTGCCAACCCTGACAATGTGATAGCGAACCTTACCGATAAAAGCGCGGTTTTAGAGATGGAACTGACTGTTGAAAGAGGCTTGGGTTATGTGACTAGAGATGTTTTACAAAAAGAAAAAGCCCAAGTCGGCGAAATGGTGCTGGATGCCGTATTTACGCCGATTCGCCGTGTTAACTATGAAGTTGAAAATATGCGCATAGGCGATCGCACCGATTTTAACCGCTTGCGCCTGACTATACATACCGATGATACGATGACTCCGCACCAAGCCCTTGAAGAGGCTATACGGATTATGATTAATCAGCTTAAGGCGATTGTGGGTTTTAAGGAGCCGGAAAAAGAAGTAGTGCCGATAGAATCCGTGTCAGAAGAGGCAGCACCTGAAGAAACGGACGCGGACGGCGAAGATAAAAATAAAATACGCATTGAAGATCTTGATTTGTCCGAGCGCATAACCAAGGCACTGTCTGAAGCCAGCATAAGAACTGTCGGCGGTTTGGTCCGCCGGTCATCGGGCGACCTTTTGAAGCTCGAGGGTTTAGGCGAAAAAGCGCTAACCGAAATAAAACGGGCTGTCGGCAAACTGGGTTTAACTCTTAAAGATTGATTTTAAAATGCGTCACCGTGTTAAGGGCCGAAAATTTGGCAGGATCAGGAAAACGCGCAAGGCTTTAATGAAGTCGGTGTTGCGTTCTTTTGTTGAATACGGGAAAATAGAAACCACCCTGCCAAAGGCCAAGGAGGTCGGGATTATCGCCGAAAAACTTATAACTAAGGCCAAGAAAGGGGATTTGGCCAGACGCCGCGAAATAATGCGCTGGCTTACACCGGTACAAACATCAAAAATTTTTGAAATTTCGCAAAATCTTAAAGACCGCCGTGGCGGGTATACGAGAATTACGCGAACCCGACGCCGGGAACACGACCAGGCCGAAATGGCAATTTTGGAGTTTGTTAAATAAAATATGCCCGAGACAAAAAATAGTCAAAAAATAGTTATGGATTTAAAAGGCGCGTCTTTGGGACGCGCGGCCTCAGCCGTTGCCGTGATTTTGAGGGGTAAAGACAGAGCTGATTTTGCCCCGAACCGCGGGCCAGGCACAAAAGTTGAAATAAAAAATTTAAATCAGCTTAAAATTGAAGAAAAAAAGGCTGAACAAAAAAAGTATAAGCGCTATAGCGGCTATCCCTCCGGTCTTAAAGAGACAAAGCTCGCCGATCTTTATAAAAAAAATCCAAGAGAAGTTTTCATTAAAGCGGTCAGGGGCATGCTGCCGAATAACAAACTGCGCAGGGATTTTATAAAAAATATTATTTTTACATAATGCCGGTAAAAAAAGCAAAAATTGCGAAAACCGAAAAAAAAGCCGTCCCAAAAAAGACGGTTAAAGTTATTGCGGTTCCCGTCGTTAAAGTTAAGAGCTACACCGAGGCCGTGGGCCGCAGAAAAACTTCGACGGCAAGGGCCCGTATTTTTGCGGGTAAGGGCGAGATAAAGATAAACGACCAAGATCTTCATAGCTATTTTCCTACGGAAGACATGTGGCGGATAGTTGAAGACCCATTTAAAAAAACCAAGCTTGAGGGCTCACTTTCCGCCTCGGTGAAAGTATCCGGAGGAGGTATACATTCACAGGCTGAGGCCGTAAGACACGCTCTATCGCGGGCTTTGGTCCGGCAAGACGCTGAATTAAGGATAAAACTTAAAAGGGCCGGATTTTTGAAGCGCGATCCGCGGATGAAAGAACGTCGTAAATTCGGCCTCAAAAAGGCCCGCAAAGCCCCGCAGTGGGCGAAACGCTAAACGAAAACCCTCCATTTTAGCGGAGGGTTTTTGTTTCAGATATTTTTAATTGTTAAAAGCGCAAAACTAGGATTCCCAGTCTTATGCCTTGGTCGCGTTCCCAGACGGCTCCGATTGAATCTTGCCACCCTGGCAGCATAGCCAGCATTTTTATGCGCCCAGATTCAAATATCGGCAGATAGACCTGATTCAGTATGTCCACGCGGGCCTTGTCCGGATCAGTATAGTTTTCTTTTTGAATTCTTGCCATCGCATTTTCCAGAGGCATTTGGTCAAATACGTTAAATCCTTTTCTTTCCAGCGAGTCTATTGCCATTTCAAAAACTTTAAGATTTAATTCAACCGAAGCAAATCCGCCGCTCGTTATCGGTCCGCAGACTTGTACTATTGGATCCGGAATTCGGCCGATAACCTTTAGCGCGATTTGAGCAAGGCGCGTAAAATCTTTGGCTTCTTCAACCTCAATAATGTCGTCTCCGGTCCAGTACCTATGCACAACTGACTCCTTTAATAACTCGTATCTTTAAAGAGTCTAGCAGATAGGCATAAATTGTTCAATGATTTAATTTTATTTATTAGCAATCTCTTGACACGAGTGCTAAAAGTACTATAATCGAAATAATGCTTCTTAGTGAGCGCGAAAATAGAATACTTGATTTTTTGGTCAGGGATTTTATAAGTACGGCTGAACCGGTTTCTTCTTTAAGAATCCGCAAAGGCCTTAAGCTGAAGGAAAGCCCGGCAACCATAAGAAATATAGTCGCTGAATTGGATGACGAAGGTTTTTGCGACCAGCCGCATGTATCATCCGGCCGTGTTCCGACCGACACGGCTTATCGCTATTTTGTGGATAACTTAATGTCGGAAACAGAGCTTAGCCGCGATACTATTTATAAAATACGCCGGATGATCTCGCGCGAAGAAGACGGCATCAGCCGGTTTTTTGCCGAAACTTTGAATTTATTGAGTTTTTCAAGCTTTGATGGCGAGCATTTTTCAAATCACGGCATTTCGCGCTTGCTTCAAGAGCCGGAATTTAGGAACGGTGATTTTATGCGCGAAGCCGGCTATTTTATAGATCATGTCAGCGAGATGGCTGATTTATACTGTGAGCGGGCAAAAAAAGATCGCAGCGTTTTTATTGGCCGCGAGAATCCGACAAGTTATGCGAACGCTTTCGGAGTATTTTATCTGGAATCTAAAAAGGGCGGAAATAAAAACACACTGGTGCTGGTCGGCCCCAAAAGAATGGATTACGAGCGCGTTTCAAGTTATATAAATTGTTTTTTAGATATATTTTAAAATTTCAACATGAATGATGAAGACAAAAATAAAAATGAAAACGAAGACTTGAGGGTGGTTGAAGACGATTTTGAACCCGAAGCCGCCGAAAAGCTTAAAAAAATTAAAAATGAATTGAAAGAATGCCGTAAAAAAGCCGCAGAATTCTTGGCCGGATGGCAAAGAGCCAAAGCCGATTTAATAAATGCCAGAAAAGACGAGGAAAAAAACCGCGAAGCGATGGCTAAATACGCAAATGAAAGAATGGCGAGGGAAATTCTGAATGTCCTGGACAGTTTGGATCAAGCCGTGGCCGAGCCAAGTCTTGAGGAAAAATGGAAAACGGGCTTTCAATACATAAGAAACCAGCTGATGCAGATAATTCGCGGATACGGAGTCGGAGTCATAGAATCAGTCGGGCAGAAGTTCAGCCCCGAAGAACACGAAAGCGTAGCCGAAGAAGACGCGCCGGAGGCCGAACAAGATCAGATAGTTTTGCAAGAGTTGCAAAAGGGTTATAGAATGCACGATAAAGTTTTAAGGCCCGCTAAAGTTAAAATAGGAATTTATAAAAATAAAAATTAAAAATATGGCAAAAATTTTAGGAATAGATTTAGGAACAACCAATTCGGCCATGGCCGTTGTGGAGTCCGGAGAGCCGAGAATAATTGAAAATTCGGAGGGCAACAGGACTACGCCCTCCATCGTTGCTATTTCCAAGTCCGGAGACCGCTTGGTCGGGCTTTTGGCTAAGCGCCAATCGGTGACCAATCCGAAAAATACTGTTTTTTCGGTTAAACGCCTGATCGGGCGCAAGTTTAACGATAAAGAAGTTCAGAACGACATTAAACTTTTGCCTTATGAGATGCGCGCGTCTGACAACGGCGGAGTTGGGGTTAAAATGGGCGATAATCCGCCGACTGGCGGATGGCATAGGCCCGAGGAAATATCGGCCATGATTTTGGCCAAACTCAAAGCCGATGCCGAGGCCCAGTTTGGCGAAAAAATAGACGAAGCCATTATTACCGTCCCGGCTTATTTTGACGACTCCCAAAGAAAAGCGACCAAAGACGCGGGAGAAATTGCCGGCTTTAAAGTCCGCAGGATTTTAAACGAACCTACGGCCGCGGCGCTTGCTTACGGCCTGAATAAAAAGAAAGACGAAAAAATCGTGGTTTACGATTTTGGCGGTGGCACTTTTGATGTTTCGGTTCTTGAAATAGGCGATGACACGATTGAAGTTAAATCAACCGATGGCGACACTCATTTGGGCGGGGACGATTTTGACCAAAAAATAATCGCCTGGATTATAAACGAATTCAAAAAAGATTCGGGCATAGATATTTCCAAAGACACTTTAGCACTTCAGCGTTTAAAGGAAGCGGCTGAAAAAACCAAGCACGAGCTTTCAAGCACTACGGAGACTGAAATCAATATTCCATTCATTACCTCGGATTCCTCCGGCCCGAAACATCTTCTTTTGAAATTCAGCCGGGCAAAACTTGAATCGCTGGTCGGCGAATATATAGACAAGTCTATTGAAATAACCCGTCGGGCGGTGGACGCGGCCGGTTTTAAGCTGTCGGATACGGACGAAATAATTTTAGTCGGAGGACAGACCAGGATGCCGGCGATGGCCGAGGCGGTTAAAAAACTTTTTGGCAAAGAGCCGAACAAATCCATAAATCCCGACGAGGTCGTGGCCGCCGGAGCCGCGGTACAGGCAGGAATTCTGCAAGGCGACGTAAAAGATGTTTTGCTTTTAGACGTTACTCCGCTTTCTTTAGGCATTGAAACCCTGGGCGGAGTTTCAACTAAAGTCATTGAGAAAAATACGACTGTTCCGGTTTCTAGATCGCAGGTTTTTTCAACCGCGGCCGATAATCAAACGCAGGTTGAAATTCATGTTTTGCAAGGCGAGCGCGAAATGGCCGGCGACAACAAAACTCTGGGCCGGTTTATTCTAGACGGCATCCCGCCGGCGCCTCGGGGCATGCCTCAAGTTGAGGTTTCTTTCGATATAGACGCCAACGGCATTTTAAGCGTCAAAGCCAAAGATAAAGCCACCAACAAGGAGCAGTCTATTCGCATTGAAGCTTCAAGCGGTTTGTCCAAGGAAGATGTAGAGCGGATGAAAAAGGACGCCGAGCTGCATGCCGCCGAAGACCGCAAAAAAAGAGAATTGATTGACGTGCGAAACGGCGCCGACGCTCTTATATATACCGCCGAAAAATCTTTGCGCGATGCCGGGGATAAAGTCAGCGAGAGCGACAAGAAAGCGGTTAACGATGCTATTGAAAATCTTAAAAAAGTAAAAGATTCCAGCGAGAACGCTTCTGAAATTAAAAAATCGGCCGAAGATTTGTCCGGCGCGCTTTCTAAAATAGGCGAAGCGATTTATAAACAGGCCGGAGCCGATAAGGATAAAAAAGAAGACGGCGCCGATAGTCCCAAAGACGTTCCGCATGAAGACGTTGATGATAAAGATAAAAAATGAACGATTATTATCAAATTTTAGGCATCGCAAAGGGCGCTTCAAAAGACGAAATAAAAAAGGCCTACCGCAAGCTGGCGCATAAACACCACCCCGATAAAAACGGGGGAAGCGACGCGGAGTTCAAGAAAATAAACGAGGCCTACTATGTTTTAGGCGATGACCGCAGGCGCCAAGATTATG
>JBBTVC010000066.1:0-7685 GCA_038063435.1 Patescibacteria group bacterium | reverse complement strand
GTCGGAGAGAAGACGGCTAGGGGCCGTCTTCTCTAAGAATTTTTTCCCAAAACCAGGGAGGAGGCGAGGCAATGAACTCAAGAGACATAGACCAGTTTCTAAAATATTCCGACGAAGTCGTCTCAGGACTTGAAGAGGCCTTGCGAATGTTGAGGTTGGAAAAAAATACGCTGGTTCACGAAATGCTTAAGGCGCAATCCAGTCGAGGCAATATTATTCACAAGTTAGTTCAAGAATTTTTGCCCGATTTGGAGCCGGAAACTCTTGCGAGATTGCGCGACACTTTTCCGAGGTTTGTGGCCGGCCAGGTAGAGACGATTTTTACTGAAGCGGAAAAAATTCGCGTGCCGTTTTGGTCTCGCCTAAAGATCGGCTCTGCTGACTATAAAGCCGGAGTTTTGGGCGATCAACTGGACATTTTGCGCGTGAAGCTGGCTGCCACATTTGATAATTTGGATATGATTGGCACGGTCTCACGGCAAACATTGATGGTACAGCAGGCAAACGAGCGCATATCACGCCTGCAGAAAGAAATGGAAGGAAACGCGGAAAAATTCAGTCAGCTTGAAACAAAACTTAATTCGTTTAAATTGGCCCATGACGATGTTTCTCGCGGCGCTAGGGTTGAAATCCCCGAAGAAGTCATGAAAGACATTGAGGACATTGCGGCCAAATTTCGTTCAGTTAAGCGCGGGGGCAGGGGCCGTCGAGCCGTGGTGAGTATGAGTCGGGTGCGCGAAGATCATGTTGAACTGAGGCAAGAGGATGATGGTTATGGCGACGTTATATTTTATCTTCTGACCGACATTCCGGTCAGTCCGCGGACTCTGCTTTTTTACGCAATGTTTGGCGATCATGGCGAAGCTCGTGCGCAGGAACCGGATTTTGTTGGAAGCGGAGCAGTGGTTAATGAAATAGTTGAAAGCAGCGCAGTTGTCGGTGGCGATATTGTCGGAGGTAATTTTGCCGAGGGAGAAAGAGTTGAAGCCGAGTCTTTTAGTCCGATGTCCGAACCCGATTCGGCATCAAGCGATTCCGAAGAAGACGTGGGCAGTCTTTCTTAAGAAAGTTAAAATAAATTCCGTTGGCCGATTTTGGCCAGCGGATTTTTGTTTTGCGATAAAAAATTCGAGCTCTTCGCTCGAATTTTTTAATGAATGTGTCCCTTCAGAAGCGATAGCAACGGAAGGGATACATTTATTGCCGTTAGTTTTGTGTTTTTCCGCCCGGACAATTATCGGTTGCGCTCTTTTCGGACGAAAAGAATGGTGCCCGCGAACAAAAAGACCAGAAAAAGAGCAAGGACTATTAAAATATCCGTGGTCAGACCGAAAGCCGTAACTTTTGAAAGTTCGGGAGAGCCGGCATAGTAGGCATGCCGGACCAGGTCAACCGCGTATGTTAACGGCGCGATTTTTGAAAGAAGGGCCAGTGTCGGAGGAAAATTTTCTAAAGGCGCGAAAACACCGCTTAAAAATATCTGCGGAAACAAAACAAAAGGAAAAATCTGGGCCATTGTGCGCTGTGTGCTTAAATTTGAAAGCACCATCACACCAAACGCTCCTCCCAAAAAACTTGCCGAAAGACCGGCGACAATCAAAAGAAAAACAATTTTTGCGCTGAACGGAACTCCTAAAATAAGACCGAAGATTAAAATTCCGGCAATTTGCACGGAGGAAACCAGCGTCTCGCCCAATATTTTCCCGAAAATTATTGAATGGCGCGAAACCGGCGCCACAAAAAGCTCCTGGCTAAAATCATTCTCGCGGTCCTGAATCAAAGAAATCACGCCGGCAGCGCTTGATTGGAAAAAAACTTGCGCGAAAACGCCGGTAAAAACGAATGTCAAAAAATCAAAACCCAAACTTTTTCCTATGTTTGAGCTCAAACTTCCCCCAAGGATCCCTATAAATATAACCGGAAAAACAAGCCCAGCAAGAATTCTCGGCTTGTCGCGAAGAAGTTTTGTCAGGTCTCGAAAAGCTATGGTTAAAATGGCGTTAAACTCGCGCATATTCTTTGGTTATTATTTCCAAGTAAGCTTCTTCAAGCGACTTTTCCCCGCTTATGTCGTGAGGCGCGCCGTACGCGACTATATGTCCTCGGTCAATAATACAAACATGATCAGCCGACTCGGCTTCTTCCAAATAATGCGTTGTAAGAAAGATGGTCGTGTTTTCCTTTTTTCGTATATTTTGCAAATAACTCCAAACATTTTTACGGCTCAAGGGGTCAAGGCCGGTTGTCGGCTCGTCTAAAAACAGCACCCGCGGATTATGCATAAGCCCGCGGACAATTTCAAGCTTGCGTTTCATCCCGCCGGAATACGAAGCTATGGGCTTGAAAATATCATTTTCGAGCCCAACCACTTCCGCAAGTTCGCGTACGCGATTTTTGTATTCAAAAGGCATTAAAGAATAAAACGGCCTGAAGGGGTATAGGCCGTATAAACTGGCGTGAAATCTGATATTTTCTTCTGCGGTCAGGTTTTTATCCAAACTCGGGTTTTGAAAAATTACGCCGATTTTTTGGCGGACCTCTTTTTCGTTTTTGTCCAGGTTAAATCCGGCTATTTTTATGAAACCCGCCGTTTTGGATAGCGTCGTGGTCAGAATTGAGATGGTCGTTGTTTTTCCGGCGCCGTTCGGCCCCAAAAAAGCGAAAAATTCGCCTTCTTCAACCGAAAAAGAAATTCCGTCAACCGCGTTTTCGGCGGCCTTTTTGTAGCGCTTGACGAGATTAAGAACCTCAATAATTGAGTTCATAGATTAAAATTATAGAACAGATTGGTCGTGATTACAGTCAGCGCGTAGTAAAGCCAGTGCAAAGCGTATGAATAAAGAAAGCCGTTAGGCGTTTTTAAAATCAGGCGCGGAAAAATGAGCGCGAAAACAACTGCCGATAAGGTTAGCCACATCGTGAATACCAGCGGCAGACCCCAAAAAACAAGTAGAAGATGCGCTCCGCCGAATATAAATGCTGACCACCAAGATATTGCCCTAAGGCTGTATTTTTTGGCAAAAAAAGCTAGGACTAAAGCGGAGATAAGAAGCTGTTGTAAAAGAATATCAATGGACTTGGGTAGGAAATACCAAGGTGTTGCCAGCATCACTTCCGGCGCATCCCATGACTCGGCCCAGTTGATTGCCGGAAGCAGGGGAAAGACGAAATAAATAAAAATTATTATTGCGGCAAAAATCAGCGACAAAAGCGCGTAGGCGCTTTGGCGGTTTTCAACCGGACGCCACCCTTTGTATAAATGCCAGAAATTAACAATGGCGACAAAAATCCAAAACGAATAATAAACGGCGATGGCGATTGGCTCGTCGTTGTATTTGGCGCCAATTCCCACAGCCGGAAGTAAAATGTGAAATCCGGCTTCAGCGGCAATCCAGATTGAAGCAATTTGGGCGACAATCCATATGAGCGGAGCGTCTTTTTCAGGCATGGGGTAATTATAATATAAAAAACGCTCCGCAGATGCGGCGCGTTTTGCTGTTAGTTGTTTTTTGAGATTCTTAAAATCCACAAAAAGAGGTTGATGATATCCAGGTACAAGCTGATGCACACATCAACGGCGTTATCCAGAGTTGCCGGTATTTCACTTGCGCGATGCATGTCATATCCGATGTAAAGCGCGAAAATTCCCGCGGCGATGTAGTGAATTATGGTAAAGCCCATCAGCGCCGGGACAAACATTGAAATCACAAGCACTATAAGCAGAGCGGAAAGGGCGCCGAAAAGAGCTCCGCCGATGGATCTGTAGAAATCCGGAAACAAAAGCCCTGAAAGCGCCATGACTCCGGTAACGCTTCCGGTCAGCATCGCGGCTTGAGACACGATTCCCAGCTGCGCGAGTTCGTATGCGGCAAGCGTTGGCCCGAGGATTGCGCCAAATGGAACGACCACGAGATTAAAACCGACAAAAGAGACCAAAGCCGAATCGCTCAAGCTCATGAAAATTCCCACTAGCGGAATTGCAAGGCCAACTAAAAGAAACATTAAAATTCCGGGCTTCCAATTCGCGGTCATACTGGAGACGATATGCGTTGCAAGAAATCCCCAGGTCAAAATGCATCCCATGACGAAATAAAACGAATTCCTCGTCATAGTATTACTACCAGACCGTTCGTATACGCTCGTGCCGAACATCTTACCCTCCTTATTTTGATGAGAGAGAACTTCGGGGCATTTAAATTTAAAGCCCCAAAACTAAAAACAGCATAGCGCAAGCCGCGTTACTTGTCTACAATTTTAAACGCGCATCTATTCCAGTGTTTTGCCAAATCCGATAGAGGCGTTTTAATTTCGCGGTCCATAAGGTCGGCGGCAAATTCTATTTCGCTGTATGTGAGATATCCGACCCTGCGAATTTCTGACACAACCATCCATTTCCCGGCAATATAATCAAAAAGGCGGCCAAATATTTTACGCAGATTCAACTGAATGCGGTTTAGCTTTTCAACTTCATATTGGTATCCTATCAGGTAAAAATTTTTGTAACCCAGCATCATCGCGGTTAAATCCACCGCTTCCTCTGTGTGCTTAAGCGGGTGGCCAATCGCTCCAAGGACTAAATGAGAAAGTTCATGCGCCATAGCCAACACCACTGTTTCAAAAGGAGCTTCTTTAAGAAATTCTTTTCGGATATACATTTTTACGAGCATCATTTTTTACTCCGGAGTGCCATAAAGAGGCATGGGGTATGGCGAGTCTATCCATGCCGGCGCTTTATCGGGCCCGCCCTTATTTACAAAGCCGATTCGGATTTTGATATCCAAATGTAATGTGTTGCGTATATAGCGCATCATTCCGGAAAAATCTTTTTTTCGGTGCATTTCCCGCAATTCATCCGGAGGAACCGGCGGCCTGATCCCGCCAAGCGCCTCTGTGAGCTCCAGCACGAGCGCCCTAATCATTTCTTCGCGCAAGGCGCTTTCCCTCCGATGGTTTTAAAACATCAATTCTTACCGAAAGTTAACAAAAAAATGTAAATGCGACAAGCCACGCCGTTTACCCACAATTTTAAACGCGCATCTATTCTAGTCTTTTGCAAAATTCCAAAATGGTTTGCCTGTATAGATTTGTCTCCGCAACGCCCTATTTTTTTGCTTTTATGGCGTTCAAAATCTTTTTTACCTTTTCCAAACTGTCCGAATCGTAAACGGAAATCGGAGTAATTTTTTTATTTATTTTCTTAAGCGTCGCAATTTTTTTCTTTGTTTCTTTTGGCGGCACCGCGTCAGTTTTACTTAAAAACAAGTACTCGGGCTTTTTGAGAAGTTCTTTGTTATATATTTTTAACTCCTTCTTGATAGTCCGATAATCCTTCGCGGGATTCTCGGATTCCGCGGAAATCAAATGAAAAAGAATTTTTGTGCGTTCAATGTGGCGAAGAAATTTTGTTCCGAGGCCCTTGCCGGCTGACGCGCCTTCAATAAGCCCGGGTATATCAGCAAGAATAAGTTCGTAGTAAACCCCGAGATTTGGCTCAAGCGTTGTGAATGGATAATTCGCAACCCTGCTTTTGGCTCTCGTAAGCTCATTGAGCAGGCTTGATTTTCCCGCATTTGGCAAGCCAATAAGACCTATGTCCGCGATTAATTTAAGTTCAAGTTTCAGCGTAAAGCGTTCGCCCGGCAAACCTTCCTGAAATTGTCTCGGAGCGGTATTTGTGGGAGAGCGAAAATGGAAATTTCCTTTTCCGCCGTGACCGCCCTTCGCGATAAGAATCCGCTCACCGATTTTTAAAATCTCCGCTGTTTGGCCGGTTTCAATTTTTTGAATAACGGCTCCAACCGGGACATTCAAAACAAGGTCGTCCCCATCCGGACCGTCATTGAATTGCTGTTTGCCGTTTCCGCCGTTATTTGTCCGGATATCTTTCTTATACCGGAACTGGCTAAGCGCGTTTAAATCAGAAATGCCCTCAAAATAAATACTGCCGCCATCGCCTCCGCTTCCACCGGTCGGTCCCAGACTCATCAGATTTTTATTGAAAGCGACCGCGCCCTTTCCGCCATTTCCCGCCTCCGCTTTAATAATTACTTCATCGGTTAACATATGAATTAAAATAGCCCATCAATACAGGTATTTTACTCTTTCTGTTAACATATATATACATGAGATACGCTGGTATTATTGCCTCGTTTCTATTTTTTTTATTACTCTCCACCGCGCCCCCGGACGTTTTTGCCGCTACGCGCTCGCTTTCGTTGGGGCTTTCGGGTGCTGATGTAACCAGTTTACAGAAATCCCTTATCGCAAGCGGATACTTGGTCAACCGATATGCCACAGGATATTTCGGATCGCTCACCGATTCGGCTTTAAAAAAATTCCAATGCGACAAGGAAATTATTTGCTCAGGCTCAAGCGCTAACGGCTACGGCGTTTACGGCCCGAAAACACGAGCCGCAATAGCCACGGCGCTTTCCGCAAGCAGGCAGTCTTTTTCTATAAACGGCAGTCCCTTAACCGGACCTGCCACGGGAGCCTTTGAAATTTCCGGATGGATACCGTACTGGCGCTCCGCTACCGGCACCGAAGATGTTCTCCCGCATTTATCACAGCTTACAAGCGTTATGCCTTTTGGTTATAGCGTAAAAAGCGATGGCACGCTTGCCGACACTGCTCGTCTCGGCGAAGAGCCGTGGAAGAGCTTCATTGCCGAAGCCAAAGCAAAAGGCGTCAGAGTAATACCGACGGTAATGTGGGGCAATGGTGTTTCAATACATAAAATATTAAGCAACACCAAAACACGCATAGCCCTTGAAGACGAGATAGCGAACTTAGTAAAGAAAAATAACTTTGACGGAATTGATATTGATTTTGAAGCAAAGCACCACGAGACAATAAATTATTTCTCAACTTTTCTTAAGGGCCTCTATCAGCGCATGGGCAAAAAGTGGGTGTACTGCACAATTGAAGCCCGCATGCCGCTTGAAACACGTTTTAGTCCTGGCGCCGTAATTTCTCCGGACGCCAAAGACTACGCCAACGATTACATAGAAATGAATAAATACTGCGATCGGGTTGAAATAATGGCCTACGATCAAGGCACGATAGATGTGCGTCTAAACGGCGTTCGTCTGGCGCCATACGCGCCGACTGCCGATATTGAGTGGGTTGAAGAATTGGCGACTCTCGCGGCTCAAAACATCTCAAAAAACAAACTGATAATCGGCATTCCCACATATGGTTACGAATACAAAGTGACGCCCGTTTCAAACGGCAAGTATGAATACAAGGTGCTCTGGCCATTCAACCCGGCATACGCGATAGAAATTGCGGAGAAACTCGGCATTACGCCGAAAAGAAACGAAGCGGGGGAAATCGGTTTCACTTACGACCCGAAGATTCTCGCGGCAATCGCGCCCGCGAGCGACGAGTCAACCCAGACCCAGCAGACAGTCGCTTCTTCCTCCGTCGCGGAAAATGCGAACTCGCAGACAACAGGCGCCGGCCAGCCATTTAACTATCTTTCGTGGAGCGATTCCAAGGCCGTTGCCGACAAAGTCGCTCTTGCGCGAAAACTCGGAGTACGCGGTGTCGCCGTCTTTAAGTTTGACGGAGGCCAAGACCCAAACATTTGGAGCACGCTGAAATAAAAGGCGGCAACATTCTCTCCGAGATTTAATCTAGGGAAATCTTTTTTACCACCCAACCACATCAACCAAAATTGTTTT
>JBBTVC010000065.1:0-1453 GCA_038063435.1 Patescibacteria group bacterium | reverse complement strand
GTTTGTCCATTCCTGTGCGCCTTAAAAATTCCCCGAATTCAATCGGCTCCATCGGTGTCTCCTGACAATGAACTATTAAAACTATTTATAACGACAATCCGGTCTTGAAGTCAAGACGCGTTTAAGAGCATAATTTTATTAAAGAACTTTTTAAAGGAGATTTGCGATGCTGAAAGTCGCGCTTCTGGGCGCTCCAGGAGCAGGAAAAGACACTCTTTCCTGCCTTTTGAAGGTTAAGCTGGGAAAGATGTCCGTTGGCGGAAAGTTGGTTAAAACACGGCAGATCGCGGAGTTTTCAGTTTTATGGACCGATAAAACCGGTCCGACAAAAGAAGTTTTTGAGCAGTTTTATATCTGGTACAAACAAAACCGCTGGGATCGCGATTTTGACAGAAGAAAAGAAGATCCGTACACGGTGACTATAAGCGCCGCGCCCGCGCCTCTCGCTTACTTTTTTACTCTGGCATTTTCGGACACTTGCGACGAAAAACACCGTTTGCTACTCGCCGACCTTTATGAACGCGCGCTTTCAGGACTTTTGAAATTTGACGTTATATTTTATCTGCCTACCGAGTTTCGTGTTCCCGACGGCGACCGTTTGCGCAAGAGAAGTTTCAGGCAAAGCCTGGACGCGGCGATAAGGTCATTTTTACTTAACCACAGGATTCCTTTTACAGAACTTCGCGGGGACGAATTCAAAAGAGCTGATAAGGCTTTTAGAATTTTGAAAAAGAAAGTTATAGAGCAAATTGCTGCGAAAAGCCCCCAATAAAGGGGCTTTTGTTTTTGGCAAAAAGGTGTATATAATAAAAACTGCGCGCGTATAGCTCAGTGGCAGAGCGCGTCACTGATAATGACGAGGCCGAAGGTTCGATCCCTTCTACGCGCACAAGACGCCAATAAAAAGAAAAGCGCGCTTTGGGGCGCGCTCGGTCTGTTTCGTAATAATTTTATTTCACCAACTCATGGCGGACAAGGTCAAGCCACTCGCCTCTCCAAAAATATTCGCTTTTGAGTATGCCGACTTCGCGATATCCCAACACCGCGGCGATGCGGCGCATTTTTTCGTTATTCGGCCTAAAATTCATGAAAACCTTTTTCAAGCAAAGCCAGTTAAACGCCTGTTCCTGAAGAAGGCTTATGATTTCCCTGGCATATCCTTGTCCGTGAAATTTTTCGTTAAAAATAGTAATTCCGATTCTGGCATTTTTATTTTTCCAGTCTATTTCGTGAAGTCCGGCGGTTCCGATAAAATTTTTTTCGTCAGAAGTCTCAACGGCGAATACGATTTCCTGTCCCGCTTTCATTCGCTTCAGAGTTGAGCGTATCCAGGCCTTTTCTTCATTGAGGGTCGGAATTCGTTTTGAAAAAAACTCTAAATTTGAAGGAACTTCGGAGCTGGTATTAAGACAAACCACGATTGCGCGTGCGTCTTCTGTTTTAATTTGCCGCA
>JBBTVC010000064.1:0-16794 GCA_038063435.1 Patescibacteria group bacterium | reverse complement strand
TTTTAAAACAAAAATAAATTTAAATTGCGGGCGTGGTGTAGCCTGGTTTAACACGGTCCGATGTCCATCGGACAGATCGCCCTTATGAATAAAATCGGTTTATATATTTTATTGTGTTCCAACAACAGATATTATATCGGCAGTACAAATAATCTTGAGAGAAGATTGCGGGAACACAAAGGCAAAAGAGTAATTGCCACCAAAAATCTATTACCACTAGAATTGGTTTTCTTTCATAAATGCGCCAATTTAAAACAAGCGCGTGTTTTGGAACACAGGTTGAAGAATAAAAAAAGTAAGGATATTATAAATAGAATAATCAAAGACGGTTTTATTAAATTTATCTGATGCGGGTGTGGTGTAGCCTGGTTTAACACGCCTCCCTGTCACGGAGGAGATCGCCGGTTCAAATCCGGTCGCCCGCGCTTTCAAAATAAAAATCCCAATGAATGGGATTTTACGACTTTTTAAGATAGCTTAAAACAAAAGGCGGTATATACGTTTCGTCTCGCATGATTTTTATTAACTCCTTTTTGAAATCTGTTTCACGCGGACAGATGCTTTTAAGCCAAAAATAATATTTTTTATATTTCAAGTAAGCAATGCCAGGCCCGTCTCTATAAAAATAAAGGCTCGACTCAGCGGGCATATCCGGCAATCTTGGACTTCGGGAAGGGTAATACCCACCAGAGAACGTCCAAACGGAAAGAAAATCAAATAACAAGCGTAACCAGCCAAAAATTGGTATACAAATTAGTTTGAACCTCCTGTTTTTAAATGTTTTTTCTATCTTTCCTTCCAAAGCAATCATTTCGTCATCGTGAAGACTATGTATTATAGACTCGTCTAGACCCAACTTTTCTAGGAGGTGCTCACAAAAAAGTTTCCGCAATTTCTGCACACAAAATTTTGCAAAATTCAATTCACCGGTAATCAGCTGCTCTTTTTGCATGGCACCCCGTTTTTCTATTACTTCCAACGCTTTCCTTGCGAGCCTTTCTTGTATCCCATCGCTGATAAGACAAAAAACACCTTCTTCGGCCTGAAAAAGCTCTAGCTGTTTATTCATTTCTACTCTTTCAATAGCATCGGCAGATACGCACGAACTTTTGAAAGAATGCGGACAGCATTTAGGGCAAAAGCTCAAGGCACTTGAAGCCTCCAGCACGAGACTGATAGCCGCCCCCGCAGACGATAAGGAAAAAACTGAAGAGCCGGTTCTTCAGCCGGCTTCTTAAAAACAATTTACGGCCCGCGATATTTGTCGCGCGGCCCTTTTGTTTGCCCGCAAAAACTTGACGGAACGGCAAACATTTGTTATAAAGTAAAAAGAGGATTTTCCTTGAAATATAAGGAGTTGAGGGCATGGATTCTTCTGGTGAGGCGCTTCGAACCCTGAATGTTGTTTTGCCGAATAAAGCGCGCGAAGGGGTGGTGATGAAAGTAAGGGAGCTTGATTCGGCTATCGTTTTGGAGGACAAAAAAAAACGAAAGGCGGATGCCGACTTTAGGAAAATGCTCGCAAGAGAAGAAGAAGATAAATTTTATGCCACATACCCTGTGGTATGCGAGGATGCTCTTGTCCGCGTGGCCGCAAAAAAGATAGGCGTGAGCGAGATGTCTGTCAAACTAATCAGTCTTGAACAAAAAAGAAATCTGGCGCAGATGATTTATGAAAAAGAATCGCGAGTCTCTCGTTTCATAAGGCGCGCCATGAAATAGCCTTTTGATGAGATGAATCCCCGGTTGCCTACTTATGCGTTTTTTGCTTCGCCATTAACTTTTGCGGTGATGTCGCCGCTACTTCCGCTTTCTGAATTAACGAGAGCGTCGCTCGCCGTTATGTTTGCATCCAGTTGGATTTTATTTCTTATAATCTACTGTTGGTGGAATAGTTTATCGCTCGTTGAGATATTAAACAGTCATGAATATTTTCTCGAAATAGAAAAGAAAATGTTTGCTGAAAAGTCTGAAGCCGACAAAGAATAACCAAAATTAAAAGTCCCTCGGCGCATGCCGGCGGACTTTTTATTTTTTTGGAGCCGAGTGTCAGAACCGGGTTCTGAATCAGAGTCCGGTTCTGACACGAGCGTTTGACAAAGCGCGGCGCGGCATGCTATAAATTATAGGGTTTTCGCAGTTTTAAAAAGGAGGGAGAGTCATCGCCGCATCCGGAAGCGCGTCGAAGATACTGAGGAGCGGAAGCGACGAAGTGCCGATATACAATAGGGTCATTTTAAAGTTGACCGGAGAAATTTTCAGGAAGAATGGCGACAGTCTGAATGAAAAAGCGGCGGTGGTCGCCGCCAAAGAAATAAAAAGCGTTCATGAGCTTGGAGTTGAGGTGGCGGTTGTTTTCGGCGGAGGAAATATTGTTCGCGGGAGAAACTTTGTCAGCTCCAAAGTTCTTGAACCGGCTAGCGCCGACTATATGGGAATGTTGGCAACGGTAATCAACGGATTGCTTTTGCACGACGCGGTTGTGCATTGCGGGATGGAAGCCCGCCTGATGACGGCCCTAGAAATCAAAAAAGTTGCCGAGCCGTATATTCAAAAAAGAGCGAGAAAACATTTAGACAATGGAAGAGTGGTAATAATGGTCGGAGGGATAGGTGAGCCGGGATATACGACCGATAATACGGCGGTATCGCGAGCCGTTGATATCAATGCCCAAGCCATTGTCAAAGGCACAAAAGTTGACGGAATATTCAGCGCCGACCCTAAAGAAAAACCTGATGCCGTGTTTTTGCCGGAAGTCCGAATTGAAGACATGATCGCTAATCCGTCTCTAATGGGTATTTTTGAAGAAACGGCGCTGATTCGCAACAAAAAGTACAGAATCCCGATTCACGTCATAAATATTTTCACCGAAGGCAATCTGCGCCGATTGCTTCTTGGCGAGCCCGTCGGCTCGCGCATAATTTTTTAACCCGCAACTGACCCCAAAACGGGGTCTTTTTTTGTTTGAATTTTAAGCGCAATTTTGATATAATTTATATGTTTAGAGCTTAAACTATGAATATTGAAATAAAGTCCGAAGAAGAAGCGGATTTGATAAAATCATTAGAAAAAAAAGAGGACCCCGAAGCCAGAAGACTGCTTCGGTTTTTGGATATGCCCGACTTGTCGCGCGAAAAAGAAAGTCCCTTATTTGAGCTGGCGAGCCGCATAAAAAAAATTGAACGATTTACGGATTTTGACGACATTAAAGTTCCGGAAATAGTTCCGGCCGACATCAGTTTTGATTTGTTTAATTTTCCTGCCGAGCATCCCGCGCGAAGCCGCTCGGATACTTATTTTGTTGACGACAACCACATTTTAAGAACCCACACCACGATAATGTGGCATTACTGGCTTAATAACGAAAAAGTTAAAGCAAAAATAGCGAATCGGGAATCAGCGGGAGCGGTATCGTACGGAAAAGTTTACCGCAAAGACGAGATTGATCGAAATCACATGAACGTATTTCATCAGATGGACGGCTGGCATCTTTCGCCTAAAGCCGAAAAAATTATAACTATAGAAGATTTGAAAGAAGTTTTAACTGAAATCGCACAGGCAATTTATGGAAAAGACATAAAATACCGGTTTAATAAAGACGAATTTCCATATACTGACCCGAGTTTAGAAATGGAAATAGAAGTTAACGGCCGTTGGGTTGAGGTTTTGGGCGCGGGCGTGGTCAGGCCCGTTGTTTTAAAAAATCTCGGAGTTGACTCCGAAGAATATAATGGCTGGGCGTTTGGATTCGGTTTGGAGCGTTTGGCCATAATAAGCATGGATTTGCCGGACATACGACTTTTCTGGTCCGTGGACGAAAGAATTAAGCGCCAACTCAAGCTTGGGCACAAATACGTTCCGGTGAGTAAATTTCAGCCGATTACACGCGACATTTCTTTTATTGTTGGCGCTGATTTTGTTCCAAATAATTATTTTGACTTAATCCGCGATCTCGGAGGCGACTTGGTTGAAGAAGTCCGTTTGATTGATAAATATACTGACGCCGAAAAATTCGGCGCGGGCAAAATCAGCTACACGTATCGCATAATTTATCGCGCACACGATCGCACTCTCGTTTCAGAAGAAGTAGATAAAATCCAAGACGAAATTTATCGCCAAACGGCGGAGCAATTCAACGCGGAGTTGAGGTGAATTTAATTTTTTACGAGGTGAATAAGTCGTTGTTTTTACGCCTTAAATTTGCTATAATAAAAGGGTAAATTTAAGTAAAATTATGCACAAAAAACAAATAAAAATTGCCCCTAGAAATGGGGGTGGGGGGAATAAATCGGCTTCTTCTAAAAAAGCCCAAAACGGATACACGGCCAAAGACATTTATGTATTGGAAGGATTGGACCCTGTGCGAAAGCGCCCCGGAATGTATATCGGCTCAACCGGCGTTGACGGCCTGCATCATTTGATTTGGGAAGTCGTGGACAACTCGGTGGACGAGGCAATGGCCGGATACGCCAAAAATATCGCGGTCACGCTTCTTCAGGATAATAAAGTCCGCGTGGTTGACGACGGCCGCGGGATTCCTGTTGAACGTCACGCTCAAACCAAAAAATCCGCCTTGGAAACGGTCATGACCACTCTGCATGCTGGAGGAAAATTTGGAGGAGAGTCTTACAAGGTTGCGGGCGGGCTTCACGGCGTCGGCGTTTCGGTGGTCAACGCTCTTTCGCGCTGGCTTGAGGTCAAAGTTTGCAGAGACGGAAATTTGTGGGTTCAGGAATATGTCCGGGGCAAGGCGAAATCGGCGGTGAAAAAGGCCGGCAAATGCGGCGGCTCGGGCACGGCCGTGACCTTTGATTCTGACCCCGAAATTTTCAAGGAGATAAAATTTGACTGGTCGCGTATTTTGACACGCATGCGCGAGCAGGCCTATCTTACGCCCGGGCTCAAAATAACCGTTGAAGACAAGCGCGAAAAAGACGAGCATAATCACCAGTCGCACTCTTTTTATTTTGAAGGGGGAATACGTTCTTATGTTTCTCATTTAAACAGGCGTCTGACTCCCCAAAATGATAATATTTTTTACGTTTCAAAAGATGCCGACGGAATTTTGGTTGAAGTGGCCCTGCAGTATGTTGATGATATGCAATCCCGCGAATCGAGTTTTGCTAATAATATAAATACGCCCGAGGGCGGGATGCATCTCACCGGTTTCAGGACCGCCTTGACCCGGACTTTAAACGATTATGCCCGCAAGAACAGTTTTTTGAAAGAAAAAGATGAAAATTTGACGGGGGATGACGTCCGTGACGGACTGACCGCGGTAATTTCGGTAAAGATTGGAAACGCCCAGCTTCAATTTGAAGGTCAGACCAAAGCCAAGCTCGGCAACCCCGAAGCCCGGGGTGCCGTGGAAACGGTTTTTGGCCAGGCTTTTTCCGATTTTATAGAAGAGCATCCGGCTGATGCGAGGGCTATCATTGAAAAAGTACTTCTGGCCATGCGCGCGCGCGAAGCCGCTAAGGCCGCGAAAGACACGGTTTTAAGAAAGGGCGTTTTTGACGGCCTGACTCTTCCCGGAAAACTTGCCGATTGCCAGTCAAAAAACGCGGCTGAATCCGAGATTTTTATAGTCGAGGGCGATTCGGCCGGAGGTTCAGCCAAATCCGCGCGAGACCGAAGGACGCAAGCAATTTTGCCGATACGCGGAAAAATTTTAAATGTCGAGCGGGCGCGTTTGGATAAAATGCTCGCCAATCAGGAGGTTAAGTCGCTCGTAATCGCTTTGGGTGCCGCAATCGCCGAAGATCTTGATGTAAGCCGCCTGCGCTATCACAAAATAGTTTTAATGACTGATGCCGATGTTGACGGCGCGCACATCAGAACTCTTCTTCTGACTCTTTTTTACCGATACTTTCGGCCCATTATTGAACAGGGTTATCTTTATATAGCCCAGCCGCCTTTGTATAGAATTCAAAAAGGCCGCGAAGCGAATTACGTTTATTCTGAAGAAGAAAAAGACAAACTGCTTAAAATCAAGGGCTTGGAAGGCTCAAATATTCAGCGCTACAAAGGTTTGGGCGAAATGAACCCTAGCCAGCTTTGGGAAACAACCATGGATCCGCAGGTAAGGACTTTAAAACAAGTAATGATTGAAGACGCCGAAGAAGCCAACAAAACTTTTGATATTTTAATGGGCTCAATCGTTGAGCCGCGCAAAGCTTTCATTCAATCGCAGGCCAAATATGTGCAGAATCTGGATATTTAGAAAATATTGACTAAACCAAAAGAAAACTCTACCATTCCGGTAGAGTTTTCTGTTTAAGGGGAGGGCTTCGGATGATGCCCCACGACAATCCGGAACTAAATACAATGATTTCTACCGCAGTCAGAGCCGGTAAGATCATAAAAAGCTATTTTGATACCGGTTTAAAACCGGAGATAAAAGCCGACGGGAGTCCTGTTACTGACGCGGATAAATCATCAGAGGAATTTATTATAAAAAGATTGAAGTCAAAATTTCCGGATTACGGCTTTTTAAGCGAAGAATCGGGAGAATACGGTTCTAAAGAACGGCGCTGGATTGTTGACCCCCTTGATGGCACGGCCAATTTTGTTAGAGGGATACCTGTTTGCGCAGTACTCATTGCTCTTGAGGTTCGCGGACGCATATGGTCGGGCGTTGCCTATGACATTTTCAGCGAAGACATTTTTTATGCCGAAAGAGGACGCGGCGCTTACGTGAACTTCGGCTATCGATTGCAAGTTTCGTCCGAGCGCGAACTTAGTCGGACTGCTTTAAATTACAGCGGATTAAAGTCGATAAGGAATCTCGGACTTTGGCAGTCTTTCGGCAATTTAATAGACACGATTGATAGAGAGAGGGCGCCTGGGGGATTTGTCAGTTTTCAAAGACTGGTTTCCGGAAAAATAGACGCTTATCTGTCTGCCGACATGGCCCCGTGGGATCTTGCTCCTTTTAGAGTTTTAGTTGAGGAGGCCGGCGGCAAATTCACCGATTTTTTGGGTAAAGATACGATTTATTCTGGCAATGCGTTGGCATCAAACGGCCATTTGCACGACGAAGTTCTTAAGGTAATTAACGCGTAAAAAAATGATTTATTCGGCTCGAAAATCGAGCCGTTTTATTTTGTTCCCCGATGTTCTTGACAGCGATGCCGTATTTGATACAATGGAAAGATAAGCCCCTGACGGGGGTTTTTAAGTAGAAGAAACTGCTAATTATGGATTTTTTTACAAGACTCACCGATTATTTAAAGTCTACAAAATTGGAAATAAAAAACGTTAATTGGCCTACTAGGAGCGAGACCATTCGTTTTACATTGCTCGTTGTTTGCGTTTCGGCCGCGATCGCGCTTTATCTCGGATTTCTGGATTTTATTTTTATTAATTTATTGGAGAGATTTATTTTATAAAATATGGCCAAGCAGACAGGCGAATACGGAAAAAACTGGTATGCGGTGCACACTTATTCGGGGTATGAAGACGCCGTCGCCAGAAATTTAAAACAGCGCGTTGAATCCTTGGGCTACGAGGACAAGATTTTCAATGTCTTGGTGCCTAAGGAAAAAAAGATAAAAATAAAGGCCGGAAAAAGGCAGGTGATAGAAGAAAAGATTTATCCGGGCTATGTTCTGGTTGAAATGATTGTTACCGATGATTCGTGGTATGTCGTTCGCAACACTCCGCGCGTGACCGGTTTTGTGGGTTCCGGCATAACGCCCACTCCGCTATCGCGTGAAGAAGTGGACGTATTATTTAAGCGGATGCAGGCCGATGAGCCGAAACACGCGATTGATGTGGCTGTCGGCGACACCGTGCGCATAAACGACGGGCCGTTTAAGGATTATGAGGGCAAAATCGCCGAGGTTGATGAGGCGCGGGGCAAGATAAAAGTTTTGGTTTCCATTTTCGGGCGCGAAACTCCCGTAGAGCTTGATTTTCTGCAAATAAATAAACTATAATTTCAAATCATGGCAAAAAAAATTAAAGCAGTGGTAAAACTTCAGATTCCAGCCGGCAAGGCGACTCCAGCGCCACCGGTCGGCACCGCTTTGGGTCCGCAGGGCATAAATATCGGCGAATTCGTAAGCAAATTCAACGAAGCCACGCGCGATAAAGGAGATAGCATCATCCCCGTTGTTTTGACCGTCTATGAAGATCGGACTTATGATTTTAAATTAAAAACTCCGCCCGCCTCCGACCTTTTGCGTAAAGCCGCGGGCGTAGAAAAAGGCGCGGCTAACCCTTTGACCGGAAAAGTAGGCAAAGTTTCAAAAGCCGTAATTCGCCAAATTGCGGAACAAAAAATGGAGGATTTAAACGCCAATGACATTAAGGGCGCTGAAAAAATAATCGCCGGTACCGCTCGTTCGATGGGGATTGAAGTCAAAGACTAATAAGATCTTGACCTGTTTTTATTTTTTGAGCTAAACTTAGACAAGATCTCCTTGTTATAATGGAGCCAAATATGCGCGGGATTTTTATCGTTTTTGAAGGCGGAGATTTTTGCGGGAAAACTACGCAATCCAAGCGACTCTACGAGGATTTAAAGGCGCGAGGGCTTGATGTTGTCTGGACCAAAGAGCCCGGCGGGACTCCCGAGGGACTTGAAATCAGACAGAAACTTTTGCACGGGAATATTCCTCCGGAAGAGGAGACAGATCTTTTTTGCCAAGACAGAAAAATCCACTACGAAAAAGTTATAAAGCCCGCTCTTGAGCGCGGAGCCACAGTGCTTTGCGACCGCAACGAATACTCAACCATTGCTTATCAGGGTGGCGGACGCGGATATGACGTGGCGGAGATAAAGCGAAAAAGCGGAGAAGCTAGAAACGGAATTGAGCCGGATTTGATAATTTTAACAGACTGCAACCCCGAGACTTTGAAAGAGAGGATTGAAAAACGCGGGGAAACGCTGACTCGCTTTGAAAAACTCGGAATGGATTTTCATCACAGGGTTAGAAAATCATTTTTGGATCAAGCCGCCCAAGACCCGCAAAAATGGCGCGTCCTTGACGCTTCCCGAAGCATTGATGAAATTTACGAAGACGTTAAAAAATGCGCAGAACCGCTATTGCCAAAAACGGAAAAGAAATAGCTAATAGTTATCCCGATGTCCATCGGGATTTTTTTTGTTATCTTAAATCCAGAATTCTTTAACTGGAGGCGGCTTTCGTGAGCGACGCTCTGGCTGAACTAAAAAAGAAATTCAGGCCGAATAGATTTTACAAGTTGGACGAACTAGGCACGACGATTGAAGTTGACGGAGTTTTTGTCAGGGTTGATGAAAGAATGCTCGAACAAAATCTTTTGACGCGCGATAAAGTTGAGATTCGGCTTGAAGACATTCTTCAAGACCCGCCCGTTATAAGAAGCGCCAGGGTTTCAACAGACAGAGATACGAAAGCGGTTACGGAAAAAGCGGCCGGCATGATCGGTTCGCTTTACGGCGGAAGACACGACACGCCTTTTGAGGGCGGAGTCGTATTTCGTCTTAAGGTGACCGTTCCTATTTGTTACGCCAAGCCGTTTTTTCAGCTACCCGGCTCGCATAACGAATTTTCCGGAAGATACAGCGAAATTCCAGATGACTTTTTTGTTCCGCCTTACGCGCGGAAAGGCGAAGCGCGGGAGATTTTTGATGAATCGGCAAAGGATTGTTACGGAGTTTATCAAAAACTTCTTCATGAAATGTCGGTGGCCAAAGAGCAGGCGAGAATGGCTCTGCCGTTCAGTTTCTTTACCAAGTTTTACTGGACGATTACGCTTAGGCATTTACTTGAAGTTTTGGCGCTTGAAGAAAATGAATTTTCTCCTTCGGAATTTTGGCAAATAATCCACGCGCTTATTCCGCAAATTTTAAAAGATTGGACGCCCTGGACCGCCGAAAAAATGGAAGAGCAAAAAAGATTCATTCCGACAAAGTGGGCGGAAAAACCACCGGCGAAGCAATACACATTGATTTGCGATGCTCTGGATCGACATCTGGCGCGTAAAAATTATGTTGCCAACGTCGGATTCGTCGGGCTTTTAGGCCATAACGCCGAAAACGAAAAACTCATTGATTTAATAGTTAAAACCGGTCCGGATCCGAGGCGCGGATTAAAACATCTGCACATGTCTCTTTTCATGAACTACCCAATTTTCGTGCATCGGCAGTGGGTGCGCCATAGAGACGGAGCTTGGTCTGAATTTTTACCCGACTTTGACGCTATTGTCGCTTCAAAAAATTTCTATACGCCTAAAATTTTCAGAAAACAGCTTGGCAAGAACATGTCGTACATCTATGAAGATATGACCGAAGAAGAAAGCGAAGCGGTGGGAAAAGAATTATCGGCGCTGATTATAAGAAGCTGTAACGGGTATATGAAACTGCGCAAACTGGGCCTTACGCCCGAAGAGGCAGGCTTGGTTTTGCCTTACACTTACAGAGTGTCGGTTATGTGGACGCCCAACATCGCGAGTCTGATGAATTTTCTTTCGCTTAGATGCGACAAGCACGCCCAATGGGAAATCCGCGTTTTTGCCGACATTATTTACGGCTGGTTTAAAGAGCTGTTCCCTAAATCGCACGAAATTTTCATTGAACATCTAAACTTCGGAAAATCTGAAATATTTCAGAAATAAAATTCAACCCCTTGACTTCGGGGGGTTTTTTGTTAAAGTGGGCTTGGATATCTGTCATAAAAAGGAGAAAACCGTGCCGTATATCAAACCGGAATATAGAGAGCGTCTTGAAGGAGAAATTGATAATCTGGCGTTGGCAATAGTTGATGTTGTAGGTAAAGATGATGATGAAAGCGCTTACGCCGGAGTTTTAAATTACACGATAACCCGTCTTTCTTTAAGGGTCGCGATAATTCTTTTTGAAAGAATGCGCTACAAAGTCATTGCCATGCTGACCGGAGTTTTCAAGAATGTTTCCGATGAGTTTTATAGACGCATTGCGGCTCCCTACGAAGACAAGCAGGCGAAAAAAAACGGCGATATTCCTGAATACGATGAATTGCTTGACGAAATGAATAAATAATAGGGAGGCCGCTGGCCTCTTTTTTGATTTAAATTATAATAAAAGCATGTCTAAGCTCATAATTACTACGGCCATTTCGGGGTCTCGGCGCAAAGAGTATTTAGAGAAGCTTGAAGAGCGGGCTAAAAAAGAAGGCAAGAAAATAAAAATTTATCATGTGGGACAGATGATGCTTGACCACTCCCATTTTATCGGTGTTAATTTTAGCGCTGAAAATGTTTTAAACGCGCCGCCCTCGGTTATAAACGCGGTCCGGAGCGCCGTTTTTGAGCGTATAGCGGGCGAACTTCCAAAAACCATGAAAACCTACGACGCGGTTTTCATAAATATCCACGGGGTGTTTTATTGGAAAAACGTATTTCTGCGCGCTTGGGACAATTATTACGTAAGCCAGCTAAACCCCGATTTGTTTTTGGCTTTTGTTGACGACGTCATAAGCATTCACGACAAACTCAAAGTCCGGAAGCAATGGAAAAAAGAAAAATTAACTTTCAACGAAATACTTTTATGGCGCAATGTGGACGTTGAAATGACGGCGTCATGGGCCGAGATGAACCGCAAGCAATTTTACATAATTCCATCGCAATCAAATGCCAAACTTTTGTATCGCCTTATTTTTGAACCGAATGTTGAAAAAATTTATGCCGCGATGCCCCTTACTCATTTTTCCGATCCTAAAGACCAGCTGATTATAGATAAATTCATAAAAAAACTGGAAAAATATTTTATAATTTTTGACCCGCGAGAAATTGAGCTGATTGAACAGTGGAAGCCGTCAATGATGACCGAAGAAGTTTTGAATCAAATCGTCAATCGCGATCTTTACTGGCTGATTAAGCAGGTGGATAGGGTAATCGCTTATTTTCCGCGCGCCGTATCTTCACCCGGCGTCATCAACGAGCTTCGCGAAGCGCACGAGACGAGCAAGGAAGCGTGGCTGGTCTACCCAAAAGGCGTTTCAATGAGCCCGTTTCTTACTTACTATTCAAATATGGTTTTCAGAGGACCGGAAGAGCTTTTTAAATTTTTAGGAGAAAAGGGTAAAAACAAAAAGGGTTCTAAAAAAGGGAAATAAGAATGACTCAAGATCTGTTTCAGAAAGTCAGAGACTTAAAACTGCCTCTTGGTAAATATGCTTTATTTGGCAGCGCGCCGCTGGGCATCAGGGGATTAAGGGATTGTCGGGACATAGATATTATTGTTACGGAAAATTTGTGGAACGAATGTAAAAGTAAAGATTGGAAAATAAAAGATAAGCCGGATATTGGCCAGTATTTATGTCGCGGTGAAATTGAATTGTGGAAAAATTGGGCGCCCGGGCAATGGAACATAAAAAAGTTAATTCAAGAATCGGAAATGATTGACGGTCTGCCGTTTGTAAGACTGGAGTCGGTGGTTGCGTGGAAAAAACTAAACGGCCGAGAAAAAGATTTGAAAGACCTCAAAACCATAGAAAAATTTTTGCATACGCAGAAGTGAAATGATTTAAAAAATCACCCCACTTGGCGGTGAGACCGCCAAGTGGGGTTTAGTTTTTTCTGCGCTTTAATTTTTTGAGGTTCAATTTTGCGTACTGGAGTTCAAACACAATCCAATTCCCGTTTTTATCATTATGTTCAACGATTTCAACGCCGCGTTTTTTGGCGAAGGTAAAGCAATTTTCGCACGGCTGGCAAAAGACCGGATTGCCGTTCTTTTTTCGAAATGAGGTAATAGTCAGCGTTGAGCCGTAAAGTCTTTTCGGATTGGCTCTTTTAATGGCGTGCTCTTCGGCGCACATGCCGAAACCGTTTCCGGGATTATTCCACCCACCATGTATTAAGCGACCCTGTTTGTCGGTTAGGACCGCGCCTACTTGAACGTTGCAGGGCGAGCGCCCCGCAAAATAGCAAGCCAATTCTCTGCGACTTCGGTCTTTTCTCAACGGCTCTCCTCTGAGGCGGCAATTTACCAAAATCTTTACACACTATACACCTATTTTTATAAAAAGTCAAATTTAATTCAACGCTGTGGGCAACTTAGGTTGCCCGCTTTTTTTATTGGGTTTAGAATAATTAAATGAGATCCGTTGTTTTTTGCACCAGCCAACGCTTTCGCAAAGAGCTGGACGAATTTGTTCAAAAGCTTAAATCAGCCGCCGAAAAAAACGGCGCGCATGTTCATGTTTTAACGCCCAATTTTGAAGACGATGACCAGGAAATAGGCAAACTGCCGGAAAAAGAACGTCTGCGGGATCATATGTATCGGGCAACAGTTGCCGGAAAGGTTTACGACCATCTTTTCAGAAAAGTGCGCGTGGCCGACGTCTGTTTTATTTTCAACAAAGACGGCTATGTGGGCGCCAACACCAACGGCGAGCTTTTTGCCGCGGCGATTCTTGGCAAAACCATTTATGCCTTAGAAGATAAGACCCTTATGGGCATTTATCCCCACGACCTTTACGAAGAGCCGTCAAGCCGCAAATTCATACATGACATTGTTTCCTCTCCCGAAGAGCTTTTGAAACGTTTGCACTAGCATTTGATTTAAAAACACTCTAATCCTATAATTCAAGCCATGTTAAAAATTCGGCTTACGGCTTTGTTTCTTATTTTAATCGGGCTTATGCTCGGCTATTTTGCCGGAGCGAATTTTGTAAGGCCAGATTGGTTTTTAGGCGGGATTTCTTACCGTCTAGGCCTAGATCTGCGGGGCGGGTCGCATTTGGTTTATCAAGCCGATGTTTCCGAAATTGATTCGTCTGAAATAAGCGAATCAATGGAGGGCTTGCGCGACGTGATTGAGCGCAGAGTCAATGCTTTTGGCGTTACTGAACCCGTAGTGCAGGTTCAAAAATCGGGCGGCGAGAGTCGTTTGATAGTGGAACTGGCCGGAGTTTTTGACGCCGAAGAAGCCATAAAAATGATAGGCCAGACGCCGTATCTGGAATTTAAAACCATAAGGCCCGAAAAAGAGCGCGATGTAATTATCGCGGCCCAAGAAAAAAGAGAGCGCGTTTTGGAAGACCCCTATTTCATTCCATCGGAATTGACCGGAAGATTTCTTAAAAAATCTGTTTTGAATTTTGACCTGACAACAAATGAGCCGGTTGTTCTTCTGGAATTTAACGAAGAGGGCGCGAAGATTTTTGGCCAAATCACCAAAGAAAATGTCGGCAAGCAAGTCGCTATCTATCTGGACGGTCTGCCCATAAGCGCGCCGGTGGTTCAGCAGGAAATTGACTCCGGAAGCGCGCAGATTACCGGAAAATTTACGCCCGATGAAGCAAGGGCGCTGGTGCGCCGTTTAAATTCCGGAGCTTTGCCCGTGCCGATCAGACTCATAGCGCAACAAAGTGTCGGCGCTTCTTTGGGCAGCGAATCGCTTGTTCGCGGAATTATTGCGGGAATTTACGGTATTTTGGCGGTCGCTTTGTTTTTGATTGTGCGGTACCGTTTTCCCGGTCTGATTGCGGTTTTTGGCCTCGCTTTTTACGTGCTTTTGGTTTTGAGCGTTTTTAAAATTTTACCGGTAACGCTTACCGCCGCGGGCATTGCCGGTTTTCTTTTGTCGGTCGGAATGGCGGTTGACGCCAATATTTTGATATTTGAAAGGATGCGCGAGGAGGTGAGGTGGGGAGCCGATATTGAACACGCTCTTGAGACCGGTTTTAAGCGCGCATGGCCCTCAATTCGCGATTCAAACATCTCAACCCTTATTACATCCACGATTTTATATTGGTTTGGAACAAGCATTATCCGCGGATTCGCTCTGACTTTAGGCATCGGTGTTTTGGCAAGTATATTTTCGGCGCTGGTCGCGACAAAGTTCTTCATAATGGCCGCGGGATTGAGGCGCAACCGGTTCTCGTTTATTCTTTACGGCGCGAAACGCCCGGAAGCGAATTGAAGCATGTTAATTATCCGGTTTAGAAAAGCTTTATATATTTTTACTTTCATGGTTTTGGCTGTGAGTCTTTTCGGCATTTTTGTTTACGGGTTTAATCTCGGCGTTGATTTTTCAGGCGGTTCCATTTTGGAAGTGGAATTTTTGGGCGAGCGTCCGGACCTTTCTTTGACGGAGCAAAAACTTTTTGCCGCCGGCATTGAGTCGTTCAGGATTCAGCCGACGGGCGATAAAGGTTTTATGGTTAGAGTCGCGGACACTTCCGATGAAAGCCGCAAGCTCATACTCTCGGCTCTATCCGCAAGCGATGAGCCGGAAAAAGTTTTGACGGAAAAAAGATTTGATTCCATCGGCCCGACCATAGGCCGAGAGCTTCGCAGAAACGCGTTTATATCAATAGCGCTGGTTATAATTTTAATTCTAGTTTTCGTAAGCTGGGCGTTTCGACACGTTTCTAAACCGATATCCTCTTGGAAATACGGGGTGGTCGCGATTTTGGCCTTGATGCACGATATTTTAATCCCGGCCGGACTTTTTGCTTTTTTGGGCCATTTTTACGGCGCCGAAGTTGACGCGCTTTTTGTAACCGCGCTTTTGACCATTCTTGGTTTTTCGGTGCACGACACAATCGTTGTTTTTGACCGCATTCGCGAGAATCTTCGCAAGGCCGAAGGCCGGGGAGAATTTGAATCCATTGTTGGAAAAAGTCTTGATGAAACTTACGGCAGGTCTTTAGCCACGTCATTTGCCATATTTTTGGTTCTTGCTTCGCTATTTTGGTTCGGGGCTACTTACACGCGCTATTTCGCGCTCACCTTGCTTATCGGCATTGTCGCCGGAACATATTCTTCAATATGCCTGGCAAGCCCTCTTCTGGTCAGCTGGCATAAATGGGCTAGCCGCACTTGACGATTTAATTTTTAAGGAGTTTTATTAAAGCAGAGATTTTTGATGTGGGGGGCGAATATGCCGGCTCTGCTGATTTATGCGGGCGCGGGGCTGGCGGTTTTGACGGCTCTGGTATTTTTACGGCTCTGGTATCTTTTGGAAAAATTCACCTGCGGAAGCTGTGTTGACGATGTCATTGAAGAAGCAAAATACTACAACTCATTGGGTTTGGGGGTTTTGATAAATTACGCGGCCGAGGAAATGAACGATAGCCAAAAAAACGCCGCGCTCAAAGTATATCTAAAACTGCTTGACCGCATGGACGAGGAGGGAATTGACGGCGACTTGTCGGTCAAGCCGACATCTTTTGTTAGTCGCAACGCTTGTGTCGGGTGTAAAAAGAGCGACTTGAGTTTATCTCTAGAAACCCTTCTTGAGCGAATGGCCCGCTCTCCAAAGAGGAGGTGGCTATGGCTTGACGAAGAAAAGACCAAAGACCTTGAATGGGTTGACGCGGTAATTGAAGACCTTGTTTTGAATCGCGGACATCGGGGTCTGGCCATACGCGTTCGCGCCTACATCAAGCCGGCCAGAACGCGGGTCGCAAAGTTCATGAGCTGGGTTACGGACGACCCGATGCTTTTATCCGGCCCGCATCAGGGGATTTCGGCATGCGATATAAAAATAGGCGTTTGCCGGGGAACATACAAAGAAGACGCCGAACTGACCGCCGAAGAAACCGAGAAGCAATTCATTGAAATTATGGACATGTGTTTAAGCCACGGGGTTGAGGCGGTTTGCGCGAGCCACACCATGGTCAAGAAAGTCGTTTGGTCGCAAAAGCTTCAGAAATACGGCAAAGCGGAAATTCATATGCTTCACGGCAGGGGGGAGGTTGATTCAACTCTTTTGCCGTTTCTTAAAGTCAGACTTAAAAACGGAGAGATTGGATACATTAAAAAAGGCGCGGTTTATCTTATCCACAGTTCGTTGAATAATCTGAAAAAAACCAA
>JBBTVC010000063.1:0-5039 GCA_038063435.1 Patescibacteria group bacterium | reverse complement strand
CCGGCAAAAATCTGCAGGTCTTTGAATTTCGGCTCTATTCCTATTTTGGCCAAGGCCTCAAAAAAAGCCGATTCTTCTCCTGATTCGGTTTTAATAACGTATCCGATCGCTCGGACGAGCTTTCGTCCGGCAACCGCCGATCTTAAAACTTCTTTGAAATTGACGCGCTTGCCATATAGATTGCGCGCCGAGTGGTACATGTTTTGAACGTCAATTAAAACGGCCACCCGCTGTTCGCGATGCTTGACTACGGTCATTGATTTATTTTTTCAATCCTATTTTTTTAATAATGTTTAAATAACGCTTTTCATCTTCAGCCGAAAGGTAGTTCAATAAAGCCTTGCGTTTTGAAACCATCTTCAAAAGACCCTTTCGCGAGTGGGTGTCTTTGGGGTGGTCTTTTAAGTGGTCGGTCAGACGCTTGATTTCTTCGGTTATAAGCGCGATTTGAACCTCGGAGGAGCCGGTGTCCTTCTCGTGCAGCTTATATTTTTCTATAACCTTTTGTTTGGTTTTAGTGGCCAACATTGACTCAATACTAGCATATATAAGGTTTTTACGCAAATGGTATATAAAATTTTATTTTGAAATCTGTTTTTATAGATGTATAGTAAAAAAATGAAAGAAAGAGAAAATTTACCATTCGGAGAAGTCGGAGAAAAGGAGAGAGGAGGGGCTTTTTTCGATTGGCGCGAAATTCAAAAAAACCCAAATTTGATCGTAAAAGAATTGAAACCCGAAGCGATAAAAGATTTTGCTGGATTCTTTTCCAAAAAGACCTTCGGCGCAGACCAAAGCATTGAGAGCCAGGCGCGGCGGCTCAACTCATATTACGAAAAATTGGCGAGCCATCCGTCACTTGAGGAGTTGGTTCCGAAAACAAATGTTGTGATTGGCAAAAACGAACAAAACGACAAAACTTTGTTTGCGGTTTCCGAAAAAATTAAGGCAAAAAAATTAAATGAAGTTTTGAGACACTTAACGTCAGAAGAAAAGCGGGATTTAATTCAAATACTCGAAGGACTGGTTGATGTATATGTCCAAACTTACGACGGAAAACAAGGCTTGTCGGTTGAGTTCCAGTATCCTCCCAACATGATGTTTGGAAAGAATGCAAATCAAGAAGCCCGGCAAGACAGAGTTTATCTGGTAGACCTTTTCCCTGTTTTTGGTTATACGCTAGAAGAATTTAAAGAAAGAATTGAAATTTTTAGACGATTTAATCACATTGACCCAGAAGAAAGAGAAAGAGCGCTTGAAAAATTAAACGCCCTGCCCGCTGGAAAATAAATGCCGTAGCTTTGACTGGCGCTTTACTATCGATTTTAATCAAAGAGTAAATTATAAGGACGTCTGACGTCCTTAATTTTTGGTTTTGTCGCGACACGATAATGTCGTAAAATATAGTTGTGGACAGTCCTAAAAAAAATGATTTTTTGAGGCGGTATTTGGAATATTTGGAAATTGAGAAGGGGAGAAGTTTAAAGACGGTTGATAATTACGGCAGGTATTTGTCGTCTTTTTTTGATTTTGCCAAAATTGCAACACCCCAAGACATTACCGACGAATCGGTGCGCGAATTCCGGCTTTGGCTTAACCGCAAAAACCTCAAGAAAAAAACGCAAAACTATCATTTGATTGCGCTTCGCGGATTTTTAAAATATCTGGCCAAGCGCGGAGAGCCAAGTCTGTCTGCTGAAAAAATAGAGCTGGCCAAAGTCGGCGAGCGCGAAATTGATTTGATATCGGAAGACGATTTGGAAAGATTGCTTAACGCGCCATCTGGCGATGAACCGAAAAATTTGCGCGACCGCGCTATTTTAGAACTTTTGTTTTCAACCGGACTTCGCGTCTCGGAACTCTGCTCGCTTAATCGCGACTCCATCAATTTAAAAAAGGGCGAATTTTCAATTCGCGGAAAAGGAGAAAAAGTCAGGCTGGTTTTCGTTTCGGAAGGAGCCGCTGACGCCTTGAAAAAATGGCTGGACAAGCGCGCGGATTTGCACGAAGCTCTTTTTGTAAATTTCAAACCCGGCAAGAAAAACGACATGGACGAAAACGCGCGTCTTACTCCACGCTCAATTGAAAGGATTATAAAACATTACGCGATTAAAGCCGGGATTTCAAAAAAAGTTACGCCCCACACTTTGCGCCATTGCTTTGCCACCGATTTGCTTTCGGGCGGAGCCGACTTGCGTTCGGTTCAGATGATGCTGGGGCATTCCAACATTTCAACCACCCAGATTTACACCCACATCACCAACCGCCAGTTAAAAGATATCCATAAAGCATTCCATAACAAAAAAAGAAAATAGCGGATAAATTTATCCGCTACTAGGTTAGAAATTCCCTGTCTTTTAGAAATCTTTCAATGCCGTCTTTGGTAAGACCGAGGTTGTCAGAAAACATTTCCCAGAAAACTTCGGGCGGCATGGAGACCACATCCACCCCGCAGTCAGCCGCTAGTTCTACGTGTTCCGCGTTCCGTATGCTCGCCGCAAGTATTTGCGAGCCGAAGCGGTAACGAGTTTTGTATCCGACCATTTTTTCAAGGTCGCTTTGTATTTGCGCTTCGGCGTAAGATTGGGCGCCGGAAGGGGCCTTTTGGTCCTCGCCCCATTTTTCTCTGAGTTTGGCTTCCTGCCTGCCCATGAAATAACTTACGAAAGTCGCGTCCGCTTTCATGGCCAAAAGCGCTTGAGCCGGTCTGAAAACGAGCGTTATGTTTGTGTTTATCTCCTTTTTTCTACGAAGAAGTTTTGCGGCTGTCAGGCCGTGGGGATTCATCGGAAGTTTTACCGCGATTTTACCGGGGCAGATTGAGTCAAGCTCCACGCCTTCTATAAACATCTTTTCGGCTGTCTGGTTTTCTCTGACTTGCGCGCTTACGCTTTCAAGGCCGCTTATGTCGCATATTTCAGCAAGCATTTTTCTGTAATCCGGACGGTTGGCTTTCTGGGCTAAAGTCGGATTGGTTGTAACACCAGAAACAAGACCGGTATCGGCCGCGTTTCTTACCGACTCCACATTACAGGTGTCCAGAAATAGTTTCATCCGCCATCCCCCTTATTTTCCAAGAACGGTTTAAGCGTCATTATGGGCGCTATTTTCATTTTTAGCAACTCTGCGAGCATGTCTTCAAAATCTGCGGCCTCGTGCGGCAAATAAACTCCCGCCCGAAACTTTTTTCGCGAAAGTCCTTGGGCGATTGCCGCGACAACGCTTGAGGTCGCGATCTGCATGGCCGAGAGTCCCGTTTCGCGATCGCGATGGATTGTTGTTTCAATTTGCTGGACTTTTCGCCAGTCTTTTTTAAAGACGACCCTGAAGATCATATAGTCGTTTTCGGCTTCGGGGATGTTTTGGTCAAAAAGTCGTTCGGTAACTTCAAGCGGCACGATTCGGTTGGCGCCGATCCATAGCCCGTTTTCTGAAAGAAGGCCGAGCTCTTTTAGCGCCATAAGCACTTGGTGGTGGCCCTTCAACCGCAATGTTTTTGAAAATGCGTTTTTGACTCCGGCTTCCCGGAGCGCTCTCGCGGTCGGGCCGAAAGGCATGCGGGTATAGAACGCTTCGTAATCTTCTTCGCGGTAATTTGCTTCAATCAAAGAATATCCGCCAAGCGCGTCAACTTCTTTTATTTCGCCGTCCTCAAGAATAACGGTTTTGCCGACATATTCGTGAAAAACGCCGGCGAAAAGTTTTGCGTAGCGAAAAGCGGTCTGCGGCTTGGAGGCGATACCGCCTACGTAAATTTCTACGCAGTTTGCCTGCCATTTTTTTGCTCCGCCAACGGCCACAATATCCGAAAGCCCCGGCTCAACTCCGCAGTTGGGTATTACAGTAACGTTTTTTTGTTTCGCGGATTCGTTCAGCTCAAGCTGATGCGCGACAACGTTTTCGTCAAAGCCGTAATCGCAGTAGTTCGTTCCGGCTTGGATCGCGAGCTTTGTAAGGGCCAGATTGAATTTGTGCGGAAGCGCGCTTATTAAAACGCAGAAACGTGAAACCAGTTTTACGGCCTTGTCGTCGTAATCGTCCACAACCGCGTTTAAAAAGGCGGTTTTGCGCTCGTGTCCGAGCAGTTTTTTTAATTCCAAAGTCGTTTTGGCGGCCGTTTTTTTGTCTATGTCAACGAAGGCGATTTGATTTGCGTTATAGTGTTTGGCCAGAAAATAACCCAGAGCTTTGCCTTGCCGTCCCGCGCCGAAGATGATGAAGTTGGCCATTTCCCGAGCTCCTTTTTCAAATAGCGTTTCCCTTTAAATTAAGCAAATTTTATGATAAATTTCAATGGTAATTGTCCCCGTGGTGAAATGGATATCACGATTGCCTTCGAAGCAATTATTGGGGGTTCGAATCCCTCCGGGGACGCAAATATTATTTTCCAAAAATCCACTCTTTGAGATTTTCGTATGAGCCTGGGTTGCAGATGAGGCGGTCTGATTCGGCGTCATAAAAACTGGGCACAATCATATAGCCCGAGCAGTTTGCGTCGTAATGATGTTTAAGCGAGTCCATCCGCGCCTGATTTTCTTTATTGTATTCTTTTTCTGTTTTACCGCCCTTCCAAACTTCAAGTCTTTCAAATTCCACGCCGCCCTCTTTTTCTAATTTTTCAACCGCCGGCTCAATTGCCGCGCAAAAAGGACACCCGTTTCCGTGAAAATATATTAGTTTTTTCATTTGTTTATTTTATCATAATAAAAAACAAGGGGCGATGTTTCCATCGCCCCCTAGCCCCTTCGGGCCGGTGGTGCTAGTCGCCATCGGTGGCCTTGGCGAGCACCTTCGCGCCTTCCCTGCCTAGGCACAAGAAAGCGTCGACCGAAACGAGCGCGTCGGTCATCGTGTTGGCATTGGTCTCGAGGCCGCTGTCTCTGACTCGCCGGAAGACCGCACTTGCTGTCGTGAGACGGTTTTCCACGGCGGCCCACTGCTGCTCATCGGCTGTCAGCTCGACCACATCGATGCCGCCGATCAGCGCCAGGAGACCCGGTGCCTGTAGCGTCCGGCCCTCGGCTACGGCCGTGAGAACC
>JBBTVC010000062.1:0-3338 GCA_038063435.1 Patescibacteria group bacterium | reverse complement strand
AAAGTTAGTTCGGATGTTGTCTCGTCGCCGATTTTATAAATTTTATCTCCCGACTTGATGCCGGCTTTATGAGCCGGAGTTCCGTTTAAGGGAGCTATAACCGTAAGAATGCCCTTTCTCATTCCAATTTCCATCCCAACGCCCTCAAAGTCTCCGCGGATTTCATCTTCAAAAGTCTTATTTTCAACCGGCGGAAAAAACATCGTGTAAGGGTCGCCAAGGGACTGGGCAAGGCCTACAATTGAACCCCAAATCATTTTTTGGCGGTCAATGCCGTCAGAACTAACGTATTTTTCCTCAATGGTTCTCCACGATTTCCAAAACGGAGAAAAGTCAATTTCGGGCCCCGGCACAACTTCCGACTCTTTGCCTAAAAGCGAAAAAACTTTTTCAACCTCGGGTCTATTTTCATAGCCGAAATAAGCGCCGAGACTAAAAGACGCTAAAACGACGATTATCCCCGCGCCAAATAATACGGCTTTTTTGCTGAAATAAATATTCATAGCAAACGATTTCTTTTTATTTTATACTACTATTATCTCTACAGCAACCACAATTAAATTACAAAACTTTTTAACTTTTTCGTCATTTTGAAACAATGAAACTTTTTAACTTTTTAACCCGCAAAATTGAGGTCTTCAAGCCGGCCAAGGGTAAAACCGCCCGCATTTACGCCTGCGGTCCAACGGTATACAATTTCGCCCACATTGGCAATCTGCGCACCTATATTTTTGAAGACCTGATGTGTAGGGCTATTGAACAGGCCGGATTTAAGGTTAAGCTGGTGATGAATATAACCGATGTTGAGGATAAAATAATCAGGGATGCTAAAAAGGCCGGAAAAAATATTTTTGAATTCGTAAAGCCTTACGAGCGGGCTTTTTTTGACGACTTAAAACTATTAAACATTAACCCGGCTTTCAAATACCCCAAAGCGACAGCGCACATCAAAGAAATGGTTGGTTTAATAAATAAACTTTTGAAAAAGGGTTTGGCTTACGAATCCGGAGGTTCAATTTATTTTGACATATCGCGCTTCAAGAACTACGGTCGTTTGAGCCGCCTTAATTCCTTTGCCCCCATTTCTTCCCTTACTCCCGTTTCTCATTCCCGCATTGACGCCGACGAATACGCCAAAGACGACGCGCAGGATTTTGTTTTGTGGAAAAAATCAAAACCCGGCTTGTCCCGAGCGAAATCGAGGGGCGAGCCGTCATGGTCCGCAAAATTTCAACTTGGCGGTGCGACCGCCAAGTTGGCGGGACGACCCGGCTGGCATATTGAGTGTTCGGCAATGAGCATTAAATATCTCGGACAGACTTTAGATATTCATTCGGGCGGAATTGATTTGCTTTTTCCGCACCATGAAAACGAAATCGCCCAATCCGAAGGCGCTACAGGCAAAAAATTCGCCAGATTTTTCGTTGAAGGCGAGCATCTGATGGTTGACGGTAAAAAAATGTCAAAATCGCTTGGCAATCTTTACACGCTTCGAGACTTGAGAAAACGCGATTTTAACCCGCTTGCGTTTCGCTATCTCGCGCTTACGAGCCATTATCGCTCAAAACTTAATTTCACTTGGGAATCGTTGCAAGCGGCCCAAAACGCGCTTGCAAAAATACGAAATCGCGTCATTGAGCTTAAGCAAAAAAACGCAAAGGTTTCGCCTTTGCATCAGTTTAGAAAACAATTTAAAAAGCATATTTTCAACGACCTGGACACACCAAAAGCGCTTGCTGTATTTTGGAAAAATTTTGACCGAATTTCGCTTGCCGATATTTTATGGGCAAATGAGTTTCTGGGCTTAAATCTCAAATCTTTAAAGTCTGCCAGCGCTCCTCCGGCAGTAAAAAAACTCGTTGAGGAACGCGAAAGAGCCCGTAGAGAAAAGAATTGGCGCGCAGCCGACCAAATCCGCGAAAAAGTCCGCAACCTCGGCTGGCAAATTGAAGACTCCTCTGCTGGCCCTACAACAAAACGCTCGTAATTCAATTTGCAAAGGTTTCGCCTTTACATATAATTAAATATATATGAGCCGCAATATAGAGTTTTCAATTGACGAATATTATCACATTTATAATCGTGGAGTGGAGAAAAGAATAATTTTCGAAAACGAAGATGATTATTCAAGATTCATTGGTCTATTATATGCTTGTAACGACGATAACTCTTTCAATGCCCGCGACAGACGCAAAGGCGAAACCTTTACAGATTTTGTGCTGAAAGAATTGAAACGTAATAAAATCATTGTTTCTATAGGCGCATACTGCTTAATGCCCAATCATTTCCACTTGCTCGTAAAAGAAATAAAAGATGGCGGCATAAGTTTGTTTATGCAAAAACTTTCTACTGCTTACACTATGTATTTTAATAAAAAGAGAAATAGGAGCGGTGTATTATTTGACGGAGTTTTTAAAGCGCAACACGCAGACTCTGACGAATACCTTAAATACCTGTTTTCATACATACATCTTAATCCAGTTAAGCTGGTGGAACCCCAATGGAAAGAAGTTGGAATAAAAAGTAAAAAAAGATCTAAGGATTTTATAAGTTCATATAATTATTCAAGCTATTTAGATTATGCTGGACAAAAAAGAATTGTATCAAAAATTTTAACGCCAAAAGATTTTCCTGAATATTTTTCCAGCAAAGCAGGTTTTAATAGCCATATTCAAGATTGGTTGTCTTTTGACCCTAGCAGGGATGTGTAAAGGCGAAACCTTTGCATTATTTCCTTTTCTCCCATTATTTCCCATTTTATTGAATTGGCGTAGTTGAAGCGTTTAAATCAATCACATTTACAATTCTTTGGGCCGTGCCGATGTTTCCGGCATTATCCACGGCTTTGTAAGTAATCGTGTGCGTGGCGGCAACTGATGTGTCAATCGTGAGGCTGACGCCTTGCGAAAGTTCCGGGCCTCCGTCCAAACTGGCAGAATAGCCGAGATTTTGGTCAACATTGTCGGTTACTGTCACCCCAAGGTCGCCGTAAGTTGCGCCAATCGCGATTTCCGCAGGATTCGCGCCGATTATTTTGATAACCGGAGCTGTGGTGTCAGCTGGCGGCGCCGGTTCGCTTGGAGTCGGAGGCACGGAAGGAGTTGTCTGGCTCGCTTCATTTGCTTCACAGCTGCCGGTCAAGCTTCTCAAAACTCCCGCTTCGGAAATTACGCAGACCGGCCCGCCGGTAACCGTGTCGTAAATCGTAAGACCGAACGGCTTTTTGACTTCAATGCGGTCTGTTATCACCTTCTTCGCCTCCAGCGTCCCGTCTTCCAAGATTCGCCAGTTGGCCGAGGTGATGTAGTTCACGTTTATTATCCCCTGCCCGGATAAGT
>JBBTVC010000061.1:0-5311 GCA_038063435.1 Patescibacteria group bacterium | reverse complement strand
AGCATCGTTACGCTTAAAGCCGGAATTGAACAAATTTTAAAATCAAAAATTCCGGAGGTTAAAAGCGTGGAGGAAGTCGTATGAGTAAAAATGAGAAAATCTATTTAGATTGCGCCGCGACCACCCCGGTAGATCCCGAGGTGGTTTTGGCGATGGAGCCGTATTGGTCTGAAATTTATGCCAATCCCGGATCGCTGCATATTTGCGGACAGGAGGCAATGAAAGCCATTGATGAATCGCGCGAAACGCTACAGAAATTTTTAGGCGCGAAAACACCGAGAGAAATAATTTTTACAGGTTCAGCCACCGAGGCGAACAATTTGGCCATTTTTGGAGCTGTTTGGGGAAACTCGGAAAATCCTTTTCGGAAACACTCGCTCGTCCAGCGAATCGCTCACTCTGTTTCGCCGAGCGATTCCGCCGAAGGCGGAAACCATGCTCGCTCGGCTGCAAAGGTTCTCGAAAAAGATATTTCCTCGCTTCCTAAAATAATAACTACAGCAATTGAACATCCCTCGGTTCTGGAGCCGATCCGCCAGCTGGCGGAGCGCGGAGAAGTTGAGGTGGTTTATTTAGGCGTTGATAAAGACGGGTTAATAAATCTTGAAGAATTAAAAAATTCAATTGATGAAAATACTTTTTTAGTCAGTATCGGCTACGCCAATAACGAAATTGGCACGATACAGCCGATTGCCGAAGCCGTAAAAATAGTAAAAGAGTTTAATAAAAAAATTATTTTCCACACGGACGCCGTTCAAGCCATCCAATTTTTAGAATCAAATGTGCAAAAACTCGGTGTTGATTTAATGACAATCTCGGCTCACAAAATTTACGGGCCAAAAGGCATCGGCGCGCTTTATGTGCGCGATGGTGTTGGACTTGAGCCGATAATTTACGGCGGGGGACAGGAGTATGGTTTGCGTTCGGGCACCGAAAACGCGCCTCTCATTGTCGGCTTTGCCAAGGCGGTTGATATTTTGGCGAGCTGGAAAAGCGACTTCAAAAATATTCAAAAAATAAAAGAACTTCGCGATTATTTATGGCAAAAAATTAAAATACGGACGTCAGACGTCCGTATAAATGGGGCGATGAGGGATAAGATGGGGGATAAAAGGCTGCCGAATAATCTCAATATCCACATCCCGCATGTTGATGGCGAGGCCATGCTCGTAGCTCTTTCTGAAGCGGGCATTTGCGTTTCGTCCGGTTCAGCCTGCGCTTCACGCAGTCAAAAACCCTCGCACGTTATATCCGCCATTGGCGGAACGCATGAGGGTTTGAATTTGAGGGTTACCTTCGGCAGACAAACAGTCGAGAGAGATATTAATTTATTTTTGGAAATTTTAAATAAAAAAATACCCCGAATCGGATGAAGCGGGGCACCTATATCGGCTATTATCGAACGGCGCAATTAAAATCCCATTCTTCTTTGGCTTCTTGAATTAGAGGCCAATGCTTGCTGTATTTCAGTTCATCTATAACTATCAAAGCCTCTGGGATGGTGTTTGTGTGTTTGAAATAAACGCTTTCTCCCAGTTCTTGCATGCTCGGCGGTTTATCTAGCGGGAACCACCTGAACTCCCTGGTCTGCGGCGTACCATCTTCGGCAAGGGCTTGGATTTTTGGGTTTCCGGGATGGCGCGTAACGCAGATTAGGATCGTTCTCATGTATTCGGAGCCGCGATATTTGTCGTGGACCCAGCCCTGGCAAACTATCTCAAGAATTTCAATTTTATCTTTTGGTATTCCGGTTTCTTCCCAGATTTCTCTTTTAGCGACATCAATTACCGACTCACCCTTGTTTTCAGATCTGCCACCGACTATTCCCCAACCTTTCGGTTTGCCGGCCGGGTACTCTAAATTAAAGACCCAGGCTACATATTTAAGATCTGGCGTGAGTACGATACAGACAACGTGTCGGTCGGTTGGTTCATCATTAAAGTCCAGAGGTTCATCTTCAGCGGAGATCGGCTCCTCTATTTCATTTTTAAGACTTATTGGCGCGCGCGTTCTCTCGGTTGCCACTCCAGTCTCCTTAAGGTGTTCGTGTCACTTTTCCGTCCCTTTACCCTTGACTCAAAGACCAGTTTCGCTTATCATTATATACATAAACAGATAAAAAGTCAAGTAAATTGTACCAATGGAAAATTTAACAAAAACACAATTAGTTCTGCTCGTACTTTTGGTCAGCTTCGTAACTTCTTTGGTAACGGGCATTGTTAGTGTCACCTTAGTTAATCAAGCCCCGGCCCAAATTACGCAGACCATAAATCGAGTTATAGAAAAGGTGACCACCGGCAAAAATGAAGAGCCGGGCGGCGGGGCTTTGATTATAACTTCTGAAGACCTGATAACTAAGCTGGTGGCGGACTCACTGCCCGCGGTTGTTAGCGTCATTGCCTCAAAGGATGTTCCGGTCATTGAGCAGTATTTCATAAACCCGTTTGAAAACGACGATTTCTTCCGCCAGTTTTTTCCAAGAGACGCTCTGCCGGATTTATTAATTCCTCAATACCGCCAGAAAGGCACGCAAAGGCAGCAGGTTTCGGCCGGCACCGGATTTTTCGTTTCAGAAGATGGCTATTTGGTTACTAATCGCCATGTGGTTGAGGATAACGCCGCCGAATATACGGTTTTAATGAATGACGGCCGAAAAATGAAAGCGAAGGTTTTGGCGCGTGACCCGGTGCAGGATGTGGCTGTTTTAAAAGTGGACGGAGGCTCATTTTCATTCGTGCCTCTTGGCGATTCCGATAAATTAAGGGTGGGGCAGACCGTTGTGGCCATCGGCAACGCTTTGGGCGAGTTCCAGAACACCGTTTCGGTGGGAGTTATTGCCGGACTCAGCCGGACCATTGTCGCATCGGGCGCATCTTCGGGCCCCGAAGTCTTGCAGGAAGTCATTCAGACTGACGCGGCAATTAATCCCGGAAATTCCGGAGGCCCTTTATTGGATTTGGCCGGACGGGCCATCGGCATTAATACGGCAGTTGCTACGGATGCCCAGAGTATAGGTTTTGCCTTGCCGGTAAACTCCATAAAAAAAGCCGTATCGGACGCGCGCGATTTCGGAAAAATAATTTATGCTTATCTCGGGGTTCACTATGTCGCGGTTACGCCCCAAGTTAAAGAAGAAAAAAAATTATCGGTTGATTATGGCGCGCTTTTAATTACAAGCGAAGGACAAACCGCGGTGACGAACGGTTCTCCGGCCCAAAAAGCCGGACTTAAAGAAGGGGATATAATTCTTGAATTTGGCGGGGTGAAAGTTGATAAAAACAATAATTTAGCCAAACTTATAAGCCAGAAAAGAGTGGGCGACAAAGTCGGGCTGAAAGTTTTACGCGACGGCAAAGAAAGGATTATTGAAGTTGAACTTGCCGAACGGCCAAGTAATTTATAAAAACATGCCTCCATTTGGAAATTTCACCATAAAAGCACAGGAAGCGATTCGCCGAGCCCACGAATTGGCAATTGAGCGCGGGCAAAATCAGGTGGATGCCACGCATTTGTTGGCGGCTTTGGTTTTGCAGGAAGAAGGCATAGTTTTTTCTCTTTTTGAAAAAATGGACGTTGACCCGTCAGACCTTTTGGATTCGGTAATGGAATCTTTAGACGCGAAGATTAAATCCAATGTTTTAATGCCATCATCGCAGATGTTTTTAAGCCAGGAATTCGGCCGGATATTGGACGCGGCTTACCGCTTGACTCAATCAATGAAAGACGAATTTATTTCAACCGAGCACTTATTTTTAGCGCTCTTTGACGTTCCGTCAAAAGCCCAGAATATTTTAGCCGCAAACCATGTCCAGCGCGAAGTAGCCAAGCGCGCGCTTGAGGAGCTGCGCGGTTCGGGCCGGGTTACCGACCTTGAGCCGGAAACTAAAATGAAAGTTCTTGAGCGATACGGGCGCAATCTGACCAAGCTTGCCCGCGAAGACAAATTGGATCCGGTCATAGGACGCGATAACGAGATAAGACGCATAATGCAGATATTGAGCCGCAGGACCAAAAATAATCCGGTCTTGATAGGCGAGGCTGGAGTCGGCAAGACCGCCGTCGTTGAAGGTCTGGCTCGCAAAATTGTTTCGGGCGACATTCCGGACGCGCTGAAAGACAAGGAGCTGATCGCTTTGGATTTGGCTTCACTGGTTGCGGGCACAAAATACCGAGGCGAATTTGAAGAAAGGCTCAAAGCCGTTATGCGCGAAATTGAAAGGGCCGAAGGCAAAATCATACTTTTTATAGACGAATTGCACACGATTGTGGGCGCGGGCGCCGCTGAAGGCGCGATTGACGCCTCAAACATGCTCAAGCCCGCTTTGTCCCGCGGAGAGCTCCATGCCATAGGCGCTACGACTTTACGGGAATATCAAAAATATATTGAAAAAGACCCGGCGCTGACCCGCCGTTTCCAGCCGGTTTATATTGAAGAGCCGTCGCAAGAAGACGCGGTTGCGATTTTACGCGGTATTAAAGAACGCTACGAAATTCACCACGGCGTGCACATAATCGACTCAGCTTTGCAGGCCGCGGTTCAGCTATCATCGCGTTACATCACCGACAGGTTTTTGCCGGATAAAGCGGTTGATTTGATTGATGAAGCCGCTTCAGCCCTAAGATTGGATTTAGACAGCATGCCGGGCGAGCTTGAGAAAGCGCGAAACGATATAATGAAAATGGAAATTGAAAAAGAGGCTTTAAAAAAAGAGGGGCCCGGAACGGCTAAAGCCAAGATTAAAAAACTGCAAAAAGAAATAGACAGTCTTCGCGAAAAAACTTCAGGCACCGAGCTTAAATGGAAAAACGAGAAAGAAACCATTGCCAGCATCAGGCAGCTTAAAAAAGACTTAGATACTCTGCGCCAGGAAGCCGAATTGGCGGAGCGCGTCGCTGATTTATCTAAAGTCGCCGAGATCAGGTACGGCCGAGTTCCGGCGCTGGAAAAACAGCGTGACGCCGAAGAAGAGCGTTTGCGCAGATTGCAGTCCTCGCGCAGTATTTTAAAACAAAAAGTTGAGCCGGAAGACATTGCTCAAGTTGTTGCCCTCTGGACCGGAATTCCTGTAACCAATCTTTTGGAAACCGAGGTTAAGAAGCTTTTGCGAATGGAAGAAGATATTGGACGCAAAGTCATCGGACAGGAAGACGCAATTGTTAAAATTGCCAATGCGGTGAGGCGTTCAAGAGCCGGAATAGGCGACCCTTTGAGACCAATAGGCTCGTTTATGTTTTTGGGTCCGACAGGTGTCGGTAAAACCGAGCTCGCCAGGCGTCTAGCTGAATTTATGTTTAATGACGAAAAGGCGCT
>JBBTVC010000060.1:0-39307 GCA_038063435.1 Patescibacteria group bacterium | reverse complement strand
AACCGTGACTGAAACTACAAGCACAACAACGCCAATTCAATAACCGGTTGAAACCCGGATACCAATTTCCTACTGACCAGACCTAGGATGTCTAGTCAGATGACTAGACCTAGGAGGTCTGGTCGATTATAATATAATTATGCCAAGAGCAATTATCGCGCCAGACGAGTATTATCATATTTTTAATCGCGGCGTAAATAAACAAAGCGTCTTTTTAGACAAGGCGGATTACGCGCGGATGCTGTTTGTTTTAATGACAACGCAATCGCTAATACCGTTATATAATGTTGGCCGCAATACACAGACGCTTTTAAAAACCGGTGGGTTGAACTTATCAAGCGCAGCGGTTAAAAAAAATTTAAAAGACCGAGTTGTAGAATTAGTAGCTTTTGCTTTAATGCCAAATCATTTTCACTTTATAGTTAAAGAGTTGGAAGAAGGCGGCACTTCCTCATACCTACAAAGAATAGAAATCGCGTACACAAAATACTTTAATGCCAAATACCGCCGGTCTGGCTATTTATTTCAAGGCCCCTTTCAATCCGTGCACGTAAGCAGTAACGAGCAGTTGCTCCACTTGTCCGCTTATATTCATAAAAATCCTGCGGAACTCTCCAGATGGAAACACAAAGAGGATCTTTATCCGTGGTCTAGTTATCAGGATTTTGTCGGAGAAAACCGCTGGGGCAAATTACTAATTCCAGAAATTGTAAGAAACCAATTTGACAACCCAGGAGATTACCTGAATTTTGTTAAAATTAGCGGTGCCAAAGAAAGATTAGACCAAGAAATCAGTATTGATTCTTCCGACCAGACCTAGGATATCTAGTCAGATGACTAGACCTATAATCAACGACTTTAAACGCGGCATTAGCATCAAGCATTAAAGCGCCGAGCGTTGACATCTCAGCTTCTAAATTTTGAGGTGGAATGCGAGCTATATCAGGCATATTAATAAAACCATTCTACCAGATGCCAAAAGCGGGTCAAACATCCACAACTGGATAAAAGGTGAATAAAACCTGTAATATATAAGCTTATGAAGATCAGCCGCGCCTTTTTTCAAAAGCCTACGGTTGAGGTGGCAAAAAATATGCTTGGCAAATTTATTGCGCGCGAGTGGCGCGGCAAAAAAATTAAAGCCGTTATAACTGAAACCGAAGCTTATGTCGGCCAAAACGACCTGGCTTGCCACGCGTCACGCGGACGGACTAAGCGGAGCGAAGTCCTTTTTTGGGAAGCCGGCTACGCCTATGTCTATCTTATATATGGAATGCATTATTGTTTTAACGTTGTGACCGAAAAAGAAGGATATCCTGCGGCGGTTTTAATAAGAGGGGTTTTAATGCCCGATGGCCGCGAAATTAAGGGGCCGGGGAGAGTGTGTAAGACCTTGTATATTTATAAAAAATTTCACGGCAGGGATTTGATTGGGAATAAAGAGTTGTGGTTTGAAAATAATCCGAGGTTTAAAAATCACGGGGTCTCAGAGTTTAAAAGTCTCAAAGTTCAAAACGGGCCCAGAATCGGGGTGGAATACGCTGGAAAATGGGCCAAAAAACCGTGGCGTTTTTGGATTGAGCGAAACCTGTTAAAATAATTAGGTGATGCAGGATAAATTATGGCACTCAATCAGCGCGAGAGAGGCCGTTGTGGCTTTAGAAACCGATTCCGAGCACGGCTTGCAGGAGGCGGAGATAAAAAACCGTCTACAAATATTCGGACCTAACGATTTTGAAAAACGCCCGACATTCCGTCTCTATAAAATAGCGCTGGCCCAAATCAAAAGTCCGCTTGTTTTTATTCTAATTATAGCTGGCTTCGTTTCTATTTTTTTAAAAGATTACAGCGACGCGACAATTATTTTCATAGCTGTCGGCATAAATACGGTTATAGGCGCTTTACAGGAGGGCCGGGCTTCACATGCCTTTGATAAAATGCGCAGCGCCCTGAAAACAGAAACTACGGCCGTAAGACGCGGGCATAAAATCAAAATTGACACGGCCGGCATTGTACCCGGAGACATAATTTTGCTTCAAGCAGGCGATCGCGTGCCGGCTGACGCAAGAATTATTGAGGCCAAGGCTCTTGAAACAAACGAGGCCGCTTTAACCGGAGAATGGGCAGAGGTCGCGAAAAAATCGGAACCAATCGCGCAAAAATCGGCCTTAACGGAGCGAACCTCAATGCTTTGGATGGGCACAACCGTAAGCGAGGGCTGGACAAAGGCAGTTGTGACGGCTACGGGTGAAAAAACCGAATTCGGAAAAATTGCCAGATTAGTAAAAGAAACAAAAGAGGTTCAAACGCCTTTTCAAAAAGGAGTGAAAAAAATCGCGGCCTGGATTGGACTTTCGGCGGCTTTGGTCATAGCGGTTTTATTTATTTTAGGAATTATCCGGGGACATGATTTCAAAGAGATGTTTCTTATGGCTGTCGCGATTTCGGTCGCGGTCATACCCGAGGGCCTGCCGGTCGCGGTAACCGTGGTTTTAGCCATTGGGATGCGCCGCGTTATGCAAAAAGGGGGGCTTATGCGTAAATTAACCGCGGCTGAAACTCTGGGCTCGGCAAGTATTATTTTAACCGACAAAACCGGAACTCTAACGCAGGGCAAAATGGAAGCGGTGGAAATCACGACTTGCTCCAGCACGGCCACTAAAGCCGGTTGGAACCTTTCTGGCGGCGTATATGAGACATTGAAAGGAATTATATTCGCTTCGGCCGCTTTTATTGAAAATCCGGAAGCCGAGCAAAGTGAATGGAAAATACAGGGCGGACCGACAGACCGCGCGATGCTACTAGCCGGAATTCAAGCCGGCTTAAATCCCGAAAAACTTTTGGCGAGTGAACCGAGAATTGACTTTATGCCTTTTGAAGCTGAAAGAAAATACAGCGCGTCTTTGCATCAAACCGGAAGTTCTAGCGAACTTTATATTGCAGGCGCGCCGGAAGTGATTATGGCAATGTCAGACGAAGCTCTGCAAAATGGCGGAGTAAAACCTTTCACCGAGGAACTTAAAGAAAAAATGAGCTCAATTTATTTTGAATCGGCGGGCCGTGGCGAAAGAGTGCTGGCGATTGCCTTACGCCACGACAACTGGTCGGAAATCGTCAGACATAAAGACCATATGTTTGAAAAAACTATTTTTTTGGGCCTCGTCAGTTTCAGCGACCCCTTGAGACCGGATGTCGTTCAAACTATAAAAAGCGCGAAAGAAGCCGGCATAAAAGTGATTTTGGTTACGGGTGATCACGCCTCAACCGCGAAATCCGTAGCCAGATCAGCCGGTTTGGTTGACGAGTATTCGGAAATAAAAATAATGGAGGGTTACGAACTTGAAGGCAAAACCGAAAAAGAACTCGCGGCTCTTGTGCCTAATATTGCTATTTTTGCGAGAATTTTGCCCCACCAAAAATCAGCTATTGTGGGCGCTTGGCAATACTTGAATGAAGTGACGGCAATGACCGGTGACGGCGTCAACGACGCGCCGGCGCTTCGCAAGGCCGATATAGGCATAGCGCTTGGCTCCGGAACGGATGTCGCCAGAGAATCCGCGGATATAGTTTTGACCGATGACAATTTCAGCGTGATTTTTCACGCCATAGAAGAGGGGAGGGTCATTCTGGATAATTTGCGAAAAATCATTACTTATCTTTTGTCTGTCAATTTTAGCGAAATTATTCTTATTTCGGGCGCGCTGATTCTCGGAATGCCCTTACCGATACTACCGGCGCAAATTCTATGGGCGAATATAGTTCAGGAGGGTTTTATGAATTTCGCTTTTGCTTTTGAGCCTAAAGAAAACGACATTTTAAAAAGAAACCCCAGAACAAACTCTTCGCGCCGGATTTTAAATAAGCAGATGCTTTACATCATGCTTGGCGTTGGAATTATAACTTCTTTATTTTTGCTTATTTTGTTTTTTTTACTTTATAACCGCGGATTGCCGCTGGAAGAACTTAGAACCATAATGTTTGTCGGCCTTTCGCTTGATGCCGTATTTTTCGCATTTTCTTTTAAAAGCCTGCGCAAATCTCTGTGGCAAATCAATCTTTTCAACAATAACTATTTTATTTTTGCTTTTGCCTCAAGCCTTCTGCTTCTTGGGGGCGCGCTCTATTTTCAGCCGATCGCCAACCTCCTGCAAGTTTCCAGATTGACCGCTTTTGACTTGGGCATTCTGGCGCTAATTGGGCTTTTTAACCTGATTGCCATAGAAACGGCTAAATTGCTCTTTATGCGTTACGCAAAAAGAAATAATATTGAATTATGAGTTTTTGGTGGCTTATCGCGATTTTTCTAGCCTCGTTTTTATTTTTAGTGCGCTCTAGTTCCGCGCTGGTTAAATCTCTAACCGGCCTCGCGCGTCTTTTAGGTATTTCCGAATATCTTGTGGCTTTTATATTGATGAGCTTTGCCACGTCCATTGCTGAGCTTTTTGTCGGCATCAGTTCGGCCGTCAGCGGTTCGCCCAGCCTGTCTTTGGGTAATATTTTTGGCGCGAATCTTTTAAACATCACTTTAATAATAGGTGCTGCGTCCTTTATTCACGGCGGTATTGAGCTTGAAAGCAAAATTTCGCGTTCAAATTTTTGGCTGATTTTCGTACTTTCACTTTTTCCGCTTCTTTTGGGCGCGGATGGCGTCATTTCAAGAGCCGACGGCATAATTCTTCTGGCGTCTTTTGCGATATACATCTGGCATATTTTGGGCGAAAAAGAATATTTTTCAAAAACGGTTGACCATCGGCCTCTGGGCATTGCCGGCCTGACTGGTGCCGCGCGCGACCTGCTCGTTTTTTTTGCGGCAATCGCGATACTACTCGCCAGCTCCGCGGCCCTCGTCTGGTCCGGCGCCAAAATAGCCGACTTTATGGCTTTTACTCTTTTTTCTTTCGGCGCCATTTTTATCTCTTTAGGCACGACTTTACCGGAGCTCGCTTTTGGCGTGCGCGCGGCTTTAAGCAAGCGCGGCTCAATGGCCGTCGGCAATTCGCTTGGTTCGGTGGCCTTTAACTCGGCTTTCATAGTCGGTATAGTCAGTCTGATACGCCCGATAGTTATAAACGGCTTAAACCAGTTTTTCTTCGTTGCCGGCGCTTTTATTGTCGCTTTCATACTTTTTAATATTTTTGTTTACAGCCGTACTTTCATTTCAAAACGCGAGGGCGTTTTGCTTTTTGCGGTTTATTTCGCTTTTTTGCTGCTGGAGTTTTGGTTTAAAAATGGGTTAAAATAATTAAATGGCCCAAACTTTTTTAACTATTCTAATCGCCTTAATCGCCGGGGCCGTCATCGGAGCGTTTTTTCTATACATTTTCAGGCGCAGGGAAAAGCCGGATAATTCGCTTTTAATGCTTCAAAACCAGATAAACGCGCTTTCACAGACCGTTGATACAAAACTAAGCGAATCAACCAAGGCAATCCAGCAGCATGTCGGCAACAGTTTTCAAATAATCAAAGACGTCACCGAACGGCTAACCAAACTTGATGAAACCAACCGGCAAGTCGTCGGCTTTGCCGACCAATTGCAGTCGCTCCAAGACATACTTAAAAATCCGAAACAACGCGGGGTGCTCGGCGAATATTATCTTGAAACGGTTTTAAAAAATGTCTTGCCGCCAGGCAGTTTCCAGATGCAGTACGCTTTTAAAGACGGCACGATAGTGGATGCCGCGGTGTTTGTTCGCGACAAAATCATACCGATAGACTCAAAGTTTTCTCTTGAAAATTATAATCGCCTGGTTGAAGAAAAAGACCCGGCCGAGCGCGAACGGCTGGAAAAGGCCTTCAGAGCCGACCTCAAAAACCGCATAGACGAGACTTCAAAATACGTAAAACCGGAGGAAAACACGATGGATTTCGCTTTTATGTTTATTCCGCACGAAGCAATATATTATGACTTGCTTATAGCGCAGGTCGGCGGAGTAAAGATGAACACGCGGGATTTAATTGAGTACGCGTTCAAAGACCGCAAAGTTATAATTGTTTCGCCGACTTCTTTTCTGGCATTTTTACAGACTGTTTTACAGGGTCTGCGCGCGCTTCAAATTGAAGAGTCGGCAAAAGAGATACGAAAGGGGGTGGAGGAACTCGGACGGCATCTTGGAAATTACGAGCAATTCATGAAAAAACTCGGCGCGCATCTGGCGACAACCGTTAACGCCTACAATACTTCGTCAAAAGAATTGGGCAAAATTGATAAAGATGTGTTAAAAATCACCGGGCATTCTCCGGGCCTTGAAACGCTGGCCATTGACAAACCGAACGCCGAGGAATAAAATCTTATAATATGAAATTCGCGATAGTGGAAATTGCGGGCAAGCAATATCTTGTTGAACCCGGAAAAAAATTGAGAACCGAGAAAATAGACGTCCCCGAAAAGGGGAGCGAAATTAAATTTGATAAAGTTCTGCTTTGCGGGGAAGGCGACAAGGTCAGCGTCGGCCAGCCGGTAGTTAGCGGAGCCGAAGTCAAAGCCGAGATTTTAGGCAATAAGAGGGCTAAAAAAATAATAGTTTTTCGTTATAGGCCCAAAGCCAGGGTCCGCACCAAAAAGGGACACCGCCAGCATTATAGCGAGCTCTTAATTAAAGATATAAAACTGGGTTAGAACTTATATATAAATATGGATTGGCCGGCGCGGGCGTAGGGCGTCAGGTTTTCAAGCCAGAGGTATGAATCCTCTGGCTTTTTCGTAAAACCCTCAACCGTCCGACCCAAGGCCCCTTGAAGAGTGCTCGCTGAAACCGCAAGCCATTTCGGTCCGCCCGATGCCGAATCGGGCTTGCCACGGCCCGACCACCACGAAACATACTTATCTTTAAGATAATAGGCAGGGGAACCGCCGCCGAAATAATCCACGGCTATTTTTTCTATATTGTTTTTCTCGATAAAATCACTAAGCCTTTTTAAATCCTGCCCCCAGTCGTAATTGGAATCAACTATGTATTTGTATCCGCGTCTAGAACCTCCGGCAAGTTCGTTATAGTAAGAAAGATAGTGGGGGAACGCAACCACAACGCTTAAAACCATCCATGAAATAAGAATTATCATCAAAAAATATCGGGGCAGGGATTTTATACAGCGTTCGTAAAACAAATAAATCCACTCGCCAATGCTCTGGGGGTCTAAAAGAGAATACGATTTCAGCCAGCGCATCAGCTCCCGCGCAACTAATAGATAAATAAAGGGATATGTTGGGAGGACATGGCGCACGCCGATATTAAGCGGACTCCTCATTGATTGCAACCAGTAGACGGCGATAAAAATCATTCCGGTGGTCAGAAAAAAATTATCGCGCATCCATTCTAAAGCCACGGCAACTGATTTTTCATGGGCTTGACGCGCCGATTTGACCGCAACAACTATCGCAAGAACGGCGAGAATCAAAAAAGCGAGGGGCTCTTTCAAAAGGTAAGCAACAGGAAAGTAATACCACCACCCTCTATTTGAAATCTCTCCCAAAAAATAAGTCGTATTTCCTCCGGTAGCCCTCTGTACGACCATTAATAGGCCGAGTAAATATTCGGCCAGGCCCCTCAAAACCGGATTTGACGCCATCCATAATGTAAAATCAACCGCCGGCCTTAAACCAAAAGATGATAAAAGCAATGCCGAATCGCTGATTTGCCGTTCAATCGGATAATTCCAAACATGATACTGATAAACCGCGCCAACTATAAAACCGGCGATAGCAAAAATTGCGCAGAGCTTTAAAATCAAAACACCCCATACGGCAAAAAGCCGGCGAATTCTGGCCCAATTTCCCTCAAGTTCGCGTAGAGCGTCCATCTGGACAAGATATCCCCAAAACAATAACACGAGCGTGAAAAAGGGAATCAAAAGAACTAAAGAAAATTTCAAAAGAAAAGCTATGCCCAAAGACAGGCCGGCAAGAAAAAGGCGCTTGGCGTCAGGAGAGGCAAGATAACGGACAAATGCCGCAATGGCTATAAAAAATCCGAAAGCCGCGGCCAAATCCGTAGTTACATAGCGCGAATGGGCGATGAAGGTCGGCGAAAAGCTGTAGAATAAAAGAGTTAAAAGCCCGACGCCATCGCCATAAAGACGGCGCGCTCCCTCAAAAATCAGCCAGCCGAAAAGCAAAGCTAAAAGCATCATCGGCAGTCTTGACCAAAAAAGTATTCGGTCAGGATTATTGCCCGACTCATAAAGAAAAATGCGTCCCATATCCCACTGGCCGTTAATGTCTTCGGACCAGGCTTTTACATCCGTTGGAAAATTGATATTTAAAAAAGTCAGCGGTAGAGCGGCCAAATCTTTAGCGAGCGGCGGATGTTCCGGATTCAAGCGATAATCTTTTTGCGTAAGATATGAATAACCGGCCGGAATATGCGCAAGCTCATCCATTATCGCCGACTCGTTTAGAGAGGAAAAAAACATCAACACAAACATTACGGTCAGAAGAAAAACAGCGACAATGTTTGCGATACGGAGATTTGCCATAATTAACATTTTACCTGATATCCGAGCCTTTATAAAAGACTGGGAATCCCGCGCGAACGCTAAGCGTAAGACCGCTTATGTTCTTTTTTATTTTTAAAGCAATTTCCGCGTTATATTCAAGCGGAATCAAAAAACAAGATTCGGCGCAATCGGCGCGCGATAAATTTTGCGGCAGAATATAATAAATGTTTTTCTTAATCCTTTCACTTTGCGGCCAAGTATCGGTTAAAAACATGATTGTTTGCGCTGGCATCGGCATCGGTTCACCGAGAATATCATCAGGTGGCGCGACTTGAACGCCCGCGGCATTAACTACTACGTATTTTTTAACGCTGCTCGGCTGTAGATTAAGCCATCGCCCGATTTCAGTATAATTGGCATTGAAAGCAAAATAAGTATCCGTAAGATTTGCCCAGCGCATAAAATAATCAGTGTAAGCCGTTATAATTCCGGCCGCAAAAAAAGCTGACACAAGCAGGATAAGCTCAAATTTTATTCTCGTAATCTGCTTATTTTTTTCCGGAAAGCGCTCAAGCTGCGAGTCGAGCCAGCCGCTAATTCTGGTTAAAACTTCCAAAAATCCCATTCCGGCAAAAAACATAATTGCCGGAATCATTATTATTGAGCGCAAGGCGTGCGGAATGCCCTCCGAAGACAAAACGACGGGCAGGGCGAAAATAAAAAGCCAAAGCCATAAAATTTTGACTGCCAAGTGATGGCGATATTTTAAAACGCTTAAAATCAGGCCGAGAGCGAATAAAATTCCAACCGGCCACCACAATTGCGGCGCTCCCGGTAAATTATGGCGGGGGTTCCAATCGCCCGAAAACCAAAAGGAGCCGGCGGACTTTGCCGAATTGATTAAAAAGGATTTAAGCGGGTCTGATTCGGAAAAAATAGAAACTTGACTGGTTCGGCCTAAAAAATCCTGCGGATGGCCAAAATAATAAAAGCCGAGCGGCAAAAACGCGGCAAGTGCTAGAAGCAAAAAAATTGCTATCTGTTTTTGGCCTCCTTTGTTTTTTAAAATTTTTAAAAGAGGAATGGCGAGCAGTATCGGCGCGACCCGATAGGCGATATACGAATTTGCGCCAAGACCGAACACAAATCCGCCTAACGCCGCGGAGTAAGATTTTCCGGATTCAGAAATATCTTCTCTAAAAAGAAGCCACAAAAAATACAGCCCCCAAACAAGGAAAAACGGCGCCATAATGGCGCGAAAACCTATCCGCGAAAAATTGATGTGCCAAAAGCTTATAGCCGTAAAAAATGACGCTACTAGAGCAATGATTTCATTTGAATAAAGTCCGGCAATTTTAAGGTGTCCGACACCTGCAAAATTTCGAAAAAGTTCACGGCCCAGATAAAAAATTCCCAAAACCGTTAATGTCCCGAAAATAGCCGAGATAAAACGGAGTGCCCACGGCTCATTGCCGAAAGCGCTTAGAGCTCCGGCCTGCATATTTATAAAGAGACCTTCCCGTCCGTTATTTTCCGGATAAAAAGAGGAAAAATCTCCGGTTTTTAGAGCGAAGAGGGCATTATTACCGTTCATCGCTTCGTCAGGATAAAGCCCGGGCGGAACGCTTTTTAACTCCCAAAATCTGAAAAATCCGGCGACCAGAAATATCGCAAGCGCCAAAAAAATAGCTCTTTTAGAATTCCGCATACCCAGATTATACCTTAAACAAGCCTATTTTGTTATCATATGTTATTATATTAATGTATGACTGATATTGAATCGCCAAAAATAATTCAAGAAGAAATCAGGGGCTTGGAACTGAGACTTGCCGAAAAGCAAAAAGAGCTTGCCGAATCCGGCGCAGAATTCAAGCCTGAGACGGCGGCAAAAGAAGTGGTTCAAGAATTTACCGCCTCACCCCAGCCGGCGCAAACAGCTGCTGTAGCGGATGAAACCAAGAAAGCGGCCGACAAGCTGGCTAGTGAACCGCACGCCAAACAAATTGACGAACTTCTTAAGGTCGCCGAAAAGAACGGCATACTTTATGCCGTAAATATCGCCAAGCACTTAAAAAACCCGCACTTGCTTGACGATTTCCATGACCGGCTGGTTCTTGAGCTTTTAAAGCAAAAATGACCGCTTTTTTCACCTTCGAACAGCTTTTTTACATATATATCGGCGCTTCGGCTGTTTTTATAGCCGGGGGTGTTTCTATTTTCTTAATCAGGCGTTTTAAAAAACGCCGCGAACTTTTATCTTCGCTGGAATTCGCTCTTTATGAAATAACGCTCCCGCGCGAAACCGATTCCAAAAAAGAACAGGCTTCTTTCAAAGATTTAGTGTCCAGAATGGAGCAATTTTACGTCGGCATGTCCGCGGTTATAGAAAAAAGATGGTTTGCGCCATCAAGCTTCGCGCTTGAACTGGCATTGCCTACAGTCGGAGAGGAAGCGATTTTTTACGTCGCGGTTCCAAGAAACCGCTCAAGGCTTTTTGAAAAAAACTTACAAAGCCTTTACCCATCGGCCAAAGCGGAGGAAAAAAAAGAAGATTACAATATTTTTAATCCATTGGGCGCATCTGCCGCGGCATTCCTGACACTCGCCGAAAACCCCGTATTACCTATAAGAACTTACCAGCGGCTGGATGCCGACCCGCTTGAAGTCATAGCCAATGCTTTTTCAAAACTTAAAAAAGAGGGGGAGGGCGTGGCTGTACAAATTATTTTAAGTCACGGACCTAAGAATTTTAAATCTCTTCTTAAAAACTCGGTTAAAGCGGTTCGGGAGGGCAAAAAAATTAAATCCTCAAAATCGGGTTTCGGCGAGTCTTTAATGTTTTTAATTACCGGCGGAAGCGGGGAAAAAAGCAAAAAAGAGAGCATAACGGTTGATGAGGAAACTTTGAAATTACTTGAAGAAAAAACTTCATTTCCGGCGCTTAACGCCAATATCCGCATCGTTGCTTCGGCTACGACTTCAGAAGAAGCCGAATCAATTGTTCATGAGCTTGGAAGCGCTTTCAGGCAATTCGAGGAGCCCGGAGGCAACAGTTTTGAATTAAAACCGGTCAGCCGCAGGAATTTAGACGATTTTATCTACCGATTTTCCTTCAGAATTTTTGACAAAAAAAGAGCCGTGACATTAAACACTCGCGAACTGACAAGCATCTATCATTTTCCTACGGGAACTGCCATAGCGCCCAGTCTCAAATTTTTAAGAGCCAAAGACGCGCCAGCGCCCGCCGGACTTCCGGCCGATGGAATTATACTCGGAGAAAATATCTATCGCGGCCAGAGTCTCACGATAAAATTGTCCCGGGACGACCGGCGCAGACATCTTTATATAATAGGGCAGACCGGCACCGGCAAAACCACGCTTTTACAAAATATGATTAAACAGGATATTGAGTCGGGCGAAGGCCTTTGCGTTATTGACCCGCACGGCGATATGATTGAAACGGTGCTGGGCTATATTCCAAAAAACCGCGCTGACGATGTGGTTTACTTTGACCCGGCCGAGACCTCTCGCCCGATGGGATTTAATTTTTTGGAATACGATCCGGCTTATCCCGAGCAAAAAACTTTCATCGTTAATGAGCTTCTGGAAATTTTTCGCAAACTTTACGCTGATGTGCCCGAAGCACTCGGCCCGATTTTTGAAACTTATTTCCGAAATTCAACGCTGCTCGTAATGGAAGACCCGCTTTCAGGCAACACTCTTCTTGAAATTTCGCGGGTCATGTCTGACGCCGAATTCCGTAAATTGAAGCTCTCCCGCTCAAAAAATCCGGTAATCAACTCTTTTTGGAAAGACGTCGCTGAAAAAGCCGGGGGCGAAGCGGCTCTTGCCAATATGGTGCCCTACATCACCTCAAAGTTTGACACATTTTTAACCAATGAATTTATGCGGCCGATACTTTTACAAGAACAGTCGTCGCTTAAATTCAGGGAAATAATTGACGGCGGTAAAATTCTTTTGGTCAACCTGTCTAAGGGCCGGGTGGGGGAGACCAATGCTTCTCTTTTAGGCTTAATTATCGTCGGCAAGCTTATGATGGCCGCTTTTTCAAGAATAAACATCTTGGAGGAAAAACGCCGCGATTTTTATCTCTATCTTGATGAGTTTCAAAATGTCACAACGCCATCAATCGCGACCATTCTTTCCGAAGCCCGCAAATACAGACTGGACTTGATAATCGCGCATCAGTTCATAGGACAGCTTTCAGACCCCATCAGACTCGCGGTTTTCGGCAACGTCGGCTCAATCGCCTCGTTTCGCATCGGAGCGGATGATGCCGAATTTGTTCAAAAACAATTTGAGCCCGTCTTCGGAACTCAAGATCTTATGAATATAGAAAACTTCAACGCGTATCTAAAACTTCTGGTGCGCGGGCAAACCACAAAACCATTCAACATCCGGGTATTGGCGCCGCAAAAAAGCGACACGGAATCAGCGGCCTTAATTAAAAATTTATCCTTACAAAAATACGGCCGGCCCAGAAACGAAGTTGAAGAAGAAATTAATAGACGTTATCAAAAACAACAATGATAAAATTCGTAAGATTCGTTTTGGTGGGCATTTTGAACACCGCGATTGACTTCGGGATTTTAAACCTCCTGATTTTTTCAACCGGTTTTACCGCCGGAATATATTACTCCGTTTTTAAGACTATTAGTTTTGCCGGAGCCAATATAAACAGCTATGTCTGGAACCGCCTTTGGGTTTTTGAGTCGCATGAAGAAAAAACTGCCAAAGAATACGCCCAATTTCTCGCCATCAGTATCGTGGGCGCCATAATAAATGTCGGCGCGGCGTCCTTGGTGGTCAATCTCATACCGGCCCAGTTTGGGTTAAGCCCGAAAATTTGGGCCAATGTCGGTGCCGCGGCAGGTGCTATCGCCGGCCTATTCTGGAACTTCGCCGGATATAGATTTATTGTTTTCAAATGAAATTTTCTTTTTGGTTACGGTTAAAAATTCGGATGTTTTAATAACCGCAACAGCATTTATTTTTTCGGCTATATCCGGCGGCAGGGCGGGAAGAAGCTCTTCAAGCCTCTTTTCATCGGCTTTCAATACTTCCTCCCATTTGCCAATCGGACGCAAAATTTCTTCAACCTTGTTTAAATCGTATTTTTTGGCGGTCTTTATAGATTTTGAAACATAGCCCTCGTCGCCAAAAAGACGCAGAACGTTTTTTTCGCGCATACAGTCAGCCAGCTGTATTTGCAGTTCTTTCAGACGGCTGGTGTTATCTTTTGACTCGTCTTTGAGTTTAAAATACTCGGCTATAATTTCACGAATTTTAGTATCGTCAGGAGTCGGGGATTTGTCTTTTTCATAAAGATGCTTCCAGACCGGGCATATCGGCTTGTATCCGCACCAATCGCAAAGAGGGGAGGGCGTCGGCGAAAAATCATTTTGTGTTTCCCGGCGTTTCCCGATTTCACGGATAACTTCAAGAATTTTTTCTTTAGTCCGAGCAAGATCTTCCAAACTGCGTTCGGTGGATATTTTTTCTCCGTGCGCCAGATAATGCAAAGTTAAGCGGACTTTTTTACCCGAAATATTGGGCCAGCGGTTTAAAAGACCCAGATGATAAATTGAGAGCTGAAGGTTTTTGTCCAAAGTTTCTTGAGAGGGGAGGCGTTTGCCGGTTTTGTAATCCACTATTTCATACGTTTCATCGTCGGGCTTATCAATACGGTCAATTATGCCCGCAAGAGTGTGAGTCTCGTTGTTTTTCTTATCTTCCAAGGGAAGTTCAAAACGGGACTCTAAATCCAAAACATTAAAATTCCACGGCTGATTTTGTTTATAAAATTTAGTCAGAATTTTAATGCCGTGCTCGTTAAACAACTTCTCAACGCGTTCATCGGACCAAACCGTCTTATCGCGAAGCCTCTGCCACTCATCGCCGTAAAAATTAATAACCTCGTCTAAAGTTGGGTATAAGGGGTCACGCGAAAACATGAATTTTAGAGCATGATGCAGGGCAGTGCCAAAAACGGCTTCGCGGGATTTAGGAACTCTGATTTTATCAATTTCCTGATATTTATATTTGAGCGGGCAGGTTTTATAGGTATCTATGGCCGAATATGAAATGCGCATTAATAAAAGATTAACAAAAAATTATAAAGGTTTATACACACAACAAAGATATAAAAAAATTACTGACAATTCATAAAGAAATGGTTCCTTATAAAAGTAAACGAGAAGGTATTAAGTGGGGGAGAATGACTTTAGGGAGAGAAAAACCAATATAAAATAGGTCGTACAATGTTGATTTACCGACCTACTTTATTATTGATTCAAAATAGGATTATCGCCACGCTTGATGGCATCAATCGCATTAAGAAACGGCTGCCAGATTAGATCGGTAAAAAAGTTCCAGGCAAAATCCCAGACCACGCCCGCAGTCCTACCAAACCAACTTGACCATAAAGCGCTTAAAGCGTCGCCTATAAACGAAAAATTTTCTTTTAGGGTCGGATTTTGAAATAAAGCGGACAGAGATACCCCTAAAAGGCTCAAAATCATGACCACGAGCACCAGAATAACTATAAGCTGTATAAAACCTCTATTATTAGCCATATCAATTATTATAGCGCATATTATAGCATAAAACCTATAAATACGACAGCGGATTCAAATAGCTGTTAAATGAAGCGACCGGCAAATACATTAGTGTCCCGCAGACACGGCTCTTTATGCTTTTTAACTGAACACCTTTAGTCGCGAACACGGTGAAATGAAGATGGGGTCCGGTTGTATAGCCGGTATTTCCGCTATAACCCAGAGTTTGGTTTTTTTGAAGACTGTCGCCGACCGATACCTGCATATACGATAAGTGGGCATATAGAGTGGAGATATTATTATCATGTTCAACTAAAACCCATTTGCCGTAAGAAACGCCGTTACACGACCTATCAGTGTCGCCTAAAGCAACTACGCGGCCATCAGCTGCCGATTTTATGGGTGTGCCGACCGTAGCCCTTAAATCAATGCCGTTATGTCCCCCGCCGTTATAAATTTGCGGATTCTGGGTAGCAAAAGGAGTATTGCCGAAATATTGGGTTATAAAAACATTAGCTAACGGCCACGAAAGGACGCCCGAACCGGTTCTCGGCAAAGATTCGGGGTCAATGGTAACGCGCAACTCTTCTTCAATGCTTCTTATTTCGGATTCCAGCGCATTTTTTTTAGCTAAGCGATCAGCCAAAAGATTCTGATATTCAGTCTCTTTATTTTTAGTGATTTTAAGCAGGTCGTTTTTTTGACGCCGGACATCTTCTTCAACATATTTTTTAGCGCCGAGTTCCGAACGCAAGCCTTGCAATGATTTACTCAATTCTTCTTTCTTGTTTTTTTCGACCTCCAAGTCCAGTTTGGCTTGTTTTAATTCAGACAACTTGACTTCCATATCCGAGCTTAAGCTTTCAATATAATCAATGTCGCTGAAGAAACTTGAAATAGAAGCGTTAGCCAGCATTATTTCCACAAGACTCTGCGATTCCAACTCATTCATATTTCTGATTATCTCGGTTAAAGCATTCTTAAACTGCTCAATGGTTAAACTTTTATCAGAAATTTCAATGCCCAGCTCTTCAATGCTTAATTCGGCGGATTCTATTTTTTTTTGGGTTACGCTTATATCTTTCGATAATTTCGATATTGTAGTCAGTACCGCGTTAATTTGATTTTTAAGCGAATCGGCTTCTTTAGAGGTTTTTCCCAGCTCCTCTTGGAATTTAGCAATCTCCTCTTCCAGCTCCAGAATCTCGCGATTTTTTTCCGAAATTTCAGAGCGCAGATCATCAATGGTGGCGCCAATTGACACAAGGGGCGCGAGACTCGCGAGCACTAAAATAACAAGCCGAAAACCGATATTCATATCTTTTTATTCAAGCATTTTTACGGCCTTTGTCACTCGTTTAAACGATTCTTCTTTGCCGAGTATTTCGGCCATCTCAAAAGGGCCCGGCGAGAAGCGTTTGCCGCTAAGAGCCACCCTGAGGGGCCACAAGACCTCTCCCCGCCCGCTTTCATCGGCATAGGGCATAAGTTTATATTCCAGGTCATTTTTAGTCCATTTTTCGATATTTGACAGGAATTCGCCCGTGTGTTTTAAATGTCGCACAATATTTTCCGATGCCGTATTTTCTTTCCAAAAAAGCAGTTCTTTCGGATAATAAGGCTCTTTATAAAAAATTTCAGCCAACTCCCCTATTTCGTTTAAGGTGGTTATGCGCTCACGGGCTAAAGCCGAAATTTTGAGCCATTTTTTAGAATCGGCTTTAATTTTTTCAGCAAAATCGCCGGCAAAATTTTCTAATTTTTGAGCCAGGTCATCATCTTTAAGCTTTTTAATATATTCGCGGTTCAGCCAACCAAGCTTATCCGTATCAAAAACAGCTCCGCCTTTCTGAACCCGGTCTAAAGAAAATTCTTCTAAAATTTCTGTCGTTGTAAAAATTTCTTTTTCCTCCGCGGTATGCCAGCCCAAAAGAATCATGAAATTTATCATGGCCTCGGATAAATATCCTAATTTTTGATATTCAAGGACTGAGAAAGCGCCTTGCCGCTTCGAGAGTTTTGAGCGGTCTGAACCCAAAATAAGCGGCAAATGGGCGTACTGCGGCCTTTCAAAACCCAGCGCTTCTTGCAAAAGAATTTGTTTGGGAGTATTTGAGATATGGTCTTCGCCCCGTATAACGTGTGATATAGCCATTTCGCGGTCATCTATCACCACGGCAAAATTATATAAAGGTGTCCGAAGACTTTTAGCCACGGAAAAGTCTCCGAGTATCCGGCCGTCAAAAGCAATTCGGCCCCGTATCAAATCTTCAAAGAAAACATCGCCCTCGGCGTCATTTTTAAAACGCAAAATGCCTTCGCCATTTTCTAAGCTGCCTGCGGAGCCGTCGCGATGCGGACAAACATGGCGCGGAGATTCTCTGTTTAAAATCTGATTTTGCTTTTCGGCGGCAAGCTCCGCTTCAGAATGCGAACACCAAAAGATCAGGCCTCGTTCCAAAAGCGTTTTTAAATATTTTTCGTACGCATCCAAACGTTCGGACTGACGATAAAATTCATCCCAGTTTATGCCGAGCCAAGACAAACCATCCTTAATATCTTTTTCAAAAACCGGGTCCGAGCGCTCAAGGTCGGTGTCTTCTATCCTTAAAATAAATTTACCTTTGTGCTGTTTAGAATATACAAAATTAAAAAGGGCGGACCTCGCGCCGCCTACGTGAAGCGGCCCTGTCGGTGAAGGCGCAAAACGAGTGCGAATTTCTTTTTTTTGGGCTTGAGCCTCGCTCATGATGAATGTTCTAACGCTAAAAGTATGATTTGACGCGCCAAAACTTCGGCGGCATCGGTTTTAGCAAAAGATGAAGCAACAAGGCTCATTTTTTCCAAACGGCTTTTATCGGCAAGTAATTTTCGTATTTCAGCCAAAAGTATATGCGGCTTGAGGTTGCCCTCCTCAATCACGATGGCTCCTCCGGCTCGGGCATAAGCATAGGCGTTTTCCCGCTGATGGTCCTGGGCGGAGTCCGCAATCGGTATCAATATTGACGGTTTAGCCCAAGCGGCTACTTCAAAAATAGCGCCGGCACCCGAACGCGAAACAATAAGAGTTGCAACCAAAGCGGCGTTGCGCAAATTGTCCTCGTCCAAAAAAGCAAAAAGTTTGTATCTGTTTTTGAATTGATTCTGATCTAAAACTACCGAGGTTCTTTTGGAAACATCATCAAAATTATTTTTGCCGCATTGATGAATAATCTTTGCTTCTTTTAAAATTTCGGGCAGAGCGTCTATCAAAACATCGTTTAACTTTACCGAACCCTGCGAACCGCCAAGAACCAATACGGTCGGCAAATCTTCATAGCCAAAAACAGATTTGGCTTCTTCAAGGTTGCCTCCCAAAATTCTGGCTCGCACCGGATTACCAGTCAAAGCGGTTTTGCCTTCCGGAAAATACTTAGCGCTTTCCGGATATGAAATGGCGACTCTACGCGCAAACGCGCCGGCCCAGCGATTGACTCTGCCGGGCACCGCGTCAGATTCGTGGATGATGACCGGTATTCTAAAAAAGCGCGCGGCAATTAGAGACGGAAAGCTGGCATAACCCCCTTTGGCAAAAATAACATCCGGCATCTGCCAAAAAATATAGATTATTGCCCGCAAAACGCCCCAGGCCGTTTTAAAAAAGTCGGTAAAATTAAGCAGTGAAAAATAACGACGGATTTTGCCGGCAGGAACCGAAACAAAATTTACGCCTTCTTCTTTTAAAAGTTTCGCGTTAAATGGATCATCGGAAAGATAGACCAAATCCATGGCCACAAACTTTTCTTCCTCGGCTATTTTTTTGAGCGCGCTGATGACGGCAAGCACTGGATAGAAGTGGCCGCCGGTCCCGCCGCCGGTCAAAAGAATACGCATGTTATCCCGTGTATTTGGAAATATTTGATAAAATGCCGGCGGAGGCAAGAAGCGCTACTAAAGACGATCCGCCTTGACTGATAAAAGGCAACGTTAATCCGGTCAGCGGCACTAAGCCGGCAAGAGCCGCCATATTGATGAAAGCCTGAACAACTATCAGTATAACAATTCCCGAGCCGAGCAGTCTAGCAAAAACATCCGGCGCTCGCCTTAAAATTACGACTGCTCGCCATAAAAATAAAATGAAAAGCATCGCGAGAAATGACGCGCCAACGAATCCGAACTCTTCGCCAATCACGGCGTATATCGCATCGGACGTCGGCTCCGGAAGATAATTATATTTCTGCAGACCCTGCCCGAAGCCTTTTCCGAAAATTCCTCCGGAGCCAAAAGCAATGGCCGCCTGGCGCACTTGGTAACCCGCGCCCTGTGGGTCATAATCGCTATTTAAAAAAACTTGCAGCCGCTCCATGCTATAGGGCTTGAAATAAATTGTGGCCGCAAATAATACCGCTATCACCGCGCCCATTAAGCCCAGATGTTTCAGCCTTCCCCCGCCAATAAAAAAAAGCAAAAGACTTGAAATGATTATAACTCCGAGAGTTCCGAGATCGGGCTGGATGAAAAAAATCGCGCTAATAGCCAAAATCATTAAAAACATCGGCAAAGCGCCGAGCCCTAAAGACCCCACCTCTTTGCCACGCGATGAAAGCCATGCGGCTAAATACATAATGAAACCAATCTTTAAAAATTCGGATGGCTGCATAAATATCGGTCCGATACTTATCCATCGCGAAGCGCCCCCGCTTTGAAAACCGATTCCGGGCACAAAAACCAAAAAGGTTGCCGTAAGCGTCAGTAAAAAAATCCAAAAAGATATTTTATGCCAAAAGCGATAATTGATTTTATCGGTTATATAAAAAAGGGTGAGCCCTAAGCCCAAACCCAAAACCAACTGGCGCAAAATAAGCTTTGACGGCGATAAATCCTCCTCAAAAAGGCCGAGGGAGGCTGAAGCTAAGGCGAATACGCCGACCAAAACAAAAGCGGCTATCGTTACAAAAAGGATAGTATCTCTGGACCTCGCCATTAATTTTATAATACGCCACTTTTTACGCCAAAAACAGCCTTTTTAAATGCTTTTCCGCGCTCAAATTCGTTTTTAAACATATTGAAGCTGGCAGCACCCGGAGAAAAAAGGATAACGTTCCCCTTTTTTACAAAATCAAAAGCTTTTTTGACGCCCTCTTTAAGAGAACTGACTCGCAAAGCTTCAGAAAATTTTATTTTATCGGAAGCCCGGCCCGGAAGCAAAATAACTTTTTTCAATCTTTTCATTTTCTTTGAAAATGCATCATATTTGAGCTTTTTGTCTTCGCCGCCGGCGATTAAAATGACGCGGGAGGGCTTAACTTTAAATCGTTTTTCAACTTGAGCCAGACTGAAAATGGCGGCGCCCGGATTTGTCGCCGTAGTGTCGTTTACCACATGAACGCCTTTTATTTTCCCAAGATATTCCATCCGGCCCTCGGCCGGTTTAAATGACTTTAGCCGTTTTTTTATATCTCTGGCGCTTATTCCAAAAAACAAGGCGACTTTTTCGGCGATATCCGGGGGGGTGTCATTTTTTTTGCCGAACCAAAGAAAATCACCTTTAGCTTGATATCTAAAAATATTTTCTTTTGTTTTTTTATATTCGGCAAAATTTTTATAGCGGTTAAGATGGTCTGGAAAAATATTGGTAATGATGGCGTAGCGCGGACTTACGCGCAGACCCTCCAGATTAAAACTTGAAAGTTCATAGACAAAAAAATCAGGCATCTTTTTTAGACTTAAAAGCGATTCTAGCGCGGAATGTCCCGGAATGTTTCCGACAAGAACAATTTTAAAACGCGCCCGAAGCAAGTGCGCTAAAATCATCGCAGTTGTGGTTTTGCCTTTAGTTCCGGTGATTCCTATTATTTTTTCACGCGGAACTAAATTGAAAAAAATCTGGGTTTCGGATAATACGTCTTTTCCCAAGCGCTTGGCATATTTAATAAAAGGCGACTTACCGGGAACCGCCGGATTTTTAACTATAATATCGGCTAATTTAAAATCGGAAAAACGATGGCGCCCTAAAATGAATTTTATTTTTTTTCCGGCAAATTTTTTTAAAATGCCGGCAAACTGGTTTTTTGGTTTTAAATCCGTAATCGTGAGTTTTGCGCCGGCTTGGAGCAAAAAACGGGCGACTCCCTCTCCCCCACCCTGCAAACCTAAACCAACCAAAAGAATTTTTTTGCCCCCGAAACCTAATTTAATTTTTTCAGCTAAAATCATTTATTTAAAATTTGCGCGATTTAGAATTTAGCGAGCGTTCGCCCGGGCATTTTTCCGGTCGGCTCTCCGTCAGCTAGAGCCGTAATACCATTAATAAAAACCCACTTAACACCCCGGCTAAAGCGTCTTGGATTTGCGTAATCAGCGGCGTCACTTAGTGTTTCGGGGTCGAAAACGACGATATCCGCGAAAAAACCTTCACGTATCAAGCCTCTTTTTTCAAAACCTATAATCTCTGCCGGAAGCCCGGTCATTTTGCGAATTGCCTCCTCCCAGCTTAAAACTCCTTTTTCTTTAACCAAAACCCTAAGCGCCCGCATGAACGCGCCAAAAGAACGCGGGTGCGGCAAATTGGTTTTGGAGCCGGTCATATCAAGGCCGTAACCATCCGAGGATATAGCTACATAATCTTTACGCGCCAATTCAAAAATATTTTCTTCAGATATTGCCTCATTGAAAATGACCACCTGCAGATCGTTTGAAACCAGGAGCTGCAAAATGGCTTCTTCCGGGCTTAGACCGGCGCTTTCGGCAACTTGTTGTATGTTTTTTCCTATCACGCCGGTGTCCTTTAAAGTGGAGGCCACGATAATTTTTTCGTAATGCAGCGTAAGAGCCCGAAGCGCTTCAATAATCTGTTTTTTAGAATTATCGTCAGATAATCGCTCAAAAATTTTGCTCCGGCCTCCGACTATCGCCCAATCCGGCAATAAAAGATATAAATTTGATCCGGTTGAGGTGTACGGAAAAAAATCGGCGGTAATCTTGACCCCCTCGCTTCTGGCCCGCCCTATCAACTCCAAAACCGATTTCTGTTTGGGCCAAGATTTTTTTCCCAAAACTTTAAAGTGAGACAAGTGGCTCTTCACACCCGAGCTTCGGCTCAAACTCACAATCCTTGAGACCGCGCTAATAATATCCGCGCCTTCGTCCTGAAGATGGTGCGTTGCAAACCCATTGACTTTTTTGACTTCCTTAAAAACGCGCTCGATTTCTTCATCGTCTGCAATCAAAGCATGACTGCGGCCGAGACCAGTGGAGACGCCGAAAGCGCCATCTTCAAAAGCGTTATGCGCCAGATACAAAATTTTTTCTACTTCTTCTTGGCTGGCCTCGCGCGAAATATCAATGCCGGCCGCGCGTCTAAGCGTGCCGTGGCCTACAAGCGTTCCAAAATTAATCGCTACCCGATGATTACTAAGCTCTGCCAGTAATTCCCGCACACTTTGCCAATTAATATTAATTTCCGAAACATCCACCCATTTCTGCAAATCCTCTATGTCGGATGGTTTGACCAGCGGGGCCAGAGAAGAGCCGCAATTTCCGCCAAGAATTGAGGTAACGCCCTGGCGCAGAAGACTCTCCTGTAAAGGCGCGTCAAAAAGCGTCCAGTGAGTATCGGAATGGTTAGTGATATCTATAAAGCCGGGCGCTACGTAAAGACCGGAAGCGTCTACTTCTTCGGCCGCGGTCTCTTGGCTTAAATCGCCAATAAAAACTATTCTGTCGCCCTCAATGCCAATATCAGACTTTTTGGGCGCGGATCCCGCGCCGTCAAAAACAAGAGCATTTCTCAAAATTATCGAGTAAAAAGGCATAAATCGCACTTAAAATTATTATAATAACTTAAATTAAGATAAAAAAGACGGCTATAAACGCAAGCGAGCCGGCAAGGCAAAGCCACAACATCGCGGCAAATCTTTTTTCGAAGTTGATAGATGTTTTTAACCACTCTTGGACCGTTAGTACTGAACCAAAAATCAAAAATATCTTCCACCAGGCGACATCGGCGATGAGCGCTACTAAAGAACCAATAAAAATGGCCTCAATAAACCATGGAAAAAGCGCCGCGAAAAAAATAGCTCCGGCAAAAAACAGCGCCCAAGGAAGCGTAAAAATTCCCGCAAACATTAAAACGCCGGCCAAAACCCTCATCATTTAAGAATATTAACTGATCGCAAATTATAAATATTGAACGGCTGACGTATTTTCAGAGTTTTAATGGGTGAACTGGGGTGGGCTTCAATTTTTTCCACCAGCCCGACAAGATACGGGCGGTCAGTCATGGAATACGCTTTATCGCCTACTTCTGCCGGAAAATCGCGCGGTAAAGTTACGGCAAGCTCATTGTTGCCTCGGCCCGTAGCTGTAGCCGAGATACCTGCTTTCTCCAAAAAAACGTTTTGTTCTCGGCCATAACTTGAAAATGAAATAATACGGCTGGAACCGCTAAAAACATCGCCTACCGTTCCAAAAATTATATTCTGGCCGACTAAAACAATTTTACCGCTCTCAACGCCGTCTTGGGCGCCTTTGCCGACAATGAGCTGGTCATAATCAATTGCCGGCGGAACCATTAAAACTCTGGCCTCCAAAAATCCGTTTAAAAAATCGACGGATTTTTCCGCTTGCCCTGCCGTTAACGAGGCAAACCCCGAAACGTCCGCTTTAGCCTCTGATTCCTGCAATTTTTCTTTAAGCTCCTGATTTTCACGCAAAATATTGCCTTTGGATTTAAGCAAGCCAAAAAAATTATAAGTCGCCGGTGAGAATCCCAGCGCTTCAACCGCTTTTATTTTTTTAAAAAAAATTGCCGCCGCTTTTGATTCCAAAGTCTTACCGAAAAAAAACAAAATAAACGCCGCCCCGCAGATAAAGCCGAGCAAAACAATTTTTAATCCAAAGTATTTCATTGGGGCGAAACGTCTTCTTCTTTCTCCAATAAAACGTTACGGAAGCCGGCTAAGTCTTCCAAAATTATTCCGCAGCCGCGCACAACCGCAGTCATCGGATCCTCGGCCACGCGAGTCGGGATTTTAGTTTCATTTTCTATGAGTTTATCCAAGCCTTTCAAATGGGCGCCGCCGCCGACCATGACAATACCCCGATGCATAATGTCCGAAACTAGCTCCGGCGGAGTGGCTTCTATAACTTCTTTAACACCCTCAACCACGGCCCTAACCGATTTAGCAATGGCCTCGCGCACATCGGCGTCAGTCATTATCACTTCGCGCGGAAGACCCGAAACCAAATCACGGCCCCGAACAACGCTTTCCATGGGCGATTCCGGCTTTAGCGCGGAACCTACGGCTATTTTTAAATCCTCGGCGGTCCTCTCTCCTAAAAGCAATTTAAACTCGTCGCGGGCGTAATTGATGATGTCGTTGTTCAGCTTATCGCCGGCAACGCGTAAATTCATTGAAGAAACAAGACCGCCCAAAGACACTACCGCGATGTCGGTTGTGCCTCCGCCTATGTCTATAATCATATTCCCGACCGGTTCCTGGACCGGCATGCGTATGCCGACTGCCGCGGCCATAGGCTCTTCAACCAGATAGACTTCTCTGGCTCCGGAATTGCGCGCGGCATCCCTTACCGCCCGGCGCTCAACTTCGGTAATACCCGACGGCACACCAATAACAACCTGCGGGCGAGCCAAAAACGAAGAACTCGGCTGATGCACTTTTTTGATAAAGTAAGAAAGCATTTCCTGGGTCACTTCAAAATCCGATATTACGCCTTCAATGAGCGGTCGGATTATAGAGATGTGAGCCGGAGTACGGCCGATCATTCTTTTAGCTTCAGAGCCTATAGCCACAACTTGGCCGGTTTTTTGATTGAGCGCCACAACAGAAGGCTCGTTGATGACCACTCCCCGTCCGTCAACATAAACCAAGACATTAGCCGTTCCGAGGTCAATGCCCACATCAGTTGAAAAAAAGCTTAAAAATTTATTTAACATGGTTTAAAATCTCCTTAAGACTTACCATAATGCTTTTGTCATCGCCCCTTGCTTTAAGCTCAATTTTATTCTGGCTAGCTGTTCGCGAACTTGCAACAGCCCGCCAGGTAATGCCTATTAAATCGGCATCGGTCAACTTTTCGCCGGCACTTACTTCTTCGCGATCGTCATAAAGAACTTCGATGCCGGCATCTTGTAAAGTTTCGTAAATTTTGAGCGCTTGTTCGCGTCCGCCTTCAAGCTCAATTAAATGAACCTTAAAAGGACTGGATTCTGCGGGCCAAATTAAGCCTTTATCGTCATGGCTTACTTCGGCTAAAGCGCCGACTATTCTTGAGGAACCGATTCCGTACGAACCCGTAACCACAATGTTTTTACGGCCTGATTTATCTTTATACGATAAGTCGGCCGTTTCGGAAAAGCGCATGCCGAGCTTGAAAATATTGCCAACCTCAATCCCATTTTCTTTTTTAATCTTGTTCTTACCGCACTTCGGGCATTTTCCGCCCTCTTTTGCCTTGGTTATTTCTTTATTCTGGGCGAAGTCGCAAGATGTACAATAAAAAACCTCGTCTTCTCCCGACGGAGTCAGAACCTGAAATTCGTGCGTGTATTCATCGGTGAAATCGCCGCCTGAAGCCTCAACCATTTTAGTTGTAAGACCAAAGCGCTTGAATATCTTTTTATAAGCATCGGCTACGCGCCAATAATAATTTTCAAGATCGTCAAAATCGGCGTGAAAACTGTAAAGGTCTTTCATCACGAATTCTTTGGTTCGCAAAAGTCCGGCCCGAGCTCTCGGCTCATCCCTGAACTTGGTCTGAATTTGATAAAGCGCTAGAGGCAAATCGCGCCAGCTTGATATGAATTTTTTAACCAATGGCGTCAAAACTTCTTCATGAGTAAAGGCCAGGCCATAATCTTGGCCCGATGAATCTTTAACTTTGTATAAGACATCAACGTCCCAGCGGTCGGTCGCCTGCCAATATTTTTTGGAAATTAGCGCCGGCATCAAAATCTCCGTAGCGCCGAGAGCATTCATTTCTTCACGAATAACTTTATTGGTTTTTTCAAGCACTCTTAAACCGAGCGGTAAAAAAGTATAAACGCCGGACGAATTCTTGTCTATAAAACCGGCGCGAAGCAAAAAGCGAGCCGAGGAACTTTCTTCGTCTTTAGGCCATTCTTTTAAAGTTTTTGCGAAAAATCGGGATTGTTTCATTATAATTTATACTTAATATCCAAATAAGTTATAATCGCCATCAGCATTATTAAAATAGCAAAACCAAGGGCATGCGCCAAGCCTCCTATCCTTCGGCTAAGAGGTTTTCCGCGCAGGCCCTCTATCATCAAAAACAGGAGCCTTCCGCCATCTAATGCCGGAAAGGGCATTAGATTTATAATCGCGAGATTAATTGAAAGTGTCGCGACAAAAGTCATTAAAATTACCGGGCCGAAATCCAAAATTCCCGAGACCAATGAAAATATGCCGACCGGCCCGCTGATAAATCCGGCCACGGATTGTCCGGAAAAAAGAAGTTTTAATATGAAAAAGAATCCTTCAAGAGTCCGCCAAACCGCAAAGGCGGTCAGCTCCAGGCCGACCCACGGCACCGCATACCAAGGCGAGGCTATTTTTCCTACTTTGGCCGTAGCCACGCCCAAAGGCGCTTCGCCTTCGGCTAAATTCGCGGATAAAACAATTTTTTGTCCGCGTCTTTCTATCTCTATTATGGCACTTTGCCCCGCGTTAGCTCTGGTAAAATCCTGAACCTCAAAAACATGCGATGGTTTTATAATTCCTCCCGAAATTGTTTCGAGAGTCAAAACCCTATCCCCCGTTTTAAAACCGGCGAGTTCGGCAGACGAGCCTTTCAAAACTTCAACAACGGTTATGGCCGTATCGCGCACTCTTAATTGCCAATAGGGGTCTTCGGCGTCAACCGGAATGCCGAGCGGCACAACCACGGAAAAAATAATAAAAGCTAAAACAATATTAAAAAAAACTCCAGCAAAAAGAATTGACGCGCGCGAAAACAGACTTTTTGAAGCAAAATTTTCCGAGTCGCTTGATTCCGCTTCATTCTCGCCGGCAATTTTTACAAATCCTCCGAGCGGAAAAAGATTGAGAGAGTAAAGAGTTTGGCCTCGCTTGAAACCAAAAAGCCTTGGCGGAAAGCCGAAACCGAATTCATCAACTCTGACCCCATTTTTGCGTGCGGCCAAAAAATGGCCGAATTCGTGCGCTAAAACCAAAACGGCAAGCACGATTATAAAAATCGCGATATCCAAAATCATTAGTAAATTTTATCAGGCCGCGGCCTTTTCTTCAACTCCGACGCTCGGCTTTGCCGAGGTCGGAGCTCCGACATCGCCTTCAGCGGGCATCGGAGCTGCCACTTCTTTCTTTTTAGATTTGGCTGAAACGTTTATTTTTGAGCCGGAAATTATGTTTTTTGAAACAAAAAGATTGTGCGCGGTGGCGGAAGGTTTTGCGCCCACCGAAAGCCAGTATTTTATTCGGTCTTCTTTAAAGCTGGATATTTTTTGGCGGGAATTATACGAGCCCAAAAGCTCGACTGAACGGCCGGCCTTGGCCGCCCGTCTTTTGTCGGTAACCACCAGCCTAAAACTGGGGTCATTTTTCCTGCCAACTCTCTTCAATCGTATAACTAACATGAGATATAGGTTATAAAACTTACGGCTCAAAGTCAAGAAAATCCCTCCGACGGATATCGGAGGGCTTTTAAGTTTGTAAAATAGCGTCTATATCGTCTCTGGACAGCGTTTCCTTCTCAAGAAGAGCCCGAACCAGTTTTTCCAGAACATCTCTTTTTTCATTGAGTATCTTAACCGCCGCGTCAAAACAATCAGTAAGTATTTTTTGCATTTCTTTATCAGCCACAGCCGCGGTGGCTTCGGAATGGCTTTTATGCTGAAGCAAACTCTGGCCCAAAAAAAATTCGCCATTTGAAGAATCAAGCTGCATCAAACCGACCCCTTCGGACATCCCCCAGCTATAAACCATTTTTCTGGCAAGCTCGGTTGCCCGCTTTAAATCATTTTCAGCGCCAGTCGTCTCAATATTGAGCACTGCTCTTTCAGCGGCTCTGCCACCCAGAAGACAAGTTATTTCGGCAATGATTCTATGCTTGTCGTACAGATACCGGTCTTTTTCCGGTAGTTGCTGGGTGTGCCCCAAACTCATGCCTCGGGGAATAATTGAAACTCGGTATACCGGGTCAACATCCGGCATACTCAACGCGACTAAAGTATGCCCGACTTCATGATAGGCTATCTCGCGCTTGGTTTTATCGTCTAAAACAAGCTTTCTCTCCTTGCCCGCAAGAATTTTATCCCGGGCTTCTTCAAAATCTTCGAGGTCAACCGCCATCTTGTTTTTTTTGGCTCCGGCTAAAGCCGCTTCATTGACTAAATTTGCCAGATCCGCCCCCGAAAACATCGAGGTGCCTTTGGCGATTTTAAAAAGATCGGTATTCGGGTCAAGCGAGATATTTTGAGTGTGAACCTTCAAAATTTCGTGCCGACCTTTTATGTCAGGCAAGTGGACGAAAACCTTGCGGTCAAACCTGCCGGGACGAAGCAGAGCCGGATCCAGAATATCCGGACGGTTGGTCGCGGCTATCACTATAATTCCGGCATTGGCCGTAAAGCCGTCCATTTCCACGAGTAGCTGGTTTAAAGTCTGTTCGCGTTCGTCGTGGCCTCCGCCAAGTCCCGAGCCGCGGTGCCGCCCCACGGCATCAAGCTCATCAACGAAAACAATGCACGGCGCAACGCTCTGCGCTTTTTTAAATAAGTCCCTCACCCGAGCCGCTCCAATGCCAACAAAAAGCTCAACGAAACCAGAACCGCTCATGCTCAAAAAACCGGCATCGGCCTCTCCGGCAACCGCGCGAGCCAAAAGAGTTTTACCGCACCCCGGAGGACCGACAAGCAAAACGCCTCTCGGCATCTTAGCTCCAAGACGCATGAATTTTTCGGGATTCTTAAGAAAATCCACTATTTCTTCGAGCTCTGCTTTTGCTTCGTCAATTCCGGCAACATCCCTGAAAGTCTTTTTGTTTTTTTCATCTGGAAGACTGACGGGGGCTTTGGTTATGCTTAGACTATTTTTTCCTCCGCCCGGATTCATTGAACGAATGAAATAAAACCAGATGAGCAGAATTAAAAAAAACGGGACGTAGGTCAATAACATTCCGAGCCAGTTTGAGTCCTGAACGTATTTATAACTGACCCCATGTTTTTCAAAAAGGTTCGCTATTTCCGTAAATCTATTTTTATCGGTCACTGTCGCGTAAAGCTGTCTAGAACCAACACTTGATGAATCCTGCGAAGCACGGTCGATGCCCACTACAATCGTAACAGTTGACTCACCGATTAGCGCTTTTTTTGCCTGCCTAGCCTCAACCAGCTGTTTAAGCTCAAAAAACGATATTTCCTCGCTTCCGGATCGCAAAGTAAAAAGTAAGAACATCAATACCAATGTCACTAAAAACCAGATGAGAAAGCCGCCGCCCCTGCCCCTGGATTCCAACTCAAATTCTCCTGATTATCAAGGAGTTCTTTTAAAATCGTACCACAAGAGCGATAAATTACAAACTTACTGCGCAATATCTTCGGCTTCCGACAGCTTCAAAGACAAAAGGCGCGAAACGCCGTCAGAACCCATAGTGACGCCGTAAAGCGCTTGGGCTTCGCGCATTGTTTCGCGGTTATGGGTTATGGTAATGATTTGAGTGGTCTGGGAAAGATTTTTAAGCATCGCGCCGTAACGGCGGGAATTTGCCTCATCTAAAGCGGCATCGGTTTCGTCAAGCACCAGAAACGGCGGAGGGTTTACCGCGGACATCGCGAACAAAAGCGCGATTGAAGTCAAGGCGCGCTCCCCTCCCGAAAGCATATCAAGCCCTTTAATTTTCTTTCGCGGAAGGCTGACGTCAATGTCAATTCCTCCTTCGGTATTAATTAAATCTTCTTCCTCCTCTTCCTTCTTAGAGCGTCTTTCCGGCTTTATAACCGCGAGTTTAGCCTTTCCGCCGCCGAACATGGTTTCAAAAAATACTTGGAATTCTTTATTTATTTTTTCAATGCCGTTGGCAAAATCATGCTCAATTTTTTCACCAAGTTCTTTTGAAATTTGGCGCAGACTTTTTGCGGCCTTAACCAAATCGTCAAGCTCTTTTACGAAAAATTCGTCCCGGCCTCTCATCTCCTCGTATTCTTTAACCACGAGCGGATCAACGCCGCCGGCTTCTTCCAGCCTGAATTTAAGCCGGTCCACATCTCTTCTTAGTTTTTCGCGTTCAATATCGCTTAAAACTTCGGCTGAACCGTATTTAATCTTGTCTTCGCCCAAAAATCTTTTTGCTTCTTCAAGGTCGCGCGCGAATTCTTCTTCGCGCATTTTTATTTTTTCCTGTTCTATGTCAAGATTTCTTGTAAAATTCCGGAGGCTGTTTGCTTCGGCCTCAAAATCAAAAAGCTCTTTTTCGGCATTGCGTCTCTGGCGGCTTACGGCATAAAAAACCCGGCTCAATTCCTCCTTTTTTTTGTGAGCTTTTTTTTCGGCGTCATTCAGTTTCGCCAGCTCTTCTTCAAGACTTTTTCGCTTTTTGATTAAATCTTCGCTTGAGGATTTGGCCGTTTCCCTGCCGGCAAGACCGCCAAGAAACGAATTAAGTCTCGAGAGCGTTTCGCGAATGATCATGTATATTTCATCAACAACGTCGGTGTCCAGGGCTGATGACAAAGAGTCGTCAATACTCGTGATTAAATCCTCCACCTCTTCGCGAGGGATTATTTCACCCTCCTCCGCCGAACCTACGGCCGATTCCGCCTCAAGCATTCCTTCCAGCCGTCCCAAATCCCTCTCGATTTTAGACCGATTCTCGTGAATTTGAATAAGCGTCACATCAAGCTCCTTGATTTCCTTCGGCTCCTCCTCAAATTTTTCAAGGCCTAGGAGCTTTTTTTTCAATTCCTCTATTTTATTCTCAACGGCCTCCAAATCTTTAAGCGGCTTTTCTTTTTTTAAAGACAGGTCTTGCGCGGCGCCATTAAGGGCTGATCGTAAACCGGCCAAATATTCATTCATCTTTTTTTCCAGTTCTGTTTTTATATCGGAAGCCTGCCTATATCTTTCAACCATGCGCTCAAGATGCTTTAAGTGCGGTTTTATTTCTTTTTGCAGAGCCTGGGCCTGGCGCATGTTTTCTTCGGTTTTGGTCAGTTTTCTTTCGGAGTCAATTCTTTTGAATTGGTAAACTTTAAGACCCAGAGCGTCTTCAATGGATGCCTGCCTTTCTTTGGGCGAAGCGTAAAGTATGCGGTCAGCCTCGCCTTGGCCGATTATATGATGCTGTGAAACTCCGAGTCCGACATTGCTTAAAAGTTCAACGATGTCTTTGAGCCTTACCTGCGATTCATTTAAAAGATATTCGCTTTGGCCATCTCTATACACTCTGCGGCCGACAACAACTTCGTCAAATTCAATCGGAAACTGCTTTTTAGAATTATCAAAATATAAATAAACCGACGCTTTTGATAGGCGAGGCGCTGATTGCGAGCCGTTAAAAATCAGGTCCTCGCCTTTTTTGCCGCGAAGACTTTTAAGCGATTGTTCGCCTAAAACCCATCGTATGGATTCGGCGACATTTGATTTTCCGGCCCCGTTCGGACCGACAATGGCCGTAATCGGCTGTAAGAATTCAAAGTGAGCCGGCTTGGCAAAAGATTTAAACCCGGAAAGCTCCAGTTTTTTCAGACGGAAACTCATAGCACCGTCATTTCCAGTTTTTTAGAGCTATGGCGTCTTCGGCGGCATTTTGTTCGGCCGCCTGCTTCGATGGTCCTTCGCCCGAAGCTATCAAAGCTTCGCCGAGATACACCCCGACTATAAAATGTTTATCGTGATCCGGGCCCCATTCTTCAAGCGACCGATAAACAGGAGTAATGCCGGCAATCTCCTGGGCACGCTCTTGAAAAAGGCTTTTAGCGTCGCGAAACAGCTCTTTTTCCAGGATTTCATCAATCTTGGGCATTAAATTTTTTTCAATGAATTTTTTAGCTTCATCATAACCGCCATCAAGATACATGGCGCCGATGAGCGCTTCAAAAGTGTTGGCCAAAATATAGCCCCTTGCCCGGCCGATATCTTTGGCCTCGCCCCGGGAAAGAAACAGGACGCTATTTAAATCCAAATCCGAAGCAAGGCTTGAAAGCATGTTGGCATTGACCAAAGCGGCCCGCAAACTCGTCAATTCTCCTTCGGGTTTTTCGGGAAAACGGGCGAAAAGAGCTTCGGTCACAATAAGCTCCAAAACCGCGTCGCCCAAAAATTCCAAACGCTCATTGTGGGCGCCCTGCCATGAAGGATTTTCATTCAGATAAGAACGGTGGGTAAAAGCTTCGGTCAGCAAATTCTTATCTTTAAAAGAATATCCGATGTTTTTTTCGAAAGCTGAAAAATCTATCATTTTAATTTTTCAACCGCCTTTTTTATAAGCGGCCTGATATCGTCATATATCTTAAGGCTGTCCATTTCTTCGGCGTCAAACCATCGGGCATCATCCAAACCGCCTGATGGCCCTAAAACCAAATCTTTATCCTCGGTTTCAACTAAAAAATATGAAACCCGGCGCCTGACCGGACCAATTTTAGGGTCCGAGGCGATATATTCATTGACGCCGATTTCATCAATAAGATTTATATTTTTAAGGCCCAGCTCTTCTTTTAATTCGCGCGTAGTTCCTTCGCGAACATCTTCGCCGGATTCAAGGTGGCCTTTAGAAAGAGTCCAGTAACCGAAAACGTCGTGCACCATGGCGAAACGAAGTTTGCCTTTTTCTCTGCGGTACACCACGCCTCCGCCAAGGTCTTCTTGCGGCAGTTTAGAGGGGTCGGCTATTTTCTTTTTTTTGGAACCTTCATCGTCTTTGCCCGGTTCTCCTATTTCGCGATAAACCGTGCCTAAAACGCCATTGACGAAACGGCCCGAGGAATCTCCGCCAAAAGTTTTAGCCAGCTCTATTGCTTCATTAATCGCGACTTTGGGCGGAACTTCCTCCCTGTCGCCAAAAAGCAATTCGTAAAGACCGACGCGTAAAACATTGCGGTCAATCATGGCAATTTGGGCTAAAGGCCATTCCGGCGCTGCTTTTTCTATGATTTTATCAATGTCTTTTCTTTTTTTAATGACGCCTTTGATGAGTTTTTCGGAAAAACCGCCGTCATCAAGGCCGGGGGCGAATTCGTCTAAATTGCGCTTTATGGTTTCATCGGATTTTTTTAGGTCTTGAAAGCCGTTAAAATCCCATTCAAAAAGAGTTTGTAAAACCACGCTTCGCGAAAGATGACGGTTGGCCATAAAATTAAAGAACTAAAATTTTAAACTTATTATTTGATTCTTACTGCTTTGAGAGCTCTGCGGCATCAAGCGATTTATTTTCGGTCCGCTCCGATTCCTGCTTAGCCAGCTCCTTTTCCTTTTTCTTCTTTTCATTCTTGGTCAGCTTAGCTAAAACGTCTACAACCTCGCGGCCCTTATAAGTCCCGCAATTAAAACAAACTCTTTGCGGAAGTTTTTTCTCCCCGCATTTAGAGCAAGAAACGCCCAAAACCGCCGTAAGCGCGTGATGCGACCGGCGATTTCGAGTATGCCCTCTAGTATGACGCATTCTGACTACCATTAGGGTTATTATATGGGATTAGGCGCGCGGTGTCAAAGGATTTTACTCAAAAACGAACGCCGGTGGATTTCCGAGAGGCCGTGTTTTTTAAGCATTTTATAGTGCAGTTTCGTGCCGTAGCCTTTGTGTATCTCAAAAGCGTATTGCGGAAATTTTGAAGACAGGCGAACCATTTTGCGGTCGCGCGAAACTTTAGCCACCACAGAGGCGGCGGCAATCACCGGAATTTTTTCATCGCCTCTAATTATTGTTTTTTGCAAATATTTCGCGGGCGCTTTTAAACTGCCATCAAGTAATATTTCGGTCTTGCCGAACCTGCCGTCATCAATTCTTTTCAAAACACGCGCCACGGCCTGTTTTATGGCTTTGGCAATGCCAACCCTGTCTATTATTGACGGGCCGGCGGAGGAGGCGCAATAAAAAATTCGCGGATGGCTTCTGATTTTTTTAAGCCATCCCTCCCGAGCTTTCAAGCTCAAATGTTTTGAATCATTTATTCCTTTAAAAATATTGCGCGCGACAATGCGCGGACACGCGACGACAGCTAAAGTTACGGGACCGGCTAGCGGTCCGCGTCCGGCCTCATCAATGCCTATAACCCATTTTCTGGATACAGCCATTTTTTTATCATATAATAACGCCATGACTCTTAAAACCAGGAGGAAGCTATTCTGGCTTTCGATTATTGCTTTTTTAATAATCGCGCCACCCGTAGTCCTTTATACCACCGGTTGGCGTCTTACATCCGATTTTCAAATTAAAAGAGTCGGCGGTCTTTTTATCGCGGTACCCGAATCCGGCGCTGAAGTTTTTTTAAACGGCAAATTCGTTAAAAACACCAACTTTCTTCAAAGCGGGGTTTTCATCCAAAATCTTACGCCCAGTTCTTATTCGATTATGGTTTCAAAAGAAGGCTTTTGGCCGTGGACCAAAAAACTGGCGGTAGCCGAAAGCGCTGTGGCTGAAGCCAAGGCCTTAATGACGCCGCAAAATATAAACGGCACAATTTTGCTGAAAGGCCAGTTTGAATCAATTTACTCGTCAAACCAAAATTCTCTGATACTGCTTGAAGAAAAAAGGGGTGACGCCTACGCGCTTACCTTTTATCTTCCTGATAATAATGAATTTTTAACTCCGGCAAATTCGGCGTCAAAAAAACTACTTTCGGCAAATCCAAAACTTAAAACAATTTATTGGCGTGACGGCGGAGCTGATGTTTTTTTTGAAAACAAAACCATAACTCTGACTTTTGATTTATCAAAAAGGTCGCTGTCAGCCAAAACAAGTTCATTAAAATTAGACCGGGCTTTAACCGTTCTCCCGCACAAAATAAGCATGGACTACAGGCAAAGAGCCAATATCTGGCACGACGAAAAAAACGTCTGGGTTGAGTGGCTGGAAACCACACTGCCCCACTACCTTTCATCAAATAAAGAAAATATATTTCAAACCAAAAATTCAATAAGAAACGCCTCATTCTTCCCGAAAAGAAGCGATATATCCGTAGTCGCGGTTGAAAACGGGGTTTTTGCCCTTGAACTCGACGGGCGGAGCACCCGCAACTTCCAGCCGATTTATAAAGGCAAAGAGCCGACTTTTGCCGTTTTAAATAACGAAATATACGTTCTTGACCAAGGGGTGCTGGCAAAAATGGAATTATAAACGCCGAACATCAAAGACGTTCGGCGTTCAGCGGCGCATTAGAATTTAACCCCAAACGCGTTTCATTTCCTCGGCGTAAAAATTAGCCTTCTCGCGCTTCGTCCGATCAAAAATTAATTGTATATCACGAAACCATTTTTGCGCTTCTTCGCTTTTCTCAAAATCGTCCGAAGATAACCCTTCGACGCGAAGCAGACCCAGCACAACTTTTTTAATATCGATTTTATTGAAAAGGTCTTTTTTTTGAAATGCGTCCCACATTTTTTCCTTCGTGAAATAGAACTTTCTTTTAACTTCGTCTTCTATTTCAGGACAATCTATCAGGGTTTCGAGTGGCGTATTACGCATGACGGCAACTTCTTTAAACAAACGGCAGATTTTCCATGAATCCCTCCAGACATTTTCAATTTCATCACTCATGCTCATCGTGGGCATCGATTCTTTAATCGTCTCTATTAAAAATTTTTTAAGTTCGGTTTCGGAATTTTTATTTTCAAATTCAGAAGCGGTGGTATCAAATGAATTTTCTGCGCGCCCATTTTCTCGCATCCTGTTTATAATATAATCGGCCACGCACGAAAAAATATCCTCAAGTTCTTCAATACAACATGGGGCACGCTCGCCTTTTTCAAGCATTTTGTGGGCGATCAAATCAATGAGCTGTATTTCAAAAAGCATATCCTCGCTACTTGTATTTTGCTGCCCGCCCACAAAAAACAATCCGTTCGGACATCTTTCTTGGATCCACTTTTTTAAACGCTGGTGCGTCAAACGGTCAAATTCAAACATTGCTCCGAGAATCGTTTTCAGCTCTTTTAAGGTCGGGGCGTCAAGCGCGCCGTCGTTCATAAATAATGCCTCCTATAAAATCAAATATCAAAACCCAGATAACACTAGCAAAAAAATATGCGGTTGTCAAAAGGTATTTTTATCAGCGCCCTCACGGGGAATCGAACCCCGGTTTCCAGGATGAGAACCTGACGTCCTGGCCACTAGACGATAAGGGCGAAAATCACTCTCTATTTAACCATTCCGGCTCTTGTCTGACAAGGAGCTCTGATTTTTTTTCGGGGCGCGCCATTATTTCTTCAACCACCCGTTCCATTCGCATGGCTTGAGACCCTTTAACCAAAATAAGGTCGCCTGGCTCAATTATTTTTTCAAGCTCTAAACCTGCCTCGCGCGAATCCGAAACGCTGATGACTTTACCTGGCGCGAAACCATGGTCTAAAAGCTCTTGGGCGATAAATTTTGCCCGCGGGCCGCATGTTATAACAATATCGGCAACCTCTTTGACCTGATCCCCTGCTTTTTGATGCGCTTGAATCGTGAATTTACCTATCTCAAGCATGTCGCCTAAAACCACGATTTTTCTTTTGGCCGGCAGGTCTTTTAATACATCTATGGCCGCGTGCATCGCTTGAGGCGAAGCATTGTAAGTGTCGTCCAGAATCCAAGTCTCTTTTTCGCCCTCAATAAGCTTAAGCCGTCCAGCTAGAGCGCTGTATTTGCTCAAAGCTTCAGATATCTCAACCAAATTCATGCCATAAATTATACCCACCGCAGCGCCGGCTAAAGCGGCATAAACATTTTGTTTTCCGAAAGAATCCAGAATTCTTACCGGAACGCTGGATCCGGCGTAATCCATTTTAAAAGTTATGCCTTCGGGCCGCTCGCCCGCGCGATACATCAATTTATATTCCGAAGCGCGCACGTCCAGATTTTCGCCGAATCCGTATGTCAAAACATGTCCTTTGGTTTTTTCTTTCATTTCCAAAACAGCGTAATCGTCGCCGTTTAAAACCGCCCAGCCGTTCACGTCCAGCGCTTCAACCAATTTTGCCTTTTCTTCAGCCACCTCGGCAGCGCCGGCAAAAAATTCAACATGCGCCGGAACCTCCCCAATTGCCGTCACCAAAACGACGCGCGGCCAAAAACGCGCTAGCCTTGCTATGTCACCCGGACGGTCAGCGCCCATCTCAAGAATAAGTTTTTTGGGATAATTTTTTTTTCTATTTTTTAAAATCAGCTCAAGCCCTTTTAAAATTACCTTAAGCCACCCCAATGGCGAGTGCCACGGATTTTCCTCTCCAATTACGGTAAGGGGCACGCCGAACTCGCTATTATAACTTTTCTCGCTTTTGCGCGCGGAAAACTTTTGGCTTAAAACCGAATAAACCGCCTCTTTAGCCGAAGTTTTGCCGACGCTTCCGGTAATGGCGATTATTTCCGGCTTATATTTTTTAAAAATAAGCCGTGCTTCTATATTTAAAATCCAAACGATAATATATCTTAAAAATTGTTTCATAAAATTTTACCTGTCCGGCGGAACATTATAATAGTTTAACAGAAATTTCATCGTTTCCATAAAAGGCTCCGATAAAGTTTGCGAGGCGTACCGCGCGCCTTGGGGTTTTACCAAAAACATAACTATCGCGAATTTAGCGTTATACGCCGGCGCATAGCCGAAAAAAGAATGGAGATACTCGTCAGAATAGCCGGGGCCGGATTTGCTCGGCAATTGGGCCGTGCCGGTTTTGGCCGCAATGCTGTAATGTTCGTTTTTTAAAGTTCCTCCAACCAGCGCTTCATCCACCACCTTAACGAGCATTCTCGTGATTTCTTCGGAGGTTTGCGGTTTTACCGAGCCTTCTTTAATCTGCGGTTCCGTAACCGCGTCCGGCGCGCCGTCAAAAAGTATTTTTTCAATAATAAAAGGTCTCACCAGTTTTCCGCCGTTAGCCAAAGCGCTTACGGCTCTTAAAAAAGCAAGAGGTGTTACCGCAACGCCTTGGCCGAAAGAGGCCGTGGCTGATTCTATTTCCCGGCCGGATTCAAGGTTAGCGAGGTTTCCGGCCACTTCGCCCGGCAGTTCAATTCCGGTTTTATCAGCTAGACCGAAACGGTAAAGATAGTCCTTGAAAGGCCCGACGCCAATCTGACGCATGGCAAAAACCGCGCCGGTATTTAAAGACTCGTTTAAAACAGTCTGCATATCAACCGTTCCCCTGCCCTTGCCGTCATAATTTTCAATGCGCCGGCCGTTAATAATAAGATAACCGGCATCAAAATAAGTGGTCTTGGGCGACACTTTCCCGAGATCAACCCCCGCGGCCATGGTCAGCGGTTTAAAAGTAGACCCCAGCTCGTAGACATGCTCAATTGCCGGATTAATGAAAACATCCAATGATTTTTCGGCGCCGTAGTGATTCGGGTCAAAAGTCGGGCGGAAAGCCATGGCAATAATGCGCCCAGTCTGGGGATCTATAACGACAGCGCCGGCGCGCTCAGCTTCCCACTTAACGAACGCGTCATCTAAAATTTTTTCCAAAAAAAGCTGGGTCTGCGGCTCTATGGTTAGAACAACGCTACCCGAAGATTTTACGCCCGGAAATAATTTTTTGCCCCAATCAAGAAAAGTTCCGGCAAGAGTCTGACGGCCATCTAAATAATAATCCTCGCCTTTCAGTATGCTTTCCTGGGAATATTCAATGCCATAACGGCCCACAACATCATCGCCTTTATAGCCGGCAAAACCGACGACAGATGAAGCAAGGTTCCCCGCCGGATAAAACCGCCATTCTTCAGGTGAAATTCCGACACCGGAAAGATTTAAATCAATAATTTTTTCGGCAATATCATCCTCCAATCTCCGAGCCACAACCTCAAAAGGGTCATTCGTTTTGGAAGCCCTGGTTAAAAAATCTTTTTTATCGAGATCGGGCAATATTTGAGACAGTCGGCTATATATATTTTCGGCGTCTTTAATTTTTCTGGGGTCAATATAAGCTAAATGTCCGCTTTTTATCGTGGCCACGGTAAAAAGACCCCCGTCTTTTTCACGGAGGTAAACATTACCTCGTCTTATGCTTGCGTCAAGCGAAGAAACGTGCTGGCGCTCGGCCAGTGTTTCATAATACGCGCGCGAAACAACCTGCAAAAAAAACAATCGGCTGATTATTATCGAGCCGAATGCGCTTAGGAGA
>JBBTVC010000059.1:797-11839 GCA_038063435.1 Patescibacteria group bacterium | reverse complement strand
CAAAAAGTCAAGTTTTTGGTGGACAACAAAATATTATTTCTGCTATCATATTCAAATGACGGAGCTCGTGCTTTATAGAAAATATAGGCCGAAGCATTTTGACGAAGTTCAAGGACAGCCGCATGTGGTTAAAATTCTCCAAAACGCTTTAAAACTGGACAGGGTCGCCCACGCCTATCTTTTTTCAGGACCCAGAGGTACCGGCAAGACCAGTGTTGCGCGGATTCTGGCTAGGGCCATAAACTGTGCCAACTCATCCTCTGCCCCGTGCAATTCTTGCGGAATTTGCAGCGAATTTATTTCCGGCCGGACTCTAGACCTTGTTGAAATTGATGCCGCCTCAAACAGGGGAATTGATGAAATTCGGGCAATCCGCGACGCTTCAATGTTACTTCCGGTCCGGGCCAAGCGCAAAGTCTACATAATTGATGAAGTTCACATGCTGACCAAAGAAGCCTTCAACGCTCTTTTAAAAACTTTGGAAGAACCGCCCAAGCACGTTGTTTTTATGCTAGCTACAACCGAACCCGAAAAAGTGCCCGAGACCATAAGCTCGCGTGCACAGCATCTTCGTTTCCATCGTGTGCCGGATGAAGTCGTGGCCCAATCTATTTTAGATGTTGGCCGTTCCGAAAACTTTGATATTGAGCGCGAGGCCGCCGAAACTCTGGCGCTTTTTTCCGAAGGGTCGCTAAGAGACGCGATGAATCTTTTGGGACAGATTTCGGTGCTTGCTGGAAATGAAAAATCAGAGATAAAAGCCGAGGATGTGCGCGGATTTTTTGGAGCGCCGGCGCAAAACGCTGTAAGCGAATTGGTTTCAGCCATCGGCGCCAAAGACAGCAAGCGCGCTTTTGAGTGTCTCGGCGCCACGTTTAAAGACGGCTCCGATCCCAGAATTTTTATGAAAATTTTAATACGCGATTTCAGAAATAAATTTTTACATACCTTGGAAGGCAAGCCCGCCGACCAAAACTTTTCAGCTGATCGCCTTGAAAAAATACTTTTGATTCTGCTTGATACTTCAAGCGCTAGATTTTATTCGCCTCACCGCGAACTGCCCTTGGAGCTCGCGGTATCCCGAATAATAAGAGAGACATAAATGATTCCGCTTTTCTGCTATCGCTGAAAACAGGCATCATTTTTTCAAGTTAAAAATGAATAAAAATCCCCGATTCGCCGGCTGGCGAATCGGGGGTGTTTTCACTTTTTCGGAGGCATGAAGAGGCCAAAGCCAGCGCCCATTAATCCGCCAAAAATATGGCTAAACTGCGAAATGTTGTCGGGGCGTGTCGCGCCCACAAATTCGCGTCCAAGGAAGATCGCAGAGGCAAGCACAAGCGTTATCGGTATCTGTTTTGTTTTGAAGTCGGTGCACGAAGCCAATATCAGCATCATAAACACGATTCCAGAAGCTCCTTTCAGCCCGGTCGGGAAAAAGACCGCGTTAAAAAAACTGGTTGCCACAGCCGTCAGCGCGATCATAAAGAGCATTTTTTTTGAGCCGTATTTTTCTTCAAGGAGCGGACCGACGAGCAGTATACTTAAAAAATTTGCCGAGTAGTGCGCCCAGTTGGCGTGTCCCAGTATGTGTCCGACCGATCCGATCAAGCCGAATGGCGTGAACATTCCGAATCCGGGATACGCGGTAAAAAACATTGGAGTCAGCAAACCGCCCAAAATGATATTAGTAATTAGCACGGTAAATGCCAGAATCGTAAAAGTCAGAATCACCGGCGAATTGTATTTCAGGCGCACAACCTTCTCCTTTTCTGATTTTCAATTCCGGTTATTTATAACATAAACTATAAATATTTGTCAAGTCGGCAAAAATAGCATATAATTTATGAAGCTCCGGGGTCGTCTAATGGTAGGACATGGGACTTTGGATCCCAGAATTTTGGTTCGAATCCAAACCCCGGAACACAATAAATTAATTGCTTTTTTACGCGCTTTGTGATACTGTTGACTTGTCATGAAACGAAGAGATGTTCAGCTGGAACTCAACCAAGCGCATACGACTATTGAAGTTTTTATGAAGGCTTATAACCAAACTCTTCCGCAGGGATTTCCTGTCGTTTCTGTTTCCACGCTCAAAAAATTCCAGGAGACCTATCCTTTGCTTTTTAAAAATAAAGCAGAGTGGTCAATCGAAAAGCACAGAAAAAGGCTGATGGACTGGCTGCCTATGCATATAGATGAATCCTAAATCTGTTTTTGAAACATTCGGCGGTTTGGGCATAGCGCCCGCGCTTCTGGATATTATCGCTCGCTACAAATTTCAAGAACCTACGCCAATCCAGCGCCAGGCAATTCCTATTGCGATTGAAGGCAAAGACGTTGTCGGCATAGCCCAAACCGGCACCGGCAAAACCCTTGCTTTCGGCGTTCCTATGATTCAGATTCTGGCGCGGACCAAGGGTCAGGGCCTTGTGCTTTTACCTACGCGCGAACTTGCTTTGCAAGTGGACGAAGAGCTAAACAAAGTCGGGCGCTCGCTCGGATTAAAAACAGCGGTGCTCATCGGCGGTCTTTCATTAAGACCGCAAATAACGATGCTGGCCCGAAATCCGCACATCATTATCGCGACCCCCGGACGCCTGATTGACCACATTCAGCAAAAAACCGCCACGCTCAATCGGGTGAGCATTCTTGTGCTTGATGAAGCAGACCGCATGCTTGATATGGGATTTGAACCGCAAATAAGAAGAATTTTGCAAGTGCTTCCAAAAACACGCCAGACCATGCTTTTTTCGGCGACCCTTCCGCCGGAAATTATGAAAATAGCTTCCAGCTACATGCGCCTTCCGATTCGGATTGAAGTAGCTCCTTCGGGCACGCTCGTCAGCGGTGTTTCGCAGGAAATTTTCGTGGTCAAAAAAGAAGACAAGCTGTGGCTTCTTGAAAAAGTTCTTGGCGAATACAGAGGCTCGGCTTTAGTTTTTACCCGCACGAAATACGGCGCCAAAAAAGTGACTTACCGCGTGAAAATGATGGGGCATAATGTTGCCGAAATTCACGGCAACCGTTCGCTCGGGCAACGCAGAGACGCCCTTGAAGGATTTAAATCGGGAAAATATCGTGTGCTAGTCGCAACCGACATTGCTTCGCGAGGAATAGATGTGCAGGGGATTGAGCTTGTGTTGAATTTTGACCTACCCGAACAAGCCGAAGATTACGTGCATCGTATTGGACGTACGGCTCGCGCCGGACGCGAGGGACACGCGATATCTTTTGCCATGCCTGACCAGCGAAAAGAAGTCAGCGACATTGAATATTTGATTAAAAAGAGTCTGCCTATTTCAAAATTACCCGGGATGCCTCCCGAACGGCGGGAGCCAATGGCCTCGCTTTCCAGACACCCGCAATTCGCCGGGAACCAACCGCCTCAAAAAAAGTTCCCTCCGCGCTTCAACCGCCGCGGCTCATCCCGCAGTTATCGTCCGAGGAAGTAGTTTTCGCGCCTTATTGCGACAATTCTTATAAAAATGAAAGCGTTAAAAATATTTTTATATCATCTGCTTATTTTTATTTTGGGCTCGGCTGTGCTCTGGATTTATTTTTATTTCAAAATGGTCGAATTTGCGGGCGTTGCCGGATTGGGGGCGATAATTGTCACGCCGGTAATACTTCTTATCTATGTTTCGGTTTTCGGCGCGCTTTGCCTCGCTTCTCTAGTGATTTGGCTAATTGTTTCATATTTTCGCAGCCGCTCGCGAAGTGTTGTAAAATGACTTAATGAAAAAGAAGTTTGTTGTAAAATCCAGAGGGCTATATGAAGGGGAGGGCGAAAAGCCGTTTAAGGTGAGCAGGTCGGGCATTGAGCTTTTTGTTGAGTGTCCGCGATGTTTTTATCTGAATAACCGCTTAGGCATTCGACGTCCTTCTATTCCGCCATTTAACATAAACAGCGCGGTTGATTTTTTATTGAAAAAAGAATTTGATTTCCACCGCGCCAAAAAGACGGCGCATCCGTTGATGAAAAAATACGGAATTGATGCCGTGCCGTATCAGCACGAAATGATTGACGAGTGGCGGGAAAATTTCAAAGGAATCCAATATCATCATGAGCCGAGTAATTTGCTCATAACCGGCGCGGTTGACGACATCTGGGAAAACAAAAAGGGCGAATTGATTGTCGTGGATTATAAGGCAACCGCCAAAAACGGCGAAGTGAGCTTGGATGCCGACTGGCAGATGGGCTACAAGCGCCAGATGGAGGTTTATCAGTGGCTTTTACGTCAGCTTGCTTTTGATGTTGCAGACACCGGATATTTTGTTTATTGCAACGGTCGGACGGATGCCGAAGCTTTTGACGGCAAAATAGAGTTTAATATAAGCGTTCTGCCTTACACCGGCGATGATTCGTGGATTGAACCGATTATTATGAAACTCAAAGAGCGTCTGGCGAACGAAGAAATTCCGCAAGCAGGCGAAGATTGCGAATATTGCGGATACGCTCAAGCCCGCGCGGACTCCGAAAAATAAATTTAAAAATATCTTATAAAAACATTCCAACATTCTGCAGAATGTTGGAATGCTGACAAATTTATAAAATTAGTATAGTATCGGGAGCAGAGCGGTTTGGTCTTATTAAGAGGAGAAACAGATGAACGGCCAACAGGAACTTGGCGGAACCGAAATTTGCGCTCTTTGTCACGAAGATACCGGAATTCCAAAACATCTGCATGTTGACCACCCTTTGCGTAATGGTCATTATGTTGAAACAAGCGGACAATTGTGCCCGTCATGTTGGAATAAGGTTTATGGCTTAGGCGCGGCTAACGCGAAGGAGATTTAGCCTTGAAAAAACAGCTTGATTTGGCGGCAAGCATTGTGGCATTTCTGACTGTGACGGCTTTTGCCGTCTATCTCTTATTTGAGAAAGTTCCCATGAACATCGCCAGCTTTGTGCTGTGGACAGCGCTCAACGGAGTGAGCTGGATAACAATGGTTCGCGCCGGAAGCAGGGTGTTCCTGCCCGCGGGCTATACCATCTCAACCGCCCTGGTTGTAATTATACTAGTCAAAAACGGCGTGTGGGCTTGGGGCGCAATGGAAACAGTCGCGCTTATCGGAGCGATGGCGGCGCTATTTGTTTCTTTTAAGACAAGTAAGCGTTTTGGCGTTGTGCTTGCGGTGTCGGCTTTGCTTTTAGCCGGAATTCCGCAGTTCTACGACAATTGGACATCTCCTGCGACCGCCAGCTGGTGGCTTTGGGTCATTACCGCCTGCTGCAACGCGACTTCGCTTTTCTCCGCTGAGTCCACTCTTGAGGGAAGGTTATACCCGGCCGTCGGTACGGCCACTAATTCTTTGCAGGCCACTCTCGTGATCCGAGGTTTTTTCTAGGAGCAGTTTTGAGCAATGTCGCCCGTTCCGGGTTTTCTCGGAATGGGCGTGTTTTAATTTCACGGCTTCAAGTGAGATAATAAATCATGACCGGAAATAAGTATTTTATTGGTTTGGATATCGGCGGAACGAACACCCGCGGGATTTTATATGACGGCAAAAAGATAATAAAAAGCCGCGAAGTCAAAACTCCGCAGAATGAAAATTCTTTTGCTAAAAAAATTAGAGAGATTATTGCGGAATTAAGCCGCGGCAAAAATATTGCGAGTATTGGCATTGGTTCAGCCGGCGTGGTGGAAAATACAGCCCTGCTTTTTAGTCCGAATATCCCCGCGGTTAAAAATTTTGATTTCAGAAAAATAGCGCCATCAGGCGTCTCGTTAAAAGTTGACAATGACGCGCGTTGTTTTGCCAGAGGCGAATATAGATTTGGCGTCGGCAAAAAATTCAAAAGCATTTTTGTTATAACAATCGGCACCGGAATCGGCAGAGCATACGTAAAAAACGGCAAGGTCCAAAATATAAAAAAATTAGAGTATCCGGAAAAATGGGAGAAAGAGTATCAATACATCCGCGATCGGGGAAGTGATGCCGAGCTTATTATTTTGCTTGCCGATAAACTTGCCGACCTAATCATTTCATATCGTCCGGAGGCGGTTATTTTGGGCGGGGGAGTAATTTCGCGAAAAAACTTATTTGTAAAATTGAAAAACGCGATTAAAAAAAACGGCATGAACGCGCCAATTTTAAAATCGAGTTTAGGCAAACATTCCGCTGCTCTCGGCGCAGCCCTGCTTTTTAGCAGATAGGATACAATTAGTTTATGTGGCTTTTAGTGGCGATTTTGGCGCAGTTTGTAAACGGAAGTTCAACTGTAATAGACAAACTGCTTTTAAAAAAATCCTATCCTAATCCTGTCGGCTATACTTTTTGGCTTGGGATTTTAGGGCTGTTTTCGGTTGTTTTCATTCCTTTCGGCTTTCGCGCGTTATCGCCGGAGGAATCGGGCGTGGCGCTTTTAGCCGGCGCCATTTTCATTCTGGCGATGCTTTTTTATTTTCTGGCTCTTTTTCACAGTCAGACAGTAAGTTCGGTCATTTTTATAGGCGCCATCTCGCCCATTTTCACTTTTGCCGCGAGTTGGGTTTTCTTAGGGATAAGTCTTCACAGCCATCAGCTTTTTGGTTTTATTTTTTTGATAATAGGCGGACTCGCGCTTTTTCTTTCCGAACGAAACGGATTAAATCTTAAAGTTTTATTTTTCTCTTTAACAAGCGCCCTTTTGTTCGGTTTTTCAAACACTCTTACCAAGATTGTTTTTAATTTCACCAATTTCCCGACCGGTTTTGTCTGGATTAAAGCCGGCGGAATTGTCGCGGTTTTATCTTTTTTATTTTGGCCCGCTATTCGCCGTAAAATTTTTAGTCCCGAGGGCAAAGACGAGTTTAGAAGTAAAACGGCTTATTTTTTAAATAGGGGCTATGCCGGATTCGGATCGGTTCTTATTTATTACGCGATTCTTCTGGGTTCGCCGTCATTGGTTGACGCGACTTACAACGTAAAATATTTATTTGTTTTTCTGGGCGGATGGTTGTTTTTGGGCGAGCGTCCGCGCGGTAAAGTTTTAGCCGGAAAAATTTTAGCGCTCCTCATTATTTCTTTTGCCATAATTTGGCTGTCAGTCGGTGAATATTACACGTCCGGCGCGTGGCGCGCTTACGGACAAGACCGCGAAATTAAATGGGGCATTACTTTTTCGCAAAAATTTTCAGAAATGCTGGGGCTTGATTGGCGCGAAAATTACGGCGCGATTTTAAATGAACTGAAGCCGGCGCGCGTCCGTCTGATTGCATATTGGGACAAGATTGAGCCGGAAGACAACAAGTTTGATTTTAACGATCTGGATTGGCAGATGGATTTGGCCGCAAAAAACAAGGTCGGTGTAATTTTAGCCGTGGGCCGGAAACTCCCGAGATGGCCGGAATGTCATGCGCCGGAGTGGGCAAAGAATCCAGAATCCGGAATTTGGAATCCAGAATTGTTGGAATATATTAAAGAAACCGTAAATCGCTACAAAAATCATCCGGCGCTTTTGTATTGGCAGGCGGAAAACGAACCCTTTTTGCCGTTTGGCGAATGTCCGGCGTTTGACAAAGAATTTTTAGACAAAGAAATAGCGCTCGTAAAATCTTTGGACTCCGCGCATCCGATAATTATTACCGATTCGGGAGAGCTAGGATTGTGGTATCGGGCGGCAAAACGGGGGGATGTTTTTGGAACAACGATGTATCGGCGCGTACATAATGAATACTTGGGTTATGTTGATTATCATCTGCCCCCGCAATTTTTTTGGGCTAAGCAAAAATTAACGCGCTGGTTTGTCGGAGATAGCGCTAAAAAATACGTTGTAATAGAGCTTGCGGCCGAGCCATGGCTTCCAAAACAGCTTTATGAGACAAGCACAGAAGAACAATTTAAACATTTTGATTTGGATTTTTTTAAAAACACGATTGATTACGCCAAAGCAACGGGTTTTGACGAATATTATCTTTGGGGCGCGGAATGGTGGTATTGGCTGAAAACAAAACAGAGCCATCCCGAATTTTGGGACTATGCCAAAACCATAAATTGAGATATAATATTCGGATATGAATAGAATGAGTTGGTTTAAAATTTTCGCATCCGTAATAGTAATAGCCGTATTTTTGGGAGGGCTTTATTACTATTCGCACTATATTGTCCCGTCGGGCTCTGACAATTCGCAGGAAGTTTTGGCGAAACTGCAGGAATCCGGAGATTTGGTTTTCGGTTTTGCAAATATTTTACAAGTGAAATTGCCAGAGAGTTTATCGGTGCTGGTTGAAGCCGAAAACGCCGGAGAGTTCGCGAGCGCCGCCGAAATAATCGGCGACAGCATGAAAGTCGTAGACGAAATGGCCGTAAAGTTGGCGGAATTAAAAACTAAAACCGCCGAATTCAAAATACTTGCCGAAAACGCCGTAAATGGCGAAGTTAAAACATCGGCTTTAAAAACGGCTGATATTCTGGAGCGCCTTAGTCCTTATTTTGAAAACCTTGTTGATTTTGAACGCGAGCTTTTGGGGTCGGCTAAAGATTATTATGAAAGATTGGCCAATAAAGAAAGCCCCGAAACCCCTGATTTTTTGAAAATAAACGCTAAAATTGCCGCCGCAAGCAGCAACGCGGGAGATTTAATAAATAAGTTTGCGGCTTCGGCCGACGAATTAAATATGATTTTAAACGGCAAATTGGCCATAACCAAAGATGAGCTTAAAATTGAGGATATAAAAATAGGCGAAGGAAACGAGGCGCAGAACGGAAAAACTTTAAGCGTGCACTACACCGGAACTCTTGAAAACGGCACGAAGTTCGACAGTTCTTTGGATCGCGGCGCGCCTTTCTCATTTGTTTTAGGCGCGGGGCAGGTGATAAAGGGCTGGGACCAGGGTTTTTTGGGCATGAGGATTGGGGGCAAAAGAAAATTAACCATTCCGCCCTATCTTGGATATGGCGCGGCTGGAGCCGGCGGCAAAATTCCGCCGAACGCCACTTTGATTTTCGAAGTTGAACTTTTGGGTGTAAAATAATTTCATGTTTAAACAAAATCAAAAAATATTATTTATAATTATCGCCGTTTTGGTTTTGGGAGCCCTCGGTTATTATTTGTATTGGTATTTTGCCACGCCCGGACAATATGATGATTTCGCAAGATGCCTTAAAGACAAGGGAGCGATTTTTTACGGAGCGTTTTGGTGCCCGCACTGCCAGAATCAAAAAACAATGTTCGGCAAATCAGCCAGACTTTTGCCCTACGTTGAATGTTCGGCTCCAGACGGAAAATCGCAATACCAAGTTTGCATAGACAAAAAGATTAATAATTACCCGACGTGGATTTTTAACGACGAATCGCGCTTGGTCGGCGAAATTCCGCTGTCCGTGCTTGCCGAAAAAACCGGCTGTGTTCTGGGCCATTAGTTTATGTCTTTAACCGAAGCAGTTAATTTAACATTTTCTGTTCTGACCGTTGTTGGCCAGATTATTATTGCTTTAAATTTGGCCGCGATATTATTTTTGAAAAAAAGCGGATACGCGAGACTCGTAGCCGAGCGTGTTTTATTTTTTTCGTTTATCGTGGCACTTACAGCCATGACCGGCAGTTTGATTTATTCGGATGTCATTGGATATGAACCGTGCAAGCTTTGCTGGTTTCAAAGGATTTTTATGTATCCGCAGGTGTTTTTGCTTGCTTTGGCTCTTTGGAAAAAAGATAAAAATATTATTGATTATACGGCTCTTCTTTCTATTTTCGGCGCGATTATTGCCGGATATCACTATCTTTTACAATTGGGTATCGCACCCGACCTTTCTTGCGGGGCCGTGGGCTACTCGGTTTCATGCGCCCAAAGATTCGTCATGAATTTCGGATACATAACTTTGCCCTTGATGGCATTTACCGCCTTTTTGATGATTCTCACTTTTTTCTTTATTGAAAAGAAATATCGTAAAAATCAGGAATAAAAAAGAGCCTCACTCGGAGGCTTCTATTTTATTCATTTTTTTATCCCTTCTTTCTATTTTGATAATCCGGACAAGACGACCACAAGCCTTTTCCGGAATTTCGCGCTTGGCGCTCGGCTTCGCGAAACCTTTTTTGATATTTCACGTTCGGAGGATATGACGAAGCGAAAGCATAACCCTCTTTAACCAGAGTTTCATTGACCATTGTATTGTTTCCAACCCAGACGTAGCGGAGAAGTCTGCCATATTTATCGCGGTCCCCGACATCTTTTTCAAGCCAAACCATTTGACCTTCAACAAGCGCCTGATTTTTAGCCGAGGCTTCTTTACCGAAGCACTGAACGCCTCTTCGCGGGTCTTTGGTTTCGGGAGTATTTACTCCGATATAGCGGATTTTTAAACCGCCCTCTATTTCAATCGTGTCGCCGTCTATTATTTTAACGACTCGCGCGGTTTCGGTATTACCGGTTGCGCTGTGTTTTATTTTTGCCGGTTTTGCCGGCCAGAAAGAATAGGCGAGTGCTGCTACGGCTATTAATATCACCAAAGCGACTAATTTTTTCATTCATCCGCCTCCTCTTTAAAGACCAAACCTCAAACATTGTAGCCGTTTTATTTAACGAAATCAAGAGACGTCGGTAATAAAAAAAGAGCTTCCTTTCGGAAGCTCTGCAATCTAATTTATATTTTCTAAACCTTAACTTGCGGACTGGGTCGTGGACTGGAGACGCTTGCGTCTTTCCGCGAGCTGAGCCTGCGCTTCGGCGATGGAGGCATCTTTGCCGGTAGCCTCGTTCATGGCGCCCATGGCTCGGTCGAACCTCTCGTCGGCCACATCACCATCGCGCTTCATGCGCGAGATGACGCTGTCCACAGAGACGTCTTCGCCGGCCTGGACCATCTCTCTCACGCGACCGATGGCTTTCGCGGCATCCTTCTTGGCTCGGTTTCCTCGCTCCATGCTTTCGAGTTTCTGGACCTGTCGGACCATGGCCACATGCTTAGACCTGAGAGACGAGACCGCTTCGTCGAGCTTGGAGGCGGTAGTCTTGCTGTCCACGAGCTCCTGCGCGGTCTCGGCGATGCGCTCATTGATGCCGTTGAGCTCGACCTGCTTGGCTGTAGCCAGGTGGTCGTTGGTCGGGTCGTTG
>JBBTVC010000059.1:0-787 GCA_038063435.1 Patescibacteria group bacterium | reverse complement strand
AGTTCGATCGCTTCGCGGTTGAGTGTCCGGACATAGCCGGCCGCTTCAGCAGCGCCATTCTCGAGTTCGGAGAGAGCGTTTTCGAGATCGCGCACATGTTGTTTGACCACAGCGACGCTGTTCAGATCGATGGCTTTGTCGAGAAGCGAGTGAATGCTTGCGAGTCCAAGGTCGCGGAACTTCTTGAAGATTCCAGCCATCGGCGTTGTTCTCCTCGTGTCTGGTTTCGGTTTGCCGCGGAGCCGCCGCGGCGCGGTCTTGCCGCGCTTTACTGCTAAGCGTCCACCTTTTTTCGAAGAAATTTAACATCTTCTTCAAAAATAAGCACGCCCTTAAACATTTGGAACCATCCTGTTTCTTCGCTCATTTCAACAAAGTAGAATTCCTGTGTTCCGCCCTCAACGTCCCGGACATAATCCCAGTATTTGAAGTTTTCAACGCGCGGGATTTGGCCGGGCTTATCAACGACTCTGACTGTTGCAGAGTACGGCTCTTTGTTTTCGCCGATTCTATGGTATGTGGCGACCACTTCCCCGTTTTCCAGAACTTCAAAAGTTCCGGTGGACAGCACGTTTTTAAGCAAATTCTCATCGAATTCTTGTTCCCAATCCGGAAACAAAACTAGCACATCGCAATGCTTTTTGGCGTAAGGATCGGTTTTGGCCACCGGGTTAAGACGCAGCGTTATTTTGTCCCCATCGTCGGTTTCCAGAATGTAATCTATGTGCCTGAATGTCTGCCCGCCGATCACGGTAGAGTATTCGTCTATTTCCGTAACAACGAGCAG
>JBBTVC010000058.1:0-25544 GCA_038063435.1 Patescibacteria group bacterium | reverse complement strand
TGGTTTTGGGAAAAAATTCTTAGAGAAGACGGCCCCTAGCCGTCTTCTCTCCGACTATCAAAATATTCTGCAAAATAGTTTCGGAGTTTGGGCTTATTCATTTCAGAATGCCACTCCAGAGGCCTGCCCGGCTTGGCAATAACATCGTTGTAGGGATCAAAACCAAAGTCGATTATTTTGTGGTTTCTGGCGAGATACAGCCGATTTTTAAGTTCGCCGTGCCAAAGATGCCTTATTTTTCCAGGAACGGCAGTAAAATTGCCCCGAACCAGGCCGTAAAATTTTTCGCCCCACTCCTTCAGGTGCCTGATTTGGCGTGGGTCATGTTTCAGCGCATGCTTAATGCAAAATCCGTATTCGTTATAAATCGCATGCGCCACATAATGGTCACCGCTTCCGCTTACCGCATATTCATACAAGCCAACCTCGTCAAAAATTTCTTTGCGCATCGCCCAACCGTAGCCGGTGTGCCCGTGGCGGTCGTATCTGCCGCAAGAAAGCAAATCAGGCCGACCCGGAGCGACTGCGCCGAAAGAAAAAACTTCGTCCGGTGAATCTGAAACAACATTGCCGCGGTCAAGCCTTAAACAGGTTTCAAAAACCTGTACGATTGCGTGACTCTCCAGAAGCCGCGCGGCATCAACCGCCCAATTCTGATTACCAAATAAAATGTCGCAATCAAGCCAAGCCGCATATTTACAACTTTTTGGAAGCCATGACGCCGCAAGATTTAAAAGACGCTCTTTTTGCCAAAGCAAATCGGGAGCGCGAACCCTTACCACATCCAATCTTTCTGGTAGCTCAAAAGGTTCGTCACCAAAAGCGCACTCAACGGTAACGAACGGCACGCCGGATTTCCTCAACGATTGCGCAAAAATATCATAGTTGTATCTGCGAGTCTGGTAGCGGAACGGATTATAATAGGTTGTCAAAACCCACAAACCCGGCGCTAGCGCGTATTTTGGGACAGCAAGCCCTGGCAATCCCTCCATATTTTTTCCTTTCAAAGAAGGTTTGATAACCTAAAAATCTTATTAGATTATAAACTATATCAATAAATTTGTAAAGGGCGCGGCATCCTACTCCGAAACAATAAAAAATAGCGCAACTGGCGGGCGCTATTTTTAAAATGATATTTAAATCTTCAAATATCTTCGGGTGGCAATTGAACTTGAAATGACGCCAAGGACAACGCCGACTGCAAGCAAGATGAAGAAGATTTCAAAAAAGTTTGAAAGATAATAATTAAAAAGATTGGGGCCGCCGAAAAATCTGGCGCCAGCCGGACCAATCCACAAAGTCAGCGGATAAAAAATAATCATTGTGATTATTGCCGAAATTATTCCGTACATGGCGCCTTCAACCAAAAATGGCGTTCGCACGTGCCGTCGCGTCGCGCCCACAAGACGCTTGACCGAAATTTCGTCCCGGGAAGTGTAAATCGCGAGGCGGATGGTGTTAAAAACCACAAGCATGGCAATCAGCGAAAAAACAATCGTTATTCCGAATCCGGCGGCGCGCGATGCTCCTAGAAATCCGGAAAGCCGTTCAATAACCACCTGATTCTGGAAATAATTTATTTTATCAATCAGCGCTGAATAAGCGCTTGCATCTAAAAATCTGGCAATGACTTCGTACTGGCTGGGGTCTTTGGCTTTAATGTTGAGGCTGGCCTGCAGAGGATTTTCGCCAAGCTCTTCAAGCGACTGGGTAATCAGCGCGTTCGTGGCGTGACGCGTCCTGAATTTTTCAAGCGCCTCGTCTTCCGAAATATAGGAAGCTGATTTAACTTGCGCCAATTGCAGTAGCGCCGCTTGGGCGTTTAAAATTTCATCTTCAGTCGCTTCTTTTTTGAAATAGACGCCGATATCAACCTGATCTTCTATTCTGGAGAGGGCCGAGGTTAGAAGAACGTTTGAAAACATGAGCGAGCCTATCATAAAAAGCGAGAGCACCATGACTAAAATAGCCGCGAGCGAAACCCAGCCGTTTCGCCAGAAATTTATCACCCCCTCTTTAATGACCCTTCTTAAATGCATCCTCATGCTTATATCTTATATTTTAATTTTTATTTTTTAAATGATGTAACGGCCTTTTTTATCGTCACGAACGACTTTTCCTTTATCAAGAGTTATGACTCTTCGTTCAAGACCGTTGACGACATCGTGATTGTGAGTGGCAAGCATGACCGTTGTGCCGAGCTTATTTATTTTTTTTAAAAGCTCAACTATTTCGCGGGTGTTGAGCGGGTCCAGATTGCCAGTGGGCTCATCAGCTAAAACCACGTCCGGCCGGTTGACTATGGCGCGGGCTATGGCAACGCGCTGTTTTTCTCCGCCCGAAAGCTCGTGCGGAAAATGCAGGGCCTTATCCATAAGACCGACCAGCTCTAAAGCCTGCGGAACGTCATTTTCAATGTCTTCGTCTGATGCGTCAGCAGCCTCCATGGCAAAAGCCACATTTTCATAAGCGGTTTTATTGGGCAAAAGCCTGAAGTCCTGAAAAATGGAGCCGATTCTGCGGCGTATCCGCGGCAGTTCGTCACGCGACGCTTCATGGACATTTACTGATTCAAAAAAAACTTTGCCCGAGCTCGGTTTATCTTCAGCTAAAAGCATTTTTAAAAGCGTGGTTTTTCCCGCGCCCGAATGTCCGACGATTGAAACAAATTCTTTGGGTTCCACGCTGAAACTGACATCCTCTAAAGCAGTGGATGTCGGCGAATAAATTTTTGAAACTTTATCAAAATAAATCATTTATATTTTAAGTTCGGCTTCAATAAATTGATCTAATTCTCCATTTAGCACCGCCTCAACATTACTTGTCTCAACTTCGGTGCGGTGGTCTTTTACCATTTTATATGGATGAAAAACATATGAACGTATCTGATGGCCCCATTCGGCAGTTCCCTTGCCGGAAACGGGACGCAGTTCTTCAATCTCTTTTTTGTCCTGCGCGACTTTCATATTATATAGCCGAGCCCGCAAAAGCTCCATGGCCTCTTCCCGGTTTTGCGCCTGAGACCTTCCGGCTTCGGAGTGAGCCTGAATGCCGGTTGGTTTGTGGATTACTCTTACTGCCGTTTCTCTTTTATTTACATTTTGGCCTCCCGGCCCGGAAGACTTCGCAAATTGCACTTCAATGTCTTCCGGTTTTATCTCCGCATCACCCGGGTCAACGAATTTAGGCATCACTTCAACTAAGGCAAAAGAAGTGTGGCGGAGTTTTTTGGCCGAAAATGGCGATATCCTGACAAGCCGATGCACGCCCGACTCTTTTTTAAGACTGCCGTAAACAGACTTACCGCCAACCCTAAAAGTAATATTTTTATATCCCCCGGTTTCATTTCTATGTTCATGAATGACCGAAACATTCCAACCCGCTCTTTCAGCGTGGCGTTTGTACATTTCAAATAGTATTCTAGCCCAGTCTTCGGCATCATCCCCTCCGGCTCCGGAATAAATTGAAATCACGGCATCGCCTTTGTCGTATTTGTTGCCGGCTTTAGATTGGTCTTTAAGACGATTCAGTTCTTTTACCGCCACCTGGGCCTTTTCCTTGTCCTGCCAAAAATCCGGCTTCAGCATTTCTTGTTCAAGCCGTTTAATCTCCTCGGAAACTTCCGTCATTTGGTTATTTTAACAGAAAATTCGCCCAATTACAAGAAAAAGCCCCGACATTCGCCGAGGCGTTAAAATTATTTTTTCTTGGCCGAGAGCCAATCCAGAAAGAACGCGGTAACCGGCATCATAATAAATAAAGATATGGCGAAAAAAAGCACGCTCCACCCCTCATATGCGCCGGCGTAGGGGGTGAGAGTAGCGGCAACGATACCGCAAATGCCGGTCACGCCAAGCGCGAGAACAAATCCTAATTTTTTTTCAACAAAATAAAAAATTGCGCTTACCGCAACGCCGAAGAACGCGAAAAGAGCTGCCCACCACATATCGGGCCTCCGTCAAAAAAGGAACCTGTTTTAAATAATAGGACAACTGCCGCAAAAAGTCTAATTTTGGAGCCGACCCCGGGACTTGAACCCGGAACCTATCGCTTACGAAGCGATTGCTCTGCCGTTGAGCTAGGTCGGCCTAAAGATAGTTTAAGTATTTTGCGTAAAAAATAAAGGTTGGTGCGAGTAGGGGGAATTGGACCCCCGCCCCCTGCTTGGGAAGCAGATGTACTACCACTATACTATACTCGCAAAATTTTAACGGGATTCTCAAAAATTATAGTCGCTTCGCTCCTTAATTTTTGGAAGAAACCGCATCATGCCACTAGACCATACCCGCGATTTTATTTTTCGCTTAATTTGCCGTTTTCCCATTTGTGGGGCAAAAAATAAATTTTTATGTCGGCCTTGGCCATTTCCCGCAAAAGCCACTCATCAAAATCAATCCCATCTTTTTGCAAAACCTCGGTTAAAATGTCCTCTCTGGCCTGCGGAAAAAGAGAAAATTTTTTAAACTCTTCTATGTCCCAACCATAAAGGGACGCGGCCGCTTTTTCAAGATTTTCCACTCCTCCGGCCATCAAAGCATCCTTCACTCGCTTTTCGGCTTCACGCAAATCCGCGCCTCTTCGTAAAAGCTCGTCTTCAACCAAACTATCGGCAATAAACGACAAAATCAATCCGCGAACGGCCGTTTTTTCGTCAATCGGTTCGGATGTCATTAGGCGATAGTATTCAAAACCCGAAAAACGATCGTAATAATCAGAGGCCCAGACAAAACTGTTATTTATTTTTAAAACCGGATAAAGGCGCGCGCTAGACGCCAGCAATAAAACAACGAGCAAAATCAGGAGGGCTACCAAAATATAAAACAGGCGCTTCATTGTCCTGTTTTAAAAATACGGATAAAAAAATCTCCGACCTCGGATAAAAGCGAATAAAAATTATTTTTTTCTTCGGGCAATGTCTCTTGCGGCCGGTCAACCATGACCACAAGGCGCTCGCCGGGCTTGACTAAACCAAATTTCCGCCTAAGTTCCCTTTCAAGACCATACGAAGTTGAAAGATAGTCCAGCTTTTTTTCAAGATCTGCCCTTTCAGCCGTAAGTTCTTCGCGATCTTTTTTGACTTCCAAATAAGCCGAGCGCGTGCGACTAGCCGTAATATATGATCTAACCGCGGCTTGGCCCAAAAAAACCGCGACCAAAAATATAACAGCGACGGCGGGCCAAGAATACATAAGCCTGCGGTTAAAATTGCGATTTTGAAAACTCTTCATTTTATTTTACCCCCGCACCAATCGAGCAATAGCGCCAAGCGCGAATTTTTTACTATCATAAACTTATTATAACATTGCTCGATTGGTCGTGGGGGTTTATTATACCAATATGCTTTTAAGCCAGAAACATAAAAAAAGATACGGCGTCGTCTGGACGATAATCAGCGTATTGGCCATCATCGGAATGATAATCTATCTGATTATTCCTCTGCTCGGTACTTTTTAATTCCAGTCAGCCCCGGCGAATCATTTTAATAAAAACCTCGTGAGGAATATTGACGCGCCCGAATTCTTTCAGGCGCTTTTTTCCTTTTTTTTGTTTTTGCCATAACTTCATTTTGCGCGTGCGGTCTCCGCCGTAAAGATATCCGGTCACGTCTTTTTTAAGCGCGGGCATAGTCCGCGAGGCTATAATGCGGCCGAGCCCTTGAGCCTGTAATTTCATGGCAAAAAGCTCTCTGGGCATGATTGAATAAAGCTTTTCAACCGCGTCTTTGGCTTCCCGCTCCACACGCGAACGCGAAACCACGCGGCTGAAAGCCGGAACGCGCTCTCCATGCACCAAAATATCAAGACGCGTGACGCTGGCTTCGCGCCAATCGCCTAATTCATAAGAAAAAGAAGCGTAGCCCGAGGTCGCGCTTTTTATCTCGTCAAAAAAATCGCGCATGAGTTCCCGAATCGGCATCTCGGCTTGGATTATAATGCGGTTTTCACCAAAAGAATCCGTATTAAAAATTGAACCCTCGCGCGCCTGAATCAGCTGAAGGCCCGCGCTTAAATATTCCATGGGAACTATCAGTCTAAAACGCACCCAGCGCTCTTTAACCGAAACCACCTCGTGTTCATCCGGAAACTCAGACGGCGCGAAAATTATCCGCGACTGGCCATCTTTTAGTTTTATTTCGTAAGCCACCGTTGGTGATGCGGCGGTGACATTGACCCCAAATTCCCGCCTGAGCCTTTCAATAACTATCTCTAAATGCAGCATACCTAAAAAACCGAGACGCATTCCGCGGCCCAAAACGCTTGAGGATTCTTCCTCGTAAGAAAAGGATGTGTCGGATAAATGCAGGCGCAAAATAGCTTTTTTAAAATCCGAGAAATCGTCTTCTTTCAAAGGATAAACGCTGGTCCAGACCACCGGCTGGGGCTCGCGGTATCCGCCAAAAGCCATGGCCGGCCGCGAAGCCAAAGTCATAGTGTCGCCAATTTTAACCGAAGCCGGATCTTTAATATTGGTCGCGATGTATCCTATCTCGCCTGCTTGCAATTCGGAAGTCGGCGAGCGAGCCGGTTTGAATATGCCAATTTCTTGTGTCTCAAATTTAACTCCGGATTGGACTAATTTTATCTCATCGCCTTTTTTGAAAACTCCGTCGAAGATTCTGACATAGGCTATAACTCCTTGATGCACCGAGTAATCAAAATCAAATATAAGGGCGCGACATGATGGTCCTGATTTTTGTTCAGGAGGCGGCACGCGTTCAATGACCGCTTCCAAAAGGCCGTGGACTCCCTGGCCGGTTTTGCCGGATGCTTCAATAATTTCATCCGGCCGGACGTTTAAAATTTTTTGTATTTCTTCTTTAGTTTTTTCGATTCTCGCGCCAGCCGAATCAATTTTATTGACCACCGGAATTATCTTGAGTTTTAATTCGCGCGCCAAATCCAAAACAGAAATGGTCTGGGCTTCAACTCCCTGCGTGGCGTCCACCAAAAGAATCGCGCCCTCAACCGCGGCCAGGGCCCGCGAAACTTCATAAGCGAAATCAACATGGCCGGGGGTGTCTATGAGATTTAAAATATAATCCGGCCCCTCGCTTCGCTCGGGACCTCCAGGATGCCAAAGCATCCTTACGGGCTGCATTTTTATGGTAATGCCCCGTTCGCGCTCAAGCTCCATTTGATCCAAAAACTGCTCGCGCATTTTTCTTTTCTCAATAGTTCCGGTTAATTCCAAAAACCTGTCGGCCAAAGTGCTCTTGCCATGGTCAATGTGAGCGATAATTACGAAGTTTCTTATGTTATCCATAACAAACTTATACGGCATTAACATCCAACATTCAATTTAACCCTCAACCGCGCTTCTGGGCTCCGGGGCAATAGCTTCGCTTTTCCAAAATTTATGGCGAAACACCGCGGCTATGTCGCGCATTTCGCGATTACCCGAAAACCAAAGGTAAATTAGGGCCAGAAACAGCCCGGCTGTAGCGGCGGAAACCCCGTGAAAAAATACGCCAAGAAAAGTCTGCAGGTTGAAAAACTCGTCAGTTAATCGTAAAACGCCGTAAGACACTCCGCCTAAAATCAAGGCGGCAGCAGCGTTTTGTAAAGTTGAACGGAGCAGTGTTCCGTCAAGGGTTTTGAAAGACCGGTTGAACCCCAGCCACAATAAAACCGCGTTGATAACATTGCCGACACTAAAAGAAATCGCCAGAACCAAAACAGATGTTTGGGCCAAATCTTCAACGCGCAAAAGAGATTTCTCAAAAAGACGCAGGGATGTATTCATTTCAAAAACATACAAAGCCCCAAAGGCCATAGCGATAGTTATCAGGCTTGAAATGGCATTTACAACCAACGGCAAAGCGGTGCGTCCGGCGGCGTAAAACGCGCGCACCAGAAGCAAAACTATTCCTTGAGCCAGTATTGAAACGCTAAAAAGACCCAGAGCTGCCGCGGTCAAGCGGGTATCGGCCCAGCTAAAAAAACCCGCGCCCAAAATCACGCGCACAATGTGCGCGCGTAAAACTATAAAAAACACGACGAAGGGCAGAGACCAGAAAATAATATGCCTCAAAGACGACACCACGCCTTCAACGAATTCTTCTTTTTTGCCGTCAACGAAAGACCGTGCCATAGCCGGAAAAGCGGCGACGCTGTAAGAAAGTCCGATCACGCCCAAAGGAATGCCGAATAAATTGTATGCCAGCTGAAAAATAGCAATACTGCCGGCGCCTATAGCCGAAGCAATTGCCGTAAGCGCGATTAAAACTATCTGATTGAAACCGAGTCCCATTGATCGCGGCAGCGAAAACTTAAAAACCTCAAAAATATCGCGGCTGAAAATCCTAAATGTCGGCGTGGGAAAAACACCAAGCGTTATAAGGCTCGGCACCTGAATTAAAAAATGCAGTAAGGCGCCCAGAATAACGCCCCAGGCTAAACCCGAGAGGCCCATTTTCGGATAAAAAAACAAAATGCCGCTGATAATTCCGGCATTATAAAGAATAGGACTTAGGGCATAGATAAAAAAACGGTTATGAATCTGAAGGACGCCGGAAACAAGCGCTGAAAAACCCAAAAGCAGTGGGGATAAAAGAAGGATGCGGCTTAAAACAACGAGCTTGTCCAAACTTACCGCTGAAAAACCCGGGGCGATTAAAGAAGCAATATAAGGCATTAAAAAAAACGCCGCGAGTATCGTGGCGCCTACCGCTAAAATAAACAAACTGGAAATTTGGGAAATGAAGGTTCTAACCTCGTCGTGGCCTTGGTTTTCTTTTCGCATTAAAATCGGCATGATGGCGACATTAGTCGCGATGATAAGCGAGACCGAATATAAAAAATCCGGCACGCGAAAAGCGGCGAAATAAATGTCGAGCATTTCTCCGGCCCCAAATGAGCCGGCAAGTAAACGGTCGCGATAGAGCGCCAGTAATTTAGCTAAAATACTGGATAAACCAATCAATAAAGCGGCTTGATAAACACCCGATGTTTCTCGGTTAAAAGACGATAAAATTTTCCCGACCATAAAGTCTTCCTACTCTTTTACCGGCGGTTCTTTGCGCGATTCGGGCGGAGGGGAAATGCCGGCTAAAGCGCTATAGCCTGCGCGTAAATTATTCAGGATTTTCGCGACCTCTTCATTTTGGGGGTTGAGGCCTTGAATCCGGACAAATTGTTCAATAGCCGCGCTTTTATTTCCTAAACGGCTATAAATCAAACCAAGAAAATATCTCGCGTTTGAATAATTTGGACTCAAAGTAACAGCCCTTTCAAACACCAATCCGGCGTCATTGAGGCGATTTGAACGATAATACAAAAGGCCGAGCTGAAACAGAGCGCCTAAATCATCGGGGCTAAGAATAACCGCCGCCTCAGCGCGTGATATGGCGTTTTGGGTGTTCCCTTGCGCCTCCTCTATTTGCGCGAGTAAAAAATGCGCCGGCGTATAACTATTTTTCAATTTTAAAGATTCCTCAAGAAGATTTTTTGCCGGACCAAGCTGACTTAAAGCCAAAGCAACTCTAGCTTGAGCTAAAAGCGGTTCGGGACTGGTTGGATTCTTCGCCGCGGCTTCTATATAAGCGGCCGAAGCAAAGTCTGATGCGCCCGTAACTTTAAAAGGAACAACCGCTTCATAAATCCGGCCTAAAGACATCCAATTAAGGCTTTCAGCCGGATTGATCCGAACCGCGACTTGAGCGTTTTGTATGGATTGACTCAGAAGATTTTGAAACCCGCCCCTAATATCGTCCGGGGAGAGATCGCCTCTTTGTAATAAAAAGGCTATTTGCGCCAAATCAAATTCGGCCGCAGCTCTAAAATAAATGTCACGCCCGTCAAAAACAATCGCTCGGTCCAGGGCGCTTCGGGCTCCAGCCGTATCGCCGGATGAATTCAATTCGCCGGCCCGGCCAAAAAAGTAAGCTGCGGCGTATTTTTGTCCAAAGACGTAAAAACCGGAAAAAGCAACGATTAAAAGAAATATGATGGCCAAAGCCGATATAAACCCCGCGCCGGAACTTTGAAAAAGAGTTATATTATATTCTCCGGCTATTTTGTATTCTGAAATAAAAGCCATAAACATTCCCAGAAACAAAAACAAGAAAAGCGTTAAAACAAAACCGGCGCTGTAAACAAATGAGTAAGTTAAAACCATGAGAGCGCCCAAAATAACCAAAATGAACAGCGGATCAAAGCGAGTCTGACCCGAAGCTGTAAGCGTTTTAACTCCGTAATACAAAAATGAAAGAACTGTAAACAAAAATACGGCAAAACCGATAACTCCGACCGAAGCCAGAAGAGACGTAGCAAAGGCTATGCCGCTTGAAAACCTAGTTGCCCAGAAAATGCTCTCGTTGACCGCAAGCGGCTTGAAACGCAGCCAGTCATAAACAAAAGTCGCCGGACCCGAACCCAATAAAGCGTTGCCTTCAAGCGTTTTTTGAATAACAGTCCAGGACGCCGGCCACGAGGGTCTGACTTCAAGACTATCAACACCCAGATACGTGACTGCGTATGAAGAAATGGCCGGCGCTTGAATAAATAAAAGCACCGCGATTAAAACAAAAAATGTCGCGCGAAAAATATTGACGCGCCGCGGCTTCAAAGACAAAAGATAAGCCATTATTATCAGCAAAAAGGCAAAGACGACCCACCACAGAAGGCGATTATTGACCGCTGCCAGCGCGAAAAATGAAGCTAGAGATAAGCCGAGAAAAAGCGCGCGCAATTTTTTTTCCACCAAAACTTCAAAAAGAAAAATTGAAAGCACGCCGACAATGCTGAAAAACGCGCCAAACTCGGTCCATGAACCAAATAAATTGGAGGTCTTTGAAGGAAGTTCAACCCACGGCAAAACATTCAGGCCGAAAAAAATATGCAAAAATTGAAAAATAAAAATGAGCGCGGCGGACATAAACATCGCCAAAAACCACAAAAACGCTTTTTCAGGAGTTCGCAGATAAAAATAAGCGACGAAGGCGGCCAAAACAAACATGAGCATCGCAAAAAAACTTGAGGCGTCTTCCGAGAGCTCAAAAAAAGCAAGGTGCGGACTTAATGAAAAAATTCCGGACACAAACCAAACCGCGACCATTAGCGCAAGCGCTAAAGCCAAATAATTTTTTGGCAAAATAACCGTGCCGGTGTTTATGCGTCCGATAAGCCAGCAAAAAAAGGCAAAAATGATTAAAAAATAAGACAGGGCCACTTTATTAGTGGTCAAAGGACTAGAGGTGTATGGCAAAGCTAGAATCGGGACCAAAAAACCAAGCAAATAAACCGACCAGCGGCCTATATCATCCCAGAAAGAATAAGCCATGATTTTTTCGGTCAGATTGTCTTCGGTCATAATTTAAATAGTACCACCAAACGATTTGACTGACAAAACCGGTTTGTGCACAATATATAGATGGGGCGATATATGACTATCAAGGAGGCGGCAAAATATCTCGGGGTATCGCCCCTGACACTGCGTAATTGGGACAAACGCGAAAAGCTGGTGGCCATCCGCCATCCGGTCAATAACTATCGTCTTTACACATATTCTGACATTGAAAAATTTTTAAAAAGCTTTGAGGGCCGAAGACCCAAGAAATTAAAAGTGAAACTCATAGAGGACTAAAAAGCAGCCCCGTCCGCCAACTGGCGGACGGGGCTGCTTAGTTACGCGTCTATAAGCCGAATTCTGTTTCCGCCTCATCGGCGGATATGGTCATTTATCTAGGTCCTCGATTGCTCTTAGACTCAAGCGGCACAAATCCCGATAAATCGGGAAGTACGGCCTTGCACCGGGCAAGTGTTTTCCATCGCTTCACATTACTGTAAAACGCTGTGGGCTTTTACCCCACTCTTTTCACCCTTACCTCTTTCAACGATTCAAGCGATTAACTTGAACAGATGACGATTGGCGGTATAGTTTCTGTGGCACTATCTCGTCCCGATTTTCATCGGGAGGCGGGCATTACCCGCTACCTTTGATTCCTGCCCTACGGCAGAAAACGGTGTTCGGACTTTCCTCTAGCCCCGCAGTTGCAGGACCAGCGACCATTCAACGCGCAACCTATTTATATATAGCATGGTTTGTCATCAAAGTCAAACAAAACAAAAAACTTGTCCTTCTAAAATGGGACGAGTTTAATATTTTTAAAGCCGCACCACTAATCAACATAAACGGTTAGGGATTTATTTAATTTTTTCGCAAATGGCTCTAATATCTTAATACAAATATCTTTTATTTTATGTACTAATTCTTCTTTTCCTGCGGTAACTCTACATATTTTAACCTCGATGTCCCTATTATAGTAGTAGCCAGCAACCCACATTAAATCACTTTTCCTAGAAAACCAGCCGCTCTTCTTGAGCGCAACACACCAAAATTCTCTTGGTACAAAGTGATCATCATTACCCATGGTAAAAATTTCCAGTTGGCGATCAAAAAATGGCGCTATTTCCTGCATAATTCTTTGCGTTAAGGCCTTGGCTTCGGCCACCCTCTTTTCCCGATCCATCTCAACCACATACCGATCCATCACACGCGTTTGTACTGGCATTACTACGTCCTCCCCTCTAAGGACTGCGTGATGTTGGCCGGGCACACCATCCCGGCGCTTCCCTGTCCTTATTTCTCTCTCTTCCCGACTTCTCCTTATTGAATTGTGAATGAGCACTGCCTAGAGTGTGTATAGCATACGGCCATCTTTATGTTAAGTCCTTGCGACTTTGATGTTTTTTTTGGAAAATGAGTTTATTTTAGCGTGGCCGTTCTACAACTCCTGAATTTCGCAGACACCCGAAACGCAGGCGGGTTCTTTCGCGCCCGAGGTTGTGTCGTCTTTTTCGTAAAGCACAATTTGGGAAAAATCTATATCCGGAAAACCGGCTTTGATTTCTTCGTAGCGTTCTTTGGTTATGGCTTCGTATGGCGCCAGCTGATAAACCATTTCTTCCCTCGGCAAAAAAGAAAGACCGCCTAAAATATCCCACTCTTTATAGAGCCAATGCGCGACGTCCAGCCACTCATTGTCTCCGACCGAAATCGTAACCGATGGATTATGTTCGGTATAATTTTGTTTGACCATTTTCCAGTGCTCAAGCTGACTGATCGCCGAAAGATCCTTATTAAACGCCGCGCCCTTCGGCGCTTTAACCGGAAATTCAATAACATAAGTGTTGGCCGACCCCGTCGCTTGTCCGACTTCGGGTTTGTACGGAACCTTTTGGTCTTTGAGCATTTGAAAAAGTCCGTCGGTCGCCGAAATACGAATTCTCCTTATGTAATATTCGGAGTGGCGCGGATGCATGCCGGATGAGGCGTCAACCAGTTGCGAAACCGTACCCGATGGTTTGACGCAGGTGATGGCCATCGATGGCGCCACGCCGAATTTGGCGGCATAAACTTTGTTGGTCTTTCGCGCTTCGGCCAAAAGATGCTGTAAAACATCCGGGTTGCGGACTGCCGGACAATCCCACTGTCCAGTGATTGAAACACCCAAAAGCCTTTCTTCATTGCAATTTCTTTGCCACTCTTTTGAAAGAAACGGGAAATCCGTAAGCGACGACTGATAAGTTCCGAGAATTGTGGCGAGTCTAACTTTTCTCAAAAGAGATTCTTCGGTGTCATCGGCGCGAGCTACGACTTCGGTCAAATTGCAAAATTCCTTTGAGCGCAAAATGATCTCGCCGCACGGGTTGGTGCCCCAAGTCGGCTCATCGTCTTTTAAAATTTTCCAGCGTCTTACAGGAGTCTGATTTTTCAAACCGCCGCGGTTGAAAATTCCCCGCTCACCCGAACCGCTTTTGGCTAGTGCCAGCCACTCTTCAAGAAATTGGGCCGCAGTCGGTTTTTCGTTATAAACCGTGGAATTATTAGCCAAGCTTCTTTGCGGCTCTTTTATGTAAAATTGGCCCTTTTTAGCATCGCGCATTTCAATGTCATCCAAATCGGATAAGGAAATCAAAGCGCTTCGCCTTACGCCTCCCGAAACGACTATATCCCCGATTTTGCAGACTATGTCGTGGACATCAAGATTGGAAAGCCTGCGGCCCTGTTTGGTTAAAATTTTTTTTCGTGTGAAATCCATCAAATCACGGAGCGGTCCGGGGCCCGAAGACCTACCGCCCATGGTTTTCAGCCTCGCGCCTTCCGGACGCAGGCGCGAAAAATCAAAATCAATGTCTTTGCCGCCATACCAAGTCTTAAGACCCGCGGTCAGAGCATTACACCAGCCCTCTTTGCTGTCGATGACAGCGTGAGTTGGTAATTTTTCGCCGGTCTGTTTTTTTATTTGCGGCAGTTGTTGCGCAGTCTGAGACTCAACCGAAAATCCGACACCCGCTCCGCACATTGAGACATACATCACCTCGGCAAAATCCTCAATTTTGGTCGGCGCGATATATGAACAGTTGTAGGCCGCGACATTCGTGGCCTTGGCCGCTTTTCCTGCCGACCACATCAGGCGCATTGAAGGCATTGCCTCCTGTTTTAAAATTGCTTCGCGCAATTCCTGATACTCTTCAAGCAGTAATGCGTCGTCGAGATTCTCGCGCATAAAATTTATATAACGATCTGTCGTTTCGACCCAAGTTTCTCTGCGGCCTTCTTCGTCAATCCAGCGCGAATAACTTCGGTAATAAACGAATTCTGAAAGCGAATTGCGGAAATGTTTTTTGCTTTCTTTAACTAATTTCTTTAAAACAGACGGAACTTTTTTACTGGCCTGTCTTATTTCGGCGCGTTTATGCCGGTATAAAATGTAAGCTTTGGCCACTCGCGGAAAATCCATAAGGATAAGCTGGGTTTCAACAATGTCCTGAATGTCTTCGATGCCCGGCGTTCCGCCCTTGGTATATTTTTTATGCAGTTCCTTGATTACGGCTTCGGCCACACGGTAAGGATCGTTTTTTAAATTTCCTTCGCCAACAGCCTCCATAGCTCGCGATATCGCGCTGACCATGCGCGACGCGTCAAAAGGAACCACTCGCCCATCTCGCTTGCGGACTTCTTTCAAAACCGTGCTGGGACTTATTTTTAAAGCAAGCTTCCCGCCCGCCCTAGCTTCAACTGGAGGCATTTAATTTAAGAGAAAAATTATTTATAACCGACACTTTTAATTATATTCGTTTTAAAATCCGAAGTCTCTGTGGAAAAAGGTTGATAAAAACCAAATTTAACCTCTCTTGGTCCTTCTTAGAAACGCCGGCACCGCTTCCCAATCGTCTTCCTCGCCAAGCTCTTTTTTTAGATTGGCATTGCCGTTTACAATGTCTTTTTTCTCTTTGTCGTTTTGAAAAAGCTTCTGGATTCGGCCTTCGGCCGGAAAACCCGAGGCAATGACCGTTATTTTAAGTTCGCCTCGCTTTAGACGGTCGTCGTGGAATGCGCCAAAAATGACTTTAGCCTCTTTGTCTATGGCGCCAGTAATGACGCGCGCGGCTTCCTGGATTTCCCACATAGTCATATCCTCACTGCCGGATACCGCGAAAAGAACTCCCTTAGCGCCATCAATAGACATGTCCAAAAGCGGAGAACTGATGGCTTGACGCGCCGCTTCTTCAGAACGTTTTTCTCCGGCCGCTTTGCCGATGCCCATTAAGGCTGATCCCGAATTGGACATTATGGCCCGAACGTCCGAAAAGTCCACGTTAATTATTCCGGGCATGGTAATTAAATCCGATATGCCCTGCACCGCTTGGCGCAAGACCTCGTCACACATGGCAAAAGCCGAAAGAAAAGAAGTATTTTTGTCCACGACCGCGAGAAGCCGGTCGTTTGGAATTACAATCATTGCGTCAACGTTGCTTCTAAGTTTCACCAGTCCTTCTTCGGCTATTTGCGACCGCTTCAATCCCTCAAAGGCAAATGGCTTAGTGACTACGGCAATAGTAAGAATGCCGGCCTCTTTCGCGGTTGCCGCGACAACAGGCGCCGCGCCGCTTCCAGTACCTCCGCCAAAACCGCAAGTGACAAAAACCATATCCGCGCCTTTAAGCGCTTCGGCAATTTCGGTACGGTTTTCTTCGGCGGCTTGCCTGCCCAGTTCCGGATCCATTCCGGCGCCAAGTCCCTTGGTGACGCTCCGGCCGATATGCATTTTTTTGGACATCAAAGAATGGTGCAGATCCTGGGCGTCGGTATTGATACCGATGAAATCCACTCCTTTTACTTTAGAGCGAAGCATGTGGTCAACGGCGTTGAGTCCCGAGCCGCCAACTCCGACAACTTTAACCCGCGCGAATGTTTCTACGTCTGGTTTTACTTGGGGCGACATAATAGCTTTTAGCTTATAGCTTTTAGCTTATAGCGACAACTTGACTTTTTTTTATTATTTTTATATAATGAGAGTGGTTAATTCGCACATTTAAGTAGGAGCGCGCAATGTTGACGAGACCTGCGAGCTTGGTCGCAAATGCGATGTCGCTGATTGCCGACTTATTGCTTGATGTTGCCTGGGTTATTTGCTTTGCGATTGCTTGTTTGTTCTTAGCGGTGCTAAACTTTTACGATAAACTCGCAGACGGGTTTGAAAAACGCGCCGACCGAGTCGGACTGATATTAGGCACGTCAATCATGAGCGCAGGCGCGATAGCGTTTATCGTCGGAATAATCAACTATTCGTAACCCACGGCTGCGCTTAAAAATTAAAAAGCGACAAGCACTTTGGACCAAACCCCGTTTGGTCCATTTTTTTATTTACGGCAAAAGGGATTTGAGCCAGCGCGCAATCGCGTTTTTTGGCCTTTTAAGAATTTCAAAATTGCCGTTAGGGTGTCCTTTAGCCGAATCATAAGCCATAAAACAAAGTCCGACGGCCACTGCCCATGTGCCGGCATCAAGACCGTCGGGCATACTGACATCATCAAACTGCCCGACCTGCGCCGGCAGTTCAAGATAGTCCCTGGCGAAACTGGCAATCTCGGAAAGTCTTGCCCCTCCTCCGGTAATGACGGCACCTGCCGGAAGCAATTTTGCGCGCTCTATTTTTTTCAAATGCTTATTGGTTAATTCAAAAATGTCCGAGAGGCGCGCTGAAATTATCTCGGCCAGCTGTCTTCGGGCCGCGGCTGTAGGCGAAGAAAAATTTCTCTTCATTTCTTCGGCCATATCGATCGTAGTTCTAAAAACTGTGGCTATGTCGTTTGTTATGTTTGCCGAGCCATAAGGCAAAACTTCAAGCGATATCGGCAAACCTTCTTCAAAAACCGCGAGGGACGAAGTCGAAGCGCCTATATCAATAAGTATGGAACCGACTTCTTTATGACGCTTAGGCAAAACCGCCCTAGATGCAGCAATTGGCGAAGCAACCACATCTTCAACCATAAGTCCGGCCAGCTCCGCGGCTCTTATCGCGCCTCGTACGTCTTTATTTAACGCGGTTATAAAAATAGCGTCGCATTCCAACTTCGATCCTGCCATGCCGACCGGGTTTGAAACCTTAAATTGCCCGTCAACCGTGAAAGACAGAGGATAATTATGTAAAACTTCGCGGTTGGTCAAGGGTTCAATATTAGACTGGCATTGCTCAATAGCGCGCCCAACATCATGTTCTGAAATTTCGTTATTGGCCCTGGAGACCATAATCAAACCCTTAGAACGGACCGAGGAAAGGTCTGTGCCGCCAATGGACAAAAACGCGGAGCGCATTTTAAGCCCGGATTTTTTCTCGGCCATAGCCACCGACGATCGCAGACTCTTTGACACTTCTTCAATACCAATAATTTTGCCCCTCCTTATGCCGGACGATGTCGCCAGCCCCACGCCAAGAATCTTAAGGCCGTCGTCGTTATAATCCCATCCGGCTATAACGCTTTGGACATTTGAACTTCCGATATCAATTCCTAGAATGATGTTTTTAGCCATTTTTGCTCGGCTCTATTCATTATTTTTAATTGTTTATCCGTATCGTGTTTAAAGCCATTCAGATGTAAAAGCGCGTGAATATATAAAAAAATCAGGTGTTTGCTTCTTAATTTTCCGCCGGTTTTGGCTTCTTTATAAGCAAGCGGCAAATCGATAAAAATTTCGCCCGATCTTGCGCCCAATGGGAATGCCAGGACATTTGTCGGTTTGTTTTTGCCGCGATATTTTTTATTAATTCGCGATATTTCTTTACTGCCCATAAAAACAAGGCTTAAATCGTAATTCTTGCCCAATATTTTGTTTTTAAACTTTTTCCAGTTTAGACGCGGCGGATTCAACCGCGTCAAATTAGTTATCATTTGGCCAGGGCTTTTTTAACCTCAGCGGACACCCGGTCGCCCGAAGCGCGGCCTTTTAAAACCGCCATGGCCGCCTTCATAACCTTGCCGAAGTCCCCCATGCTGTTTGCCCCTGCCTCGCGAACGCTTTCTTCAACTATTCTTGCCAAATCCTCGTCTGATATTTCTTCCGGAAGATACGCTGAAATTATTTCGGCTTCTTTTTCCTCTTTTGCCGCCAATACCTGACGCCCGCCGCCATGAAATTCGCGGGCCGCGTCTTTGCGTTTTTTCATCTCTTTTGAAAGCACGTCTAAAACCTCCTCGTCCGAAAGACCTATTTCCTTTTTAAGCGTCTCTATTTCGCGATTGGCCGTAGCGGCTAAAACCATGCGCAGAACCGAAACTTTCAGGGTCTCGCCGGCTCTCATCGCGCTTTTTAAATCATCTTCCAGTTTTTTCTTAAGCATTTCGGCGCTCTTTTATTTTACCAAGTTTTTGCAATTTTTCTATTTCCTTTCTACGCGCTATGCGCCTTAGAGCGTTTTTGCGCTTCTTGAAATCCGAGAGCTTGCGCGCCCTAAATTGAATCTTACGCGCGCGGCTTAAAACGCCGGCTTGCTGCACCCGCTTGGTAAAACGCCTAAGGGCGCTCGAAGTAGTCTCATTTTCATGTCTTTTTATTTCGGCCATATTTCAATTTAAAATATCAGATTTAAAAAATAAAATCCACTAGTTGGCTAATAAATGCATATGGATATGGTCCACAATCTGCCCGCCATCACGGCCGACATTGAATAAAAGTTTATATCCCGCGAGGCCCTGCTCTTCGGCAATTTTCTTGGCCGTAAATATAAGTTCGCCCATGAGTTCGCAATCCGGCTCATTAATATCCTTAATAGACTGAATATGTTTTTTAGGCACAACCAAAAGATGCACTTTAGCGCTTGGCTTAATATCTTTAAAAACAACGACGCGGTCGTCTTCAAAAATAATATCGGCCTCTTTTTCTTTGCTGGAAATTTGGCAAAAAATGCAATCGGACATATTATTTTTTGATTTTCTTTTTCAGGCTGTCCACTATTTTACCCTGCATGACCGTTTCTTGCGCGCCTGAAGACATATCGCGTACGATTATAGTTCCGTCAAGCGCCTCTTTTTGCCCAATAATCAAAGCCACCGCAGCACCCGCCTTATCGGCTGATTGAAGCTGACCGCGCAAACTGTCTTTGGAAAAAGACTGTACTATGCTCAATTTGGCTTTGCGCAATGACTCAAAAATGGCCAGGGCTTTTTTCTTGGCTTGCGGTCCAAGCTGTATAAGACAAATATCGGGCTTCTTTTCTTTAACCAAACTGACGCCGCGACTTTTTAGCGTCTCAACCAGCCGGTCAACGCCTATAGCGACGCCCACGCCAAAAAGTTTTTTCTGCCCCAAGTTCTCGGCCAAATAATCATAGCGTCCGCCGGAGGCTATTGCTGTCGGCAAGGGCTCGGCCGGTTTTTCTTTCCCGACGCTTTCGGTCGGGACTACGACCCCCTGACCTTCCGTCGGGGGCGTCGTAGTTTTTTTCTCCGAATCTTTATCAGGTTCCGCGACAGCCTCCTTAGCAGGTTCTTTTTTTTCAGGCGCTACATCGGTAAAAATTTCAAAAATGGTCCGCGAATAATAATCCAGTCCGCGCACCAAATGAGGATTTAAAAAATACGGAATCGCAAGTTCGTCCAAAAATTCCAAAACGCTTTTGAAATGCGCCCGGCAAGTTTGGCAGGTAAAATCAATCATCTTCGGCGCATCAGCTCTAAGCTCAACGCAAGCCGGCTCTTTGCAATCCAAAAGACGCAGCGGATTTGTTTTTAATCTGTTGCGGCAATCTTTGCAAAGCGAATTAACTTTGCGCCGATAATACGCCAAAAGCTCTTTTCGGTATTCTCCTCGGCACTCTTTATCGCCTAAAGTATTTATATGAACCGTAAAATTTTTAAGGCCCAGTTCCTGAAATATAAGAGAGCAAACGCGGATGATAAGCGCGTCAGCCAGACCGGATTCATCGCCTAAAACCTCGAGATCAAATTGTTCAAATTCGCGAAACCGGCCTCTTTGCGGAGTTTCATGCCTGAAAAAAGAGCCGTAGTAATAAAGCAGGATTGGCTGGGGCCAAGAATGCATTCCGTGTTCAAAATAAGCGCGCACCGCCGGCACCGTCCACTCGGGTCTCAACACCAAATTGTCTCCGCCGCGGGTCTTAAAAGCAAACATTTGTTTTTCTACTATGTCCGATGTCTCGCCTAAAGTCGGGGCAAAAAGTTCGGCGTGTTCAATGTGCGGAGTTCTGATTTGTTTAAAACCATACGCCTTGGAGATTTCTTCGGCTTTATTTTCAACCGCCTTCCACCAAAGAACATCGTGAGGCATAATATCCCGCGTGCCCTTAGGCGTTTTTAAAAAATCTTTTTTGGAAATTTTTTTGGTCATTGGTTTAATAATTTGGAGCCGCTAATTGGCTCTGTCCGGGCATATAAGCCAAAGCTGTCGGTGGCCACAACCTTAATAATGCCCGTCCGGTTATATTTTTTCTTGGAAGCGGTCCCCAGCTTCTGGAATCAAGACTGAAAAGATGGTTGTCGCCCATCACGAAATATTCATCGTCGCCAACTTGCCATTCCCTGCCGTCAACGTTTACGGTCTCGCCCGGAAGGCCGACTATGCGCTTGATGAAATATTTTGAAGGGTCTTGGGGATATTTAAAAACAACCACATCGTCTTTCTGGGGCTCGTGGACGAAATTATAAGTCAATTCGTCAATAATCAGGTAATCGCCCGAACTAAAAGTCGGCGCCATTGATTCGCCCGAAACTATAAACGGCTGGGCTATATAGAGCCGGATAGGCAAAACAATCGCCAAAACAGTTAAGCCGAATTTGACTATTTCCCAGACACCGGGCCAAAATTTAGAATTCATCATATAAAAATAGCATAATTTTATATATAAATCAATAAATGATAACATTCGGTTATGAAAACAATAGTCGGGCTTGGGAATCCGGGCGAGGAATACAAACAAGCGCGCCACAATGCCGGACGGCTCGCTTTGGAATATTTCGCCAAAAAAAATGATTTTTCCGAGTGGAAAAAAAGCAAGCCCCTCCAATCGATTGTGGGAGAAGGCGCGCTAAAAAAAGAAAAGGTTATTTTAATCCTACCCGAAACTTTCATGAACAATTCGGGTGGGGCGGTTAAAAATCTGTCGGCCAAAAATATCATAGTTTTGCACGACGACATTGACCTGCCTCTTGGCAAAATTAAAATTTCATTCGGCCGAGGTTCGGGCGGGCACAAAGGAGTTGAGTCGGTGATCCGCGCTCTTAAAACCAAAAATTTCTGGCGGATACGAATCGGTGTTTCGCCATGCAAAAAACCCGAGCATAAAAAAATTCCCGACTTCCTCACCTCAACTATGAGAAAACCGGATTTTGAAACTCTTAAAAAATCGTTTAAAAAAATATCCGAAGCTCTTGAAACAATGCTCGCCGAATCCCCCGAAAAAGCGATGGGTAAATTTAACTGACAAAATAAATAGCGCGCCCGCATGGTCGCGCTGGTTTAATTTATTTTCTTCAATATATATTGCATTGACGCCGCCGCTGTCAATAAAAGAGCCGCAATGATAAAGATCTCGCCGACCATTTATCTTTCCTCCTTCTTGTGTTTTAGGGCTTCTGTCTTGAATTATACATCCTTTCATATAAAATGCAATAGTTGCCGAATATAGCAACGAAACAATCAAATACGCTTCTTATCGCTGGGCTTACCCCATATTTTTTGGAAAGGCCCGCTTTGTGGTGGGCGGAAAACGAATCAGAGATCATAAAAAAGCGCGAACTTAACCCAACATGGACCAAAAATACGGTTTTGGTTGAAGAAGGACAAAAAATAAGTCAAAGCCGGTTTTTAAGGCAAATTTCGGAATTGGGTTACGAAAAAGTTTTTGGCGCAATTTATCCGGGAACTTATAAGGCTCTCGGCTCGTCAGTTGTAATTTATCCGATAAATAAAGAGGGGCCTTACGCCGTCGAATTTTTGGGTAACACGATTGAAACGATTGAAGGACATAAAACGATTGAAAAAGAGGCGTTTAAACCGAAACTCAAAAAAGATTCCGAATTAAACTTGGCTGACGGCGACTATGTGGTCCATATTGACCACGGCATCGGCATCTTTCGCGGAATAGTCGAGAAAAGTCTCGGCCAAAATTATTTTAAAATTGAATACGCCTCCCCTCGCACAGGCGCTAAAGCCGACGCTTTATTTGTTCCGATTTCGGAAAAAAAACGAGTGGAGCCTTATTACGGACTTGAAAAGCCTCGGCTAAGCCGTCTCGGCGGAACTTTTTGGTTTAAAACCAAAAAGAAATCGCGCGAGGAAATAATCGCCTACGCCGAAGAGCTGATAAAAATTTACAGGAATCGCGTCATCCAAAAAAGGCCGCCTTACATATCCGACCCAATTGAAAAAAACATCTGGGAAAATTTTGAATACGAACTTACGCCGAGTCAGGAAAAAGCCCTGCATGAAATCTTGCGCGACATGGCGAGTGACGAGCCGATGGAACGGCTTTTGACGGGAGATGTCGGATTCGGCAAAACCGAACTGGCTTTGCGCGCGGCTTTGCGCGCGGCAGTAAACGGCAAGCAGTCGGCAATCCTTGCGCCGACAACGGTTTTAGCCGACCAGCATTTAAATGTTTTTAAAAACCGACTTAATCCGCCAGCTGGCGGACTGCCGATAAAAATCGCGGCCCTCACTCGGCTTGAATCAAAAACTGAAAATAAAAAAACGGTAAAAGAACTTGAAAGCGGCGCGGTGGATATAATCATAGGCACGCACCGCCTATTTTCTTCGGATGTAAAATTCAAAAATCTTGGACTTGTGGTAATAGACGAGGAACAGCGTTTTGGAGTCAGACATAAAGAACATTTTAAAAAGCTTTATCCGGCAACAGATATTCTTTCGCTTTCAGCCACGCCCATACCCAGAACCCTTGCTTTCTTTCTTGCCGGCATCCGGCCTTCAAGCCAAATCGAAGAGGCGCCCCGCGGTCGCAAAGCGCCTCTTACAAAGGTTTTACCATTTTCAAAACCCCTAATCAAGGAGGCGTTAAAAGCCGAGCTGGCCAGAGGAGGCCAGGCCTATTATGTTTCGGGACGCATAAGAACAATCCCAAAAACAATAGATATCATTAAAAAGCTGCTGCCGCGCGCCAAAGTCGGCTCGATTCACGGCCGGATGGCCGAATACAAAATAATTGACGCGATGCGCGGCTTCAGAAAAAAAGAAATAGATGTTTTAGTTTCAACCACCATCATAGAAAACGGCTTGGATATTTCTTCGGTCAACACTTTGATTGTTGAAAACGCGGGGCTTTTAGGTCTTTCACAAGCGCATCAATTAAGGGGCAGAATCGGCCGGAGCGAAACGCAGGCGATCGCTTATTTTTTGTATCATCCGCAAAATCTTACGCCCGATGCCGAAAAAAGATTGGGTTATTTGCTTGAACTGCAAAACCTCGGCTCGGGGCTTGAAATCGCCAAGCGCGACCTTGAAATCCGAGGCGCTGGAAATATTTTGGGCCGCGAACAGTCGGGAATCGCCAACCGCATCGGCTGGAATCTGTATTTCCAGTTTATAAACGAGGCAATGGAAAAAACTTGACTTTTAATTAAAAGTTTGTTATACTCTTCACAGATTAAGAATTTGTTTTTGCTCTCCGACATTCGCTCAAACCAGGAACAGAAAGGAGTAGTGAATGAAACTCTTTCTTCTGGGGGCAACCGCTCTTGCCGCTCTTTTGGACTTTTCAATGGGCGCCCTAATCGTCTTTGCTGTTTACAAATTGGTCGGCGCCAAACCAGAGCTCTGGTATTATTTTCTCGGCGGATTACTCGCGCTTGGTCCTGACCTTGATCTTTTATATTTCCTTGTTACGAGCCGTAAAAATAAAAGCCGACAACAGACTCATCATCACGCTTTCATCCCCCATCGGCCAATAGTCATGATCCCTTTGGTGGTTGTGACGGCCTACTTTTTGGGCGAAACAATTTGGGCGTGGATTGCGGGGCTTTGCTTTTTTTGGCATTACCTGCACGACACAAAAGGATTCGGCGGAAGCAACATGTCTTGGTTTTGGCCGTTCATAAAAAAACCTATTTCGCTTTGGCCTCTTGGCGTTGAACATGACCAATGTATTGCCGAAAGCCTAGAAGATCATCATAAATGGCTTATTGAAAATTATGTAGAATTAAACCGGCAATCACGCCTCGGACTTTTGTTTTCTTTCGCGGTTCTTGCGACCATCGTCACGATCCATTTTAATTGGCATTGGTTCCAGGATGTATATACTTTTGGGATTTTAGTTCTTGTGTTATACAACTTCAAAAATATTTATAAAGCGACTCGCTAAGCGAGCCGTTTTTCTTTTGTTTAAATTTGCAAATAAGTCCGTCAAATGTTAAATTCGAGGTGGTTTTTCTTTATCAAAAGGAGCGCTCCTTGACGACTATCAACTACGACCAAATACAGAAAGTTGCTGATTTTATAAGAAAGATGCCGGCGAGCAAACACGGAATGAATTTTTATAGTTTCAAGAATAAAAACGGCGTGGACGTGCCTGCGCTGGATATGCATCCTCCGCTAAATCATCCGCAAACGATCAATTTCTTTTTCTTTGTCTGCATGCACATGTACGGGTTCTGGTACGGCGACCATATAGGATATGTTTCGCCGATGTATGGCACGGTAAATGGCAAAGAGTGCAAGGGCGCGGACCTGATCATGAAATGCGCGACAAAATTTTTAAATGCCGGCGGAGATTTCAGTCCGGAATATTTCGCGCGAATAACGCCAAAAGAATTTGCCGAAATTTTTTCTGACGACAACGGCCCGATTGTTTTTCCGGATTTTGAGATGAGATACAAGCTCACGCGCGCATATGGAGAATTTTTATGCAGAACGGGCATATCGCCGTTAGACGGCATTGAAAACGTAAATAAATACGAGCGCCCTTTAGAAATGTTTTTAGAAGGGACCGGAATATTTCCCGGCGCACCAGGCTACATCGGAGACCCGCTCCTCAAAAAAAACACGCTTTTGGCCATGGCGCTTGCCAACCGTCCGGAGCATTTCTTGAAAGTCGGACCGGATGAAGAGTGGCCCCCGATTGTTGATTATCACTTAATGCGTCTTGCGCTACGCTTAGGTTTAATTGAGCTTGACCCGCTAGTCGCGAAAGTAATAATTGAAAGGGTCTGGGTCAATGAAGAAACCGAAAACGAAATAAGGAACGCCGTCTTTTTCGCCGTCGGGGCGGTAATCGCCGAATCGGGTAAAAC
>JBBTVC010000057.1:0-1367 GCA_038063435.1 Patescibacteria group bacterium | reverse complement strand
AAAAACAGGAGTCGGCATGAAAAAGGTTCTGGTGATAGGCGGCGCGGGATATGTCGGCAGTGTTTTGGTGCCCAAAATTTTAGATCTTCAGTATCCGGTCAGGGTTTTAGACACCCTTTGGTTTGGTAGCGATCTGATTGAATTGTGCGCAAGCCGTGCCGGGCAAGTGTCGGCGCAAATTGCTTTTTGGAAAAACGACGCAAGAAGCTGCAATCTCAAAGCCGTTATGGAAAATGTTGATACCATTATTCATCTCGCCTGCATCTCAAACGACCCCAGTTTTGAACTTGACCGAAATATTGGCCGTTCAATAAACTACGATGCTTTCTTGCGGGTGCTTGATGCCGCAGTAGCGGCGAAAGTCAGGCGGTTCATTTACGCCTCAAGCTCTAGCGTCTACGGTGTTAAGAACGCCGGCGTTGAAGTAACCGAAGAATTATCGCTTGAACCGATTACCGATTACTCCAAATTCAAGGCATTTTGCGAAATGGAATTGCGTATGATCGGGCAAGATAAAATGGAGTGGGTCATTTTACGGCCGGCGACCGTCTGCGGATGGTCTCCCAGACTTCGTCTGGATCTCACGGTTAATATTCTGACACTCTCGGCCCTGACTAAAAAGAAAATCACGGTTTTTGGCGGCGCGCAAAAACGCCCCAACATTCATATTGAAGACATGGCTGATTTGTATGTCCAGCTGATTAGCGAGCCCAGCGAGAGAGTCGGCGGAAAAATTTTTAACGCCGGCGTTGACAATCTGAAGATTAGCCAGATTGCCGAAATGGTTAAAGAAGTCGTTGAAGGTTACGGCGCTGGGCCGATTGCCATTGAGACCACGCCGACAAACGATATGCGTTCATATCACGTTTCCTCCGAAAAAATCGGGCGCGAGCTCGGCTGGCGTCCGAAATTTGGAGTCGAAAACGCCATTCGCGATTTATGTCAGGCGTTTTTTGATGGAAAAATACCGAATCCCGACGACCCGAGATACTATAATATCAGGGTCATGCAAAATCTTCTCAAGGAGGGAAGAACATGAGCAAACTCAAGGTTCCGTATTCGTATTTAAAGATGCAGTTTGGCCCGGAAGAAAGAAAGAGGATTTTGGCCGCGATTGAAGATGTTGCCGAAGAAGGCGATTTTACTTTAGGCCGTTCGGTCGGCGAGTTTGAAGAAAAATTCGCCGCAATATGCGGCGCAAAATACGCCGTTGGCATGAATTCGGGAACGGCCGCGCTCGTCGCCATTTTAGAGGCCCTTGAAATCGGCTCGGGAGATGAGGTGATTACCGTTCCCAATAGTTTCGTCGCCACTGCCGCGGCCGTTGATTTGGTCGGAGCGAAAGTTGTTTTTGTGGATACGAATAA
>JBBTVC010000056.1:0-4840 GCA_038063435.1 Patescibacteria group bacterium | reverse complement strand
TCTTGGGACACGGCAAAAATGTTTTTGTAAGTTTCCTACCTATTTTCTAATTCGTGCGAATGGTGGAATAGATGGCGGGGTCGTGATATAATGTAAAATTATGAAAGACAATCTTAAAACAACAGAAAAAGTTTTAAAAGCGCTTGCCAATCGCAGGCGCTTGAATATCGTAAAATATTTAAAAAAAGAAAAAGAAGCGACGGTCGGCGATATTGCTGAAGCAATAAAATTATCTTTCAAGTCAACGTCTAGACACCTTGCCGTGCTTTCAGCGGCCGATATTGTGGACAAAGAACAGAGGGGTCTAGGGGTGTGGTATCGGCTTTTATCGGAATGCCACCACATCGCCAAATATATCTCTAATTCGTGCGAATAAGAGAATAGATTTTAGAATGGGTGCGGATATTTATCAGGAGCTGATAATGGAGCACGCAAGAAATCCGAGGAATGTCGGGCGGATTCGTGGCGCAAAAAAGATAATCGCAAAAAACCCTTTTTGCGGAGATGAGGCCGAAATTTTTTTGAAAATAAAGGACGGAAAAATCGCCGACATTAAATATCAAATTCAGGGGTGCATTTTATCCAAGGCGTCGCTATCAATATTTTCGGAATATATAAAAGGCAAAGATTTAAAAAGTTTAAAAAAAATCAAAGACGAAGATATTTTTAAAATGATAGGCGGAACGCCTGGCTCTTCCCGCCAAAAATGCGTTTTATTTGGACTTGAATCAATCCGCGCAAACTTGACAAAATAGGATGTTGGATGTATTATTGAGAAATAGTCAAAGTTCTTTTATTACAATACTTGCAACTGCGGCGGTCATAGCCAAAAGCCGCTTATTTAGGGCGTTTTCTGGCTATGACCACCATTGGATGGTCCGCTGGCAGCTCTCTTCGCCGCATCCCGCGGCCTCCTGTCTAACAGGCGGGAGAAGAATGCCGACTAGCAGTCGGAAAAGGAGATTATCATGAAGTACCCTGACCTAGATTTGGGCAAGGTAGAAGCGATTGTGAATCGGCTCGGTGGCATGGAGGGAGTCGAGAGGTTTCTCCGTACAGGCAAAATCCTCCCGTTCGAGCGCAACGAGCATGGCCATATAACGCTCTCCATCACGGGGCTTGCTCTCACGGGCGCAGAGGAAGTGGATCGGCTCACAACCGCCGGATTCCGCGTGAGCAAGTGGGCGAAGTCGTGCCTGACGAGCACTAGGGCCGATGGCTACGACAAAAACCATCGGCTCGTGACCGGGCAGGACTACAGGATCGCGCTCATACCCACCAGGGAAGTCGAGTGCGACTCCGAGCGCACGACCGAGAACCTGCGACAGCGCGGCATCAAGAAGTACGGCTACGGCAAGCCACTCGCTGGCGTCACGCCGCGCATCCGCGAAGTCGTGTCGGACAACCAGATGGAGGAAATGGGGTTCTGGTACATTGCCGCTCCCCACGATCCAATCAAGGATTCCGACGGCGCTCCGTTCGTGCTTCTCTCCGACCGCCACGACGACGGGCGATGGTTGTACGCGTACTTCGGTCCTCCCGGCCACCGGTGGGTTGACAGTGGCGCGTTCGCGTTCCCCGTCCTCGCAAGTTGAACTTTGGCATTGCGGGGTTTAGGCCTTGTCCTTGCCCGCTTTGCCCTTGGCCCCCTGGAACTTTCAGGGGGCCTTAATTTTGGTAAAATAACTACGGTAGTAGGTGAATACGCGGGCGGTTACGACTTCCCGCTACCGAATCCAGTTTCCATTCATGCCGGAATGTTCCCGACTACGGTTTGGAGCAGAGCGCTGTATGCGAACTAAAAAATGAGAATACTTGGTGCGAGGCGCTACGGCATTTGAGATGCCGGATTCGATTCAGCCCAGAGAGTATATTCGATGGGTAGTGGTAAGGGTGGCGCTTCGCACGATTCCGACGGCGATCCGAACGTGCTTAACTCCGACCGCAACGACGACGGGCAATGGTTGAACGCGAACTTCGATCACCCCGACAACCAGTGGAATGACAATGGCGCGTTCGCGTTCCTCGTCCCCGAAATTTTTTTGAAAGTTGAAAATAGGAAGATCGCGGACATAAAATATCAGATTCGGGGGTGCATTTTATCAAAAGCGTCGCTATCAATATTTTCGGAATATATAAAAGGCAAAGATTTAAAAAGTTTAAAAAAAATAAAAGACGAAGATATTTTCAAAATGATAGGCGGAAAGCCGAGCCCGTCCCGAGCCAAATGCGCCCTTTTTGGATTGGAGGCGATTAAAATTTTTTTGACTTGACAAACTGCGTATAATTTGCTATACTGTCACGCAGAGTAGGCAAGCTCCGGGTTCGGTCATGGTGACTGGACAGGGAGCAAGCCAATTGAGAGGAGGCCAAAAAATGGCCAGAAAGAGAAGCGAATTTCTGAAAGGGTTCGGAAAGGCCTTTGAGATTCTCAAGGCCCTGACTGACGCGGTGCTGAAGCGGGGCGGAAGCGACCAGGACATGGAACGCATCCTGACCTCCAAAATTCTCCGCGACAAGTTGGCGGATCTCATCTGTGAGATCGTCCAAACGGCCAAAAACATCTTCCGTGTCCCGGTCAATTACAACCAGAACGTGCAAGACATGGTTAAGGCCGGAAAGTATGACTGGGTTAACTCGGACATCAACGGCACAAACTTCCCGGTCATCCGCCGAGGCGAAGAAATGGCAGAAGTCCATCTGATCCACTTCAACCGCGACATTACCTCGGAAGAGGCGTTGCTGGAACTGGACAAAATGGGCTTCAAACCGGAGGAACTCCCCGGGCTTCTGGCTCTGGGCGCCCAGCATCCGGAACTCCAGCGTGAGTATCCAATCGCGGCTCTTGGTTCTGTTTGGCGGTACCGGTTCGGCGGCCGCGGTGTTCCGTGCCTCTACGGGGACGGCTCCGGGCGCGACCTGGACCTGAGCTGGTTTGGCGGCTCGTGGGACGCGGACTGGCGTTTCGCTGCCGTTCGCAAGCCCGCCTGCCGGTAGGCAGGTAGCACTTTGATTTCTGGATCCTTAGATCTGTTCTGGTCTTTGGATCCTTGGAAAGCCAATCGAGCCAACAGCAAGCTGTTGGCTCGATTTTCTTTTTGGATTTGTTATTATCATTTTGGATACTAGGCTAATATGTCCGCGGCTATGGTTTCGGGCGGCCGAATTCCGGAGTTATTGCATGCAGAATGGCGTCGGGTACGCCTTACGCCAGCGTCATCAGTAATTTCCAAAAAATGAAGATACTTGGCGCAAGATATTATGGAATTTACAGATTCCGAATAAGATACAGTCCCGAGAGTATTCTAAGGGCAGTGGTATAGGAGGTATTTTGCGCATTTGGTTCTGTTTGGCAGAACCGGAACGACAACCGCAATGTTCCGTGCCTCTACAAGAACGGCTCCGAGCGCAACCTGAACCTGAACTGGTTTGACAGCTCGTGGGACGCGGACTGGCGTTTCGCTGCCGTTCGCAAGCCTCTTCATTCAGAGGGTGTAAATTGTTTTTGGTTTACGCCCTCGATTTATTTATTGGCTGTTTGTCTGTACCACCCACCGACCATCTTACCCACCTCGTCAATTTTTTCAGAATATATCAAGGGCAAGTCAATTCGCGCAATAGCCAAAATCAAAGACGAAGATATTTTCAAAATGATCGGGGGAGTCCCCAGTCCGTCCCGCGCCAAATGCGCAACTTTTGGGTTTGAGGCCGTCTGCGAACTTTGCTGCAAAGAATTTAAATGATATACTTTTTGTAATGACGGACAAGAAAATAAACAAAATAGTCATTGATCGTGAGCTTTGTACGGGGGCGGCAAGCTGTGTGGCTTTAGTGCCCGGCGTTTTCGCGCTTGATAAAGAGAATAAGGCCTACGTCATTGACAAGGACGCGGCTGACTACGAAACAATACTTATGGCGGCCCAATCTTGTCCGACTAAAGCCATTATTTTATATGATGAAGAGGGAAATCAAATATTATGAAACACGAACTTCCAAAATTGCCATATAGTTACGACGCGCTTGAGCCGTTTATTGACGCGCGCACAATGGAAATACACCACATTAAGCACCATCAGGCCTATGTTGATAAACTAAACGCGGCTCTTGAGAAATACCCCGAACTTCAGGAAAGGCCGGTTGAAGAACTGCTTAAAGATTTAAATTCTATTCCGGAAGACATAAAAACGGCCGTCAAGAATCATGGCGGCGGGCACCATAACCATTCTCTTTTTTGGACATCGCTGGTTTCGCCGTCTAAGGCGGCTTTGGCCGGAAAAAGCAGGGAGCCGTCGGGAGTTTTGGCAGACGAAATTAATAAGAACTTCGGCAGGTTTTCGGATTTTAAAGAAAAATTCGCGGCATCGGCCGTCGGAATTTTTGGCAGCGGATGGGTGTGGCTTGTAAAAGACGGAACGGGCAAGCTCTTTATTGTTTCAACTCCCAATCAAGACAGCCCCATTTCGCAGGGCTTAAATCCTCTTTTGGGTCTTGATGTCTGGGAGCACGCGTACTATCTTAAATATCAAAATCGCCGCGCGGAATACATAGAGAGCTGGTGGAGTGTGGTTAATTGGGAGGAGGTTGAAAAAAGATTTGAATAAATTTTTCGGATTCTTCTCCAAATAACGTAAATCAGTTTTAAATATGGATAATAAAATAAAAGAAATTTTGGATAAAGAAGTAAGACCGATGCTTGCGATGCATCTGGGTGATTTGGATTTTGTGAGCTTTGAAAACGGAGTTGTTAAATTAAAAATGAAAGGCAATTGCCAAGGATGTCCTTTAAGCATCGTTACGCTTAAAGCCGGAATTGAACAAATTTTAAAATCAAAAATTCCGG
>JBBTVC010000055.1:0-1947 GCA_038063435.1 Patescibacteria group bacterium | reverse complement strand
CTCCCGCTCCGGACGAGAAACCGAGAATTCAAAATTCCGAAGTTCCCGAGGGGCTGCTTTCAAAATTTCCTTTTTTATTCTCTCGCGAAGCATAAGTATACTTTATCCATAAAAAACAGAAATAAAAAGAGTTCTAAAATGATGCCTGTTTTTGGCGATCGCTTAAAACAAGCATCATTTTAAAATTTAAAATCCGAACAAAAAAGACGCCCTTAAGATAAGGGCGACGTTACTGGTTCAATATGACAAATTATTTTTCGTAGTCCCATAATTTTCTGAAACGCTCGGCGTGTTCCATCGCGTCTTCATGCGCGTGATGGGTGTGGGGAAGGGTCGGGCGCAGCTCCTTGGGCATACGGCTTTTTGAGGTTTGGGCCCAAGAACATTTCAGGACTCCCCGCGTCATTGACTTCAAATCGCAAGCGCTCACGCCGAACGGATTATGCGCCAGAAACTTCCAAAAATACCAGTCAACAAAACTCCAATCTTTTCCTCCGAAATGCACAAAAACAGGACGATCGTGGCCATAGCCGGTATGGAGATTAACCCAAAAATCAAATCTTTCCATGGCTCTAAGAGGCAGGTCGCCGTTTCTGGCAACTTCGCGCGTAAGACCGACGCCATCCAAAAATTTCTGGGTTTCTAAATCATAATGATCATGCAGTGGTTGAATTATGACATGAAACGGCTCAATGTCCGGTTCCCAAATAACGGAGGCGCCAAGCTCTACCATGCTGTATTCGCCCGGAATCGGCCCATCGTGCTCTATATCAACAAGAATATCAATTTCTTTTCCTGTCTTATTGGCCACGCGCTCGCTCCTCTACGACCCGGGCTACGTTTTTTTGACCAGAGGTTTTAATATAAAACCTACTTTTTGGCCTTTCGGACCGAACACAAAATCTACATTTTCTTCTTTTAAACCCAATCTCTTCAAAACGCGCTCCCAGGCGCGAGAATCATCCCAATATAAAGTATATTCTTTGTCTGTTTTGCTGACTTCTTTCACCGCATCAAGATACTCACAATGATTAATCTCTTCGCCTCTTACCACGGCCTCGCTACCTCCGGAAAAAATCTTACCCTCGGCCATAGCCATTGCAACTACGCGACCCCAGTGTTCATTTTCCGCGAAGATTACGCGGGTATATCTGCTGGCGTTAAAAACCTTTTCTTCGCCGTCATTAAAATAGGTATCAAAGTCCAACTCGAATTTCGGCATCGTAGACTCCTTCCAACGCGTGAATTAAATCCGTTTAAAAAATAGCACGGAATCCAAAAAAATGCAATAATGGGCGCATGAGCGCGCTGATAGAAAACAAAAAAGCATTTTTCAATTATGAAATCCTTGAGAAGTTTGAAGCCGGCTTGTCTTTGCGCGGATTTGAAGTTAAATCTCTTCGCAACAAGCAGGGCTCTATTTTGGGCTCGCGCGTGATTATCCGCGGGGGCGAGGCCTTTGTCGTTGGAATGGAAATTCCGCCGTATCAGCCAGCAAATATGCCGAAAGAATACGAACCGCAAAGAACCCGAAAACTGCTTTTGAAAAAAAACGAAATAAAATATCTTTTGGGCAAAGGAGAAGAGCGTGGCTTGACAATTGTGCCAATTCGTGTATATAATAAAGGACGCGTGATAAAGATGGAAATAGGAATCGCCAGAGGAAAGAAAAAATACGACAAGCGCGAAACCATAAAAAAACGCGAATCAAAAAGAAAGATTGAAAGAGAGCTAAAGTCGTCAAAATAAAAAATTAAAATGAAACGGTTGACAATTGTATAAATTTGTGTATATAATAATGTAGTCCTTCGACAAACTCAGGACAAAATTTTACTTCGTAAAATTTTGGGGGTGCCTAGCTTCGATGAGTCGGAGTATTAGGAAATGCAGTCCGAGGATGTTTGGTCACCTCGCAAATCAACCAGACAGTTCCAAGTGCAAACTATC
>JBBTVC010000054.1:0-2786 GCA_038063435.1 Patescibacteria group bacterium | reverse complement strand
TTATAAAAATTCAGCGTCTCGACCGAAAGGGAGAGGCGAATCCTACCGGGCGGACAAAAGATGGCGAAGCCATTTTTGCCCCCGTAGGATTCGAACCGAAGGCGCGAATTTTTAATGAGCAACGCGATTATAAAAATTCAGCGTCTCGACCGAAAGGGAGAGGCGAATCCTACCGGGCGGACTTGACTTTTTTAGATTTAGTAGTATAATGGGAAATATAAGCTCTTTTCCGTTCTTAACTCAAAAGGAGACGGGGCATGACGACTAGGATTTTGTTGGTGGGCAAAGAGCCGGACTCGCTGTCTGATTTTCAAAGAGCGTCACTTGCCAAGGTTTTTGGCCGGTTTGAAATAGTGCGAATTGACCCGATTGACAACAAAGAACATGACAGAATTTGCCGTGAGCAAGGCGATTGCCCGGTGTTATCGATGGGGCTTAACAACGTAGCCATAGGACGCGATGCGATGCGGCGAGGAGTGGCGCATTTCATTTTCTACTACTCCAGTGATGACGAGCCCGAGCTAGAGCGTTTGACGTACAATGATGGAGTGATAAATTTTTGGCCGGTATTGCCGGACCCCGCCATCCGGTAGAAGTAAGACGACAACGCCCCCGCCGCGAGACGCTTTCGCGGCGGGGGGTTCTTTTTTAAACAATTTTATCGCATAATAATTAGATAATGGTTCAAAAAAATCCCGATGGATTTCAAGAAGCCCTAAAACTTTTTAAAGAGTCGGCGCAAACAACGCCGGCCTATAAGTCATTTTTAAAAAAACACAAAATCAATCCCGCGCGCGTAAAATCATATTCCGATTTTTTAAAAATTCCGCTGACCGACAAAAATAATTACTTGCGCGCTTTTGATTTCACTTGGCTTTTCCCCGATAAAAAAATCCCGGCAATGATTTCGGCAAGCTCCGGATCGTCCGGTAAGCCCTTTTATTGGCCAAGAGGCGGCCAGCAAGAAGATGTCGGCGGACGATTGCATGAAAGGATTTTCCGCGACATTTTCGGCATAAAAAAAGAAGAAAGGACTTTGGTTATAGTTTGTTTTTCAATGGGCACTTGGATTGCCGGCACATTTACCATGTCATCGGCCCGATGGCTGGCCAAACACGGCTATAATATTTCGGTTATAACGCCCTCCATTGAAAAAGAGGATGCAGTAAATATTTTGCGTGATTTAGCTCCTATTTTTGACCGGGTAATTCTTGCGGGCTATCCTCCTTTTGTCAGAGACGTAATTGAAGAAGCGAAAGCCCAGAGAGTAGATATTAAAAAATTTAAACTCAATTTACTTCTGGCCGGAGAAAATTTTTCAGAAAAATATCGCGAGATACTTCACGAAGTCGCGGGCATAAAAAACAATTTTTCGGGCTCGTCCAGCATTTATGGCACGGCTGACGCCGGCGCTGTCGGTCACGAAACTCCAGCGAGTATTTTCATAAGGAAAATCGCATCAGGCAATAAAAGATTAGCCTTAGCGTTCGGCTTAGACTCATTCATGCCGACAATCGTGCAATATGACCCCAAGCAGGTGTTTTTTGAAATGGTTTCAGATGAAATGATTTTCAGCTCGCGCTCCGGCATCCCGCTTCTGCGTTATAACATCCACGACACCGGAAAACTGATGGCTCATTATGAAATGCGAAAGATCTTAAAAGATTGCGGAATCTTGGAAAAAGCCAAAAAACTTGGTTTTGAAAAATGGCGCGCGCCTTTTATACTTCTGGGCTCCAGGTCCGATGTGGCCACGACTTTTTACGCCCTAAATATTTACCCCGAAAACATAAAAGCCGGTCTTGAAAATAAAAATGTTTACAGATTTGTTTCCGGAAAATTTATCGCGCACAGCCGTCTTTTCAATAACGGCCGCGACCAAAAACTGTTTATTGAAGTTGAGCTTGCGCGCAAGGTTAAGCTATCGTTAAATCTTGCGGCTAAAATCCGCCAGAGCGTTTTTGACAGCTTGACGCGCCTAAATATGGAGTATCGCAAGCTCCATCGTTCAATTGGGGCCAAAGCCCTGCCGAATATAATTTTAATTAAGTTTGGCGACCCGCGTTTCGCGGTCAAAAAAGCCAAACACAGGTGGAATAAACGATAACTATTCATGAATAAACCACAATTTTTTAGTAAAAAAGAAGAACTACCAGCGGGCGTTGAAATTATTGACGCGTTTTTGCGTTCGCTAAAAGAGCTTTTTTTCACAAGGAATCCGCGGTTTAAAAAAGGCATGCCGGGAGCGGATGAGGCCTTGGCGAAATTTATGGACGAAGACGCCAAAACCATTCAAGGCGTTTATGTTTTTTATCCGTGGCTCAATAAGGCGATTTATCTGCCGGAGGAAAATATCTATTTTGAACTTCGTACCGCCCGTAATAAAAATATTATAAACAAGGAAGAACAGGCGAGTTATCGGAATTTTAAAATAGGCATTGCCGGAATGTCAGTCGGGTCAAATGTTGCTTCAACCCTTGCTTTGACCGGCGGGCCTAAAAATATGCGCTTAGCCGATTTTGACGAAATTGAAGCGACCAATCTGAATCGCATACGCGCCGGACTCGGCTCAATTGGACAAAATAAAGCGATATTTTTCGCCCAAAGTATTTATGAGCTTGACCCTTGGGCTGAGCTGGAAGTTTACGACAACGGATTAACCAAAGAAAATCTTGAAGATTTTATCAAAGGTCTTAATGTTTTTATTGATGAGATGGATTCCATTGACCTTAAAGTGCGTTCGCGTTTTGTCTGTAAAAAACATAAAATTCCGGTGCTTATGGCAA